>DASWAA010000054.1:0-8279 GCA_036391385.1 Streptosporangiaceae bacterium
CAGCACGGCCGGGTCCTTCACCAGGTCGGTGCCGAGCAGCAGCGCGTCGCCGTCCCGCAGCCCCGCGCGCACCAGGGCGAGGAACTCAGCCCGCTCGCGCGGCAGCAGGTTGCCGATCGTCCCGCCGAGGAACACGACCAGCTTCGGACCGCCCGAGGCAGGCAGGCCGAGGTGCTCGGTGAAGTCGGACAGTACCGCTTGGACGCGCAGGCTCGGATACCTCGCCAGCATCCGGTCCGCCGCCGTGACCAGTGCCGACTCGCTGACGTCGACCGGCACGTACTCGGTGAGCGTGCCGACCTCCGACAGCGCGTCAAGCAGCAGCCTGGTCTTCTCGGCCGACCCCGAGCCGAGTTCGACGAGCGTGCAGGACCGGGTCGCCGCGGCGATGTCGGCGGCGGCTGCCGCCAGGATCTCCCGTTCGGCGCGCGTCGGGTAGTACTCGTCAAGCAGCGTGATCTTGTCGAACAGCTCGCTGCCGCGCTCGTCGTAGAACCACTTCGGCGGCAGTGACTTGGGTGTCGCCGTCAGTCCGGCCAGCACGTCGGCGCGGAGCGATGCCTCGAAGAACCCGTCGGGCAGTCGCTTGTCGATCTCGATGCTCGTCATCGGCTGGTTGCCTCCCGGCTCGGATGGGTTGCGCTGTTCGAAGTGCTGACCGGTGCGAACCGGTCAGCCTGCCCGCTCGTCAGCAGCAGCGGCCGGACCACGACAGCCGCTCGCGTCGCCTCGAGCACGCTGCCGTCGGGGACGTCCTGCCAGCCTGGGTCGTCGTCGGACGGCTCGGAGGCGACCAGGACTCCGGCGCTGTCGCGGCGGTAGCACAGCGTGTCCCCGGCGGCGGTAGCCGCGATCACCTTGCCGTCGGTCAGCAGCAGGTTGAACCGGCCGGTCACGCCGGCCTCCGTGGCGTCGGCGATCGTCCCGGCTAGCGCCTCGGCCGGTCCCTCTCCCTCTCGCAGCCTGATCTGCACCATCGCCCACAGCAGCGCCGAGTCACAGCGGCTTTGCAGGCCAAGCAGGTCAGCCGCAGGGACCCGCTCGGCGAGCCGGAGCACGGCCCCCGCGGCGTCGCTGAGGCTGGTGACCGGGGCGACCGGAGCCGGCTCGGTGAGCGGCTCGCCGGCTGCCTCGGCCCTGGCCTGTGCGAGCGCCAGCGCGGCCTGATCGGGCCTGGCGGCGGATCCGGCCCCGGCCTGCCCGGCCTGCCCGTTCGGCCCGGCCTGCCCGTTCAGCCCGGCCTCTTCCTCTGATCCCGGCGATCCCGCCCACTCCGGTGACGGCTCGGGCGCCCCTGCCGGTGCGGACGACACGGCCGGCCCGAACGGGCCGCGCGATCCGTCGGCCTGCCTGAGCCTAGCCGCCCGGGTCGTCCTGCGCCGGCCGGCAGCCGACCCGCCCGCCGCCTTCGACCAGCCAACGAGCGCTCCGTTAAGACTGAAGAGCCATCGGCCGTCGGAATACGGTGCGGCCGCGGACGAGCCAGGGTCGGTACCGACCGATGCCGAGCGGACCGCGCCGAGCATCGCCCGGGTGCGGGTGACCCGGGCCAGGTCTGGCAGGCATTCGTCGGCCCAGATCGGCCCGCCGCGCCGGTACCTGGCCGGAGCCGGGTCCCCGTCGGTGTACCAGCCGATGCCGAACCCGTCGACGTTCATCGTGCCGTGCCGCTGCCTGCGCGGCCGCCAGGCCTGCTCGACCAGGCCGTGCGGCGGATCGAGCAGCAGTTCCTTGATGGTCACCTGCTCACCGATGTAGGCGAAGTGCCTGCACATCAGAGGAAGTCCGCGTCACGAGCGGTGCGGAAACCGCTGAATATCTGCCGCCTGATCGGATAGTCCCAGTTCCGGAATGTCCCCCGGCACGCGACCTGGTCGGCGGAGAACGCACCACCGCGCAGCACCTTGTAGTCGCCGCCGAAGAACACCTCGGAGTACTCCTTGTACGGGTAGGCCACAAAGCCCGGATAGGGCAGGAAGTCGCTGGCTGTCCACTCCCACACGTCGCCGATCAGCTGCCTGGCGCCGGACGGTGCCGCGCCGTCCTGGTACGAGCCGGCAGGCGCAGGCTGCAGGTGCCGCTGGCCGAGGTTCGCCAGGGCCGGAGTCGGGTCCTCGTCCCCCCACGGGTAGCGGCGGGACCGGCCCGATGCCGGGTCGAAACGGGCGGCCTTCTCCCACTCGGCCTCGCTTGGCAGCCGCCGGCCGGCCCAGCGGGCGTAGGCGTCGGCCTCGTACCAGCTCACGTGCATGACTGGCTCGCTGGGCGGGACCGGCTCGGTCAGGCCGAACCTGCGGCGCAGCCACTGGCCGCTGCCGCCCTGTTCCCAGAACAGCGGGGCGGTGAGCCTGGCCCGCTGCCGGTACTCCCACCCGGCCTCGGACCACACCCGCTCCTCGTAGTAGCCGCCGTCGGCGATGAACTCCAGATAGGCGGCGTTCGTGACCGGCGTCGTGTCCAGGTAGAACGGCAGCAGGTCGACTATGTGGGCGGGACGCTCGTTGTCCAGCGCCCACGGCTCGGTCGACGTGCCCATCGTGAACGGACCGCCCGGGATCAGCACCTCCGCGGGCAGCCGCAGCACGTCGGCGGCCTGCGGCGCGGGCGGCGGAGCGGTCAGCACGGCCGCGCCCTTCCTGAGCTGATGGGTCGCCAGCATCGTCTCGTCGTGCTGCTGCTCGTGCTGGGCGATCATGCCGAAGACGAATCCCTTGTCGACCAGCGGACCAGTCGTGAAGCTGACCCGCTCGATCAGGTCGAGCACGCGGCCTCGGACCTCGCCGGCGTAGCTGCGCGCCTCGCCTGGCGGCAGCAGCGGCAGGCTCGGGCGCTCAGCCCGCGGGTGCTCGAAGGCGTCATAGAGCGGGTCTATCTCGGGATGCATCGGGTCCCGGCCGCCGACACCGCGAAGCAGCCACAGTTCCTCCTGGTTGGCGATGTGCGCAAGGTCCCAGACCAGCGGCGACATCAGCGGCGAATGCTGGCGGATCAGATCGTCCTCGTTCAGACAGTCGGTCAGCCCCTGGGTCCTCGTCCTGGCGGCGAGCAGCCGTGCGGCGATCTCGTTGCGCAGCGTTTCGGCGTTGGCGACGACGGTCATGAAGGGCCCTCCAGGGTGGTTGGGATGGTGTCGAGAACGTCGTCGGCTGGGCACCGGCCCCGCAGGACGTACCGGTCGGCGAACTCGGCGACCGCGGCAGTGATGTGCGGCGGCGCGTCCGAGCGGGCCAGCGAGGCACTCGCGGCCTCGAAGCACTGACTGGCGGCACGGGCGAGCACCGGATCGGCCAGCCCGTTCCTGGCCGCGCGCAGCCATGGGCTTTCCTGCCTGGACTCCCCTGCACAGTCCGATTGTTCCCGCCTTGGCTCCAGTTCCCTCGGCCGCGGGATCGGCCATCTCCACACCGGTTCTGTTGCCGCCATCGCCGCATCGGCTGCGACCGGATCGTCGACCAGCGCCGTGACCAGGGCAACCGGGACGATCCAGCCGTCGCCGGGCTGCGCGTCGATCATCCGCAGCTCCAGGTGACCGCGTGGCCGTACCGGCGGGAACAGCGTGGACAGGTGATAGGTCAGGTCGTCCGCCGTCGGGCCAGGCTCGTGGGCGCCGTTCAGCCAGTCCCGCAGCGAGAGCCCGGCGGGCACGGTCCACTGCTCGCCGTCGGGACGGCGAAGGCAGAGCACGTCGGCGTCCATCGCGTAGCTGACCCAGCCGTCGCGCGGATCGCCGCCATCCGCCGAGTGCGGCTCGGCGCCAGGCGGTGAGTGCGTGCGGCACGGGTCAAGCCGGGACCAGACCAGCTGGCGCGTGCATTTCCAGCCGGTCGGCTTACCGCGCCGCAGCGGCGAGTTGGCGAACGTGGCCACCAGGACTGGTCCGAGCGCGTGCAGCAGCCGCCACCGGAAGGCATAGCCCGAGGCACCATCGCGGTCCAGGCCGGCATCCACGCAGACCTGCACGGACGCCGTGCTGCACATCATCAGCCTGCCCCAGTGCCCGAGCCGGTCGAAGTACTGCTCCATGGCCGTGTACCGGGGCAGATCGAGAATGCGGCTCGGGCGGCGGTAGGGATCGATGCCGTTGCCAGTGAGCGACAGGCCCTCCCGGCCGAAGGCCTCGCGCAGAACAGCGAGGTCGCCGCTCGCCGCGGCGACGCACTCGCTCAGGTTCGCAGCCGGCGCGGTGCTGAGCTCGACCTGACCACCTGGTTCCTGGGTCAGCAAGCCGGCGCCGGGGAGTGCTCCGGGCTCCCTGAGGGAGCTCAGAATATGCCCGACTTGATCGGGAATGACGGGACGTGATGGCTCAGCTACATCTCGGACGAGCCACTCAAGCTCGGCCCCGACCACTCCGGGCGGGCCCGTCTTGAAGCAAATTGCCCTTATAAGTCGCTCAGCGTCCTCTTCGGTCAGCGGCGGCCTGGAACGTCGGGCAGCGCGCTCTGTGTCGACGGGCAGCTCAATCACCATCTCCCTGGCAATCTCGGGCGGCGCCGGGCACTGAAGCTGCTAACTGCTGTTCGGCCGGTGTCATTCCCTGATGTGCTTGTCCTCTATCCCTAGCAGATGCGTCTGACAGTGCTGGAGGGCCGCAGTGAGCGACCAGGAGTTCGACGTCATAGTCATCGGCATGGGCCCCGGCGGTGAGGAGGCGGCCGGGCGCCTGGCCGAGGCCGGGCTCGCGGTCGCCGGCGTCGAGTCGCGGCTGGTCGGCGGTGAGTGCCCGTACTACGGCTGCGTGCCGTCCAAGATGATGATCCGGGCCGGAAACCTGCTCGCCGAGGCGGGCCGGATCCCCGGCATGGCGGGCCAGGCATCGGTCGAGCCGCAGTGGGAACCTGTGGCCAGGCGGATCAGGGACGAGGCGACCGACAACTGGGACGACACGGTGGCGGCCGACCGGTTCGCCGGCAAGGGCGGTCACCTGTTCCGCGGCACCGGCCGGATCGTCGCGCCAGGCGAGGTCCAGGTCGGCCAGGACAAACTGCGGGCCAGGCGCGGCATCGTGATCGCGACCGGCACGGCGCCGGCCATCCCGCCGATCCCCGGCCTGCACGGCACGCCGTTCTGGACGAATCAGGATGCCGTCCGGGCGACCGAGGTGCCCTCGTCACTGATCGTGCTCGGCGGCGGAGCCATCGGCGCCGAGCTTGCCCAGGTGTTCGCCAGGTTCGGCGCCCAGGTGACCGTCGTCGAGGCACTGAGCCAGTTGCTGCCCCTGGAGGAGCCCGAGGCTGGCGACCTGCTCGCGCGGGCCTTCGGGGCCGAGGGCATCGGGGTCAGGACCGGCGTCGCGGCGAGCGAGATCAGCCACGAGGGCGACATCTTCCGGGTGACGCTGGCCAGCGGCGAGGCCCTGACGGCCGGACGGCTGCTCGTGGCCACCGGACGGCGTGCCGACCTGGCGGCCGTCGGGGCCGGCGCTGTCGGCATCGACGAGAACGCCCGCGTGATCGGGGTCGACGACCGGATGCGCGCCGCCCCCGGAGTCTGGGCGATCGGTGACATCGTGGGGCACGGCGCGTTCACGCACATGTCGATGTATCACGCCGGGATCGTCGTCGCCGACATCCTCGGCACCGACCATCACGCGGCCGAGTACCACGCGATACCGAGGGTGACGTTCACCGACCCGGAGATCGGCTCGGTCGGCCTGACGCAGGCGCAGGCCATGGAACACGATGTGGAGGTGCGCACCGGCCTGAGCCAGATCCCGTCGTCGGCCCGTGGCTGGATCCACAAGGCCGGGAACGAGGGCTTCATCAAGCTAGTGGAGGACGCCGGCACCGGCAGGCTCGTCGGGGCAACGTCGGCAGGCCCGGTCGGCGGCGAGGTGCTCAGCATGCTGACGCTGGCCGTGCACGCGCAGGTGCCGGTCCGGCGGATGCGGGAGATGATCTACGCGTATCCGACGTTCCACCGTGCGGTGGAAGACGCTCTCCGCGAGCTCGGCTAGCGGGCGTCGGCAAGCGGGACGTCGGGCTACCGCGGGACGAGCAGGTCGACAGTCTGGCCCGAGCCGCCGACGACCCAGAAGTCGCCGCGGGCGTCGGTCGCGAGTAGCTGGATGGGCAGGTAGCACGGCCCGGGATAGGCAGTGGCCGATGGAAGGGGCCCGCCAGCGCCCGACGGCATTACCGGCGGGCATCGGACCACCGGCGCCTGGTAGAACACCGACCGCGCCCTGACCTGCGCCACGGACGTGGCCCCGGCCGGAAAGGTCAGGATCCCGGCGTGCACCACAGTGGCGAGCCGGCCTCCAGGCAGCGGCGCAGGGGGCGCTGGAAAGGCGGTCAGACCGATCGGGTCGACGGGGAGAGCCAGCGGCCGGACAGCTCCGGTGGCGGACACTACCTCGGGCCGGCCCTCGCCCACTAGCAGGCCAGCCGCGCCATAGGGCGCCACGGCCGTGGAGTCCGTGACGGCTCGCACCAGGATCGGGCCGCTGACCGGGTCGACGACGACGCCGGATCCGTTCGGCTTGCCCACGTGCTGGTAGCCGACGCCGAGCGCGCCGTCACGCGCGAACCCGAGCGCTACCGGCGCATCGTCCTGCGACGGCATCATGACCTGGTGGAACCGCCCGGTCGCTGGGTCGAGCACCTGGACGCTGCTCGATCTCACCTTCGCGACGGCCACGTCCCCGCCGGGGGCCGCGGCAAGCGCCTGCACCTCGTAGCTGGCGTTCGAGCCTGGCGGCCCATAACTGGCCGCCGCAGGATTCCCGCTGGGGGCCGGGATCTGCCAGCTGCGCACCTGGCCGGTCCTGGTATCCAGGCTGATCAGGGTCGTGTTGAGGCCTAGCCACACGACCCCTGCACTAGTGACGGCGAAGCCCGCGGCCCCGCCGACGCGCAGGCTCTCGGTCAGCGGAAGCACGGACCAGGTCTTCAGCTGGCCGTCCCGGCTCAGGTGGTACACCTTGAGCTGCGACGACTCGCCCCAGAACCAGACTCCGTCGCCGCTCTGGTCGCCGGCCAGGGAAATGATCGGGTCGTATCCCTGCGGCAGGGTGGCCGAGGCTGCCACCCGGGTCTGGATCGTGGCCCGTACCCCTGTGGCCTGGTCACTGCTCGCCCTCAAAGTGTTCGGGTGGTGCTGGCCGAACCTCCGGCCGGTATCCGGAGCGGCCAAGGTCCCGTGCAGTGTCGTCGTCGGCTGCCGGGTCAAGACGATCGCTCCCGGCACGACGGCGAACGCCACCGCGGCGCCAGCGACCCGGGTGGCGAGCCGGCGGCGGCGGATCCGGGTGCCGCGGGTCATGATCGCGCTGACGTCGAGACGGACGGGCTGCTCGTCCGGGTAATGCAGGTTCGCCGGGCAGGCCCGGTCCGCAGGGGCAGTGCTCATCTGATCGTCTCCTCCCGCAGTTCGGCGTCGGCGCGGAGCTTGGCCAGGGCTCGCGCTGCCGCGCTCTTCACCGTGCCGGGCGCGATCTTCAGCTCGGTCGCGATCTGCTGCTCCGACAGGTCCAGGTAGTACCGCAGGACGAGCACGATCCGTTCCCGCATGGTGAGCCTGGACAGCGCCCGCAGCACCACCTCTCGATCGGCTGCCGCCGCGATGACGTCGGTGCCGTCGGTCCGCTCGGGAAGGACATCCGTCGGCTGCTCGCGCCAGTACCTGCGGCGCCACCAGTCGGTGTGAGCGTTGACCATGCAGCGCCGCACGTACGCCTCAGGGTCGCCGTCGCGTATGCGCCGCCAGGCCGCGTAGGCCTGCGTGAAGCCGTGCTGAGCCAGGTCCTCGCCGCGGCCGCGGTCCCCGGTGAGCAGTTCGCCGATCCGGACGATCCGGGCCTGAGACCCGGCGACGAAGGCCGAGAACTCCTCGACCTCGGCCTGCCGTCCCAATCCGCCCGCCCGCCTTCCTCGCTCGCCGGGCTGAGCGGAGAAGCTGCCGCCCCGCCGACTCAAACGCAGAAAGCTACGGCGAGGTTCTGCGCTCGGCCATCGTGAGCAACCTAATCCGCGCGCGGGCTGCGGGCCGCCGAGTTCAGCCAGGTTCACCGAGTTCAGCCAGCTTCGCCGAGTGTGATCGATCTGCGCGTCGCCATCCGAACCGCGTTCGATCGCAGTTCGACCCAGCCTGAGCAGAGCAGCAGCGGCGCCGGATAAGTTATAGCCGAGCAAGAGCACCGGTACCAGGCAACGGAAGGAGACCGATGAGCGGCGTCGGCAACCTGGTCTTCTCCGGGCCGCTGCTGCTCGCGATCCCGGTCGCGGCGGCTGCCGGAGCCGTGACTTTCCTGTCCCCGTGCATCCTGCCGCTGGTCCCGG
>DASWAA010000055.1:0-6041 GCA_036391385.1 Streptosporangiaceae bacterium
AGCACAAGACCCCCGCGACGAGGGGCCGACCGGTCTGGTTACCGGGCCTCGCCGCGGCCGCGAAGAAGCAGCTGCCGCATCATGACCCGCCCAGTGTAGCAACAGGTGCTGGTGTGGCCTAACCAGCTGCCCGTGTCCCGCGTGGCCGGCCAGCGCACGGACAATAGGACGACGATGACACCCAGGACGGAGTGCACATGAGCGACAACCGGGGATCCGCGCAGATCGGCGTCACCGGGCTGGCCGTGATGGGCCGCAACCTGGCCAGGAACCTCGCCAGGCACGGCTACCGGGTCGCCCTGCACAACCGGACCTACGAGCGCACCGCGAGCCTGGTCGGCGATCATGGCGACGAGGGGACCTTCATCGCCTCGGAGTCGATGGCGGACTTCGTCAGCTCGCTGCGGCGGCCGCGGGCCATCATCGTCATGGTCAAGGCCGGCCAGCCGACCGATGCCGTGATCTCCGAACTGGTGCCGCTGCTCGACGCGGGCGACATCGTGATCGACTGCGGCAACGCGCACTACGCCGATACCCGCCGCCGGGAGGCCGAACTGCGCTCCCGCGGACTGCACTTCGTCGGCGCGGGCGTGTCAGGAGGCGAGGAAGGCGCGCTGAACGGGCCGAGCATCATGCCGGGCGGCTCGGCCGAGTCCTACCGGACGCTCGGGCCGATGTTCGAGTCAATCGCGGCGCAGGTCGACGGGACTCCATGCTGCGTGCACGTCGGGCCGGACGGCGCCGGGCACTTCGTGAAGATGGTGCATAACGGCATCGAGTACGCCGACATGCAGCTCATAGCCGAGGCCTACGACCTGCTCAGGGCGGGCACCGGGGCAACCCCCGCCCAGCTCGCCGACACCTTCCGCACCTGGAACGAAGGCGACCTCGAGTCGTTCCTGATCGAGATCACCGCCGACGTGCTCGGTCACGCCGACGCCGCGACCGGCCTGCCGTTCGTCGACGTCGTGCTCGACCAGGCCGAGCAGAAGGGCACCGGCCGCTGGACCGTGCAGAGCGCGCTTGACCTCGGCATCCCGATCACGGGCATCGCCGAGGCGACGTTCGCCCGCTCGCTGTCCGGGCACGCGGACCAGCGCGCGGCCGCCAGGCAGGCCTTCACCAGCGACCTGAACCCGTGGGCGGTCGACGACAAGGACGCCTTTACCGAGGACGTGCGCAAGGCGCTCTACGCGTCCAAGGTCGTCGCCTACGCCCAGGGGTTCGACCACATCGCGGCAGGCAGCGACGAGTACGGCTGGAATATCGACCGGGGTGCGATGGCGACGATCTGGCGTGGCGGGTGCATCATCCGCGCCAGGTTCCTCAACCGGATCGAAGAGGCCTACGAGCAGGACCCGGCGCTGCCCAGCCTGCTCGTCGCTCCGTATTTCGCCCAGGCAGTCTCCGCGGGAGTTCAGAGCTGGCGGCGGGTCGTGGCCGATGCAGCCCTGGCTGGAGTGCCGGTCCCGGCGTTCGCCTCGTCGCTGGCCTACTACGACGGACTGCGCCGCGACCGGCTGCCGGCGGCGCTGATCCAGGGCCTGCGCGACAACTTCGGCGCGCACACGTACCGGCGGGTGGACCGGGAGGGATCGTTCCATACACTGTGGGCCGGCGACCGATCCGAGATCGCGGACTGAGGATCTGCCGCCCCGGTCATCCCGCCTTGGCGACCGTCATGAGCACGGCGGAATCCTCCACGGCCTCGAGACTGTGCCGCGCGTCAGGGATGACGAGCAGGTCGCCGCTGCGGCCCTCCCAGGAATCGCCGCCCGCTGCCAGCCGGACCCGGCCCCGCAGCACGAACACGCTGCCCTCCCCCGGGCTCTCGTGCTCGGCGAGAACTGAGCCCGCGACCATGGCCATGACCACCTGGCGCAGCACTCGCTCGTGCCCGCCCACGACGGTCTGCGCGGTGCGGCCGTTCGAGCCGTCAGCGGCACGACCGAGCAGTTCACGAGCGAGCGCTTCCAACGAGAGCTTCTGCATCCTGGCCCTCCAAGCCTGAGCGTACGGCCCCGCCTGCGACCGGTCGGGCAGGATCGGTGCGGTACCGCGAGTAACAGTACCCAGATCCCCGCATAAGTAGCTGCGGCGGCCTCAGCCTGCGAGCCAGGAGGGGCCGGTGCCGCTAGGCAGCGGGCTCGGTCAGGGTGATCCTGATCGCGCGGAACAGGCGCGGGGTGTCCCGCAGGACCGTCAGCTTCGGGTCGGGAACGGTGAGGAACCGCTCGACCGCGACCGGGAAGTACGGCGCGAGGCGGTTGTCGTGCCTGAGCCCCGCCATCGTGCGGCGGTCCCCGCCCAGCACGAACGCGTCGAGCCGGAACGGGCGGAAGACCGCGGCGGCCTTGTCCGCGGCCTCGTCGAGCGCCTCACGCGCCTGCTTCTCCCGCCGCCGGGCGAACCTCAGCTGCGACTGCCCGCCGGCCGCGCTGCGACCGTGCACGAGCCTGCTGCCCACCTTGGACGCGGCGAGCACGGGCCCCGGGCCGGTGAACACCCCCGCCGCGTAGCCGCCGAGCCGCACAAGCAAGACGCCGACGATCCGGTCTGCCTGCGCATGGCCGGCGACTCGCGCGGCCAGGCTCAGTGGCTCCCCCGCCGAACCATCGGCGAGCGGCGGGAACGGTACTGCGCACCGGGCGATGGCCCCGTCGGCGGCCGTGAAGGTCACGGCATCGGGCGAATACTGGCCGGTCAGGGAGCCGCCATGCCGGCGGCCGAACGACTCGATCCACCCTGCCAGCCGGTCCGGTGCTACTTCGATCCGCCGCGACGGCGTGCTCGGCTCGGCCACGGTTCGAGGGTAGCGGCCTGGTTCGGCTAGCCCGACCGGACCGACATTCGCACGTCAACCTCGTTCAGAGCCTCGTCCCAGCTATCGGGACTCGGGGTGGGCCGGAGCGGGTCGCCGAGCAGGATGGCGACGCCGGCGGACCGCAGGAACTCGACGCTGCGCGCGAAGGCCGGGTGCGCGGCCTGCCCCTGGCTGAGGCTGGGCAGGGCGACCAGCGGAAGGCGCAGCCCGGTCGCCTCGGTGATCAGGCCGAGTGCCAGGGTGTCGCTGATCCCCAGCGCCCACTTGCTGATGGTGTTGGCCGTCGCCGGCGCGACCAGGATGGCGTCGGCGGGCGGAAGCACGTCGGGCTCGTCTGGCAGCTTGTACTGACTGCGGACCGGGTGCCTGGTCAGGTTGGCCAGCGCGGGCAGGTCGGGCTGCATCCAGCGAGCGGCGGTAGGCGTGCAGATCACGCAGACGTCCCAGCCGCGGGACTGCGCCCTGACGATGAGACCCTCCGACTTCAGCGCCGGGGGCGCCGCACAGCAGACTAGGTACAGCGCCCCTGGCTTCATGCCGGGTTTTCTGCCCTCATACGTTGAATCCAAGCGCGCGCAATTGCTCGCGACCGTCCTCGGTGATTTTCTCCGGACCCCACGGCGGCAGCCAGACCCAGTTGATCCTGACGTCGCTGACCAGCCCGTCAAGCGCCACCTGTGTCTGATCCTCGATCACGTCGGTCAGCGGGCATGCCGCGCTGGTCAGCGTCATGTCGATGGTGGCGACCCTGTCCGGATCCACGCTGACGCCGTAGACCAGGCCAAGGTCGACGACGTTGACCCCGAGCTCAGGGTCGACGACATCGCGCAGTGCCTCGAGCAGGTCGTCCATCTCCGGGCCGGTGCCGCCGTCCAGGCCGGACAGGTCCGCGCCCTCTATCTGGGTGCCAGCGTTCGGCTGCGTCATCGTCGTTACTCCTTCTCCAGGTCAGCAAGCGCCTGCGCGGTCGCGTCTTTCCATGCCATCCAGCCAAGCAGCGCGCATTTGATCCGGGCAGGGTATTTCGCAACGCCCGTAAAGACCACCGCGTCACCGAGTACGTCCTCGTCGGGCTCGGCCGCGTCTCGCGAGTGCATCAGCTCGAGGAACGAGCCGCAGATGTCCATCGCCTCGCTGACCGGCTTTCCGATCAGCAGGTCGGTCATCACCGAGACGCTTGCCTGGCTGATCGAGCAGCCGAGCGCGTCGTAGGACACGTCGGCCACGGCAGGCTCGCCGGCGGCGGCCTTGAGCGTCACGCGCAGTGTGACCTCGTCACCGCAGGTCGGGTTGACGTGGTGCACTTGCGCGTCGAACGGCTCCCGCAGGCCCTTATGGTGCGGGTGCCGGTAGTGGTCCAGGATGATTTCCTGGTACATCGACTCCAGCTGCACTCTGCTCCCTAACGTACTCTTCGCAGACGTTATGCCACCCCGAAGAACTTCTGCGCCGTCCTGATCCCGTCGGCGAGTGCGTCGACCTCGTCGGGGGAGTTGTAGAGGTAGAAGCTTGCCCTGGTGGATGCCTGCACGCCGAGCGCCCGGTGCAGTGGCCACGCGCAGTGGTGCCCGGTGCGCACCGCGATGCCAAGCTCGTCGAGCACCTGGCCGACGTCGTGCGGGTGCACCTGGTCGACCTCGAACGAGACAGCGCCGCCGCGCATATCAGTGTTCAGCGGCCCGAGAATCCGGACCCCGCCGATCGCGGTCAGCGCCTCGATGGCTCGCGCGGTGAGCATCCGCTCGTGCTCGGCGATCTTCTCCATGCCTATCGCGTCCAGGTAATCGCAGGCAGCGGCCAGTCCGACAGCCTGCGCGACCGCGGGGACGCCAGCCTCGAACCGCTGCGGCGGCGGCAGGAAAGTGGAGCCCTCCATCCGGACGACCTCGATCATCGACCCGCCGGTGATGAACGGCGGCATCGCCTCGAGCAGGTCGGCGCGCCCCCACAGCACGCCCACCCCGGTCGGTGCCAGCATCTTGTGCCCAGAAAAGAACAGCAGGTCCGCCCCGGTCTCGCCCACGCGGACCGGATGGTGCGGCACGGACTGGGCCGCGTCGACTACCACGATCGCACCGACCGCGTGCGCGGCCGCGGCGATCGCCTGTACTGGCGGCATCGCGCCGCTCACGTTGGACTGATGGGTGACGGCGACGACCTTGGTCCGCTCGCTGATCAGGGTCCCGATGTCGGAGAGGTCGACCCGGCCCTCGCCGGTGACCGGGAACCAGCGCAGCGTCGCACCGGTGCGCTGGCACAGCTGCTGCCAAGGCACCAGGTTGGCGTGGTGCTCGAGCTCGGTGGTCAGGATCTCGTCGCCAGGGCCGACGGCCAGCGGACTGCCTGCCGCAGGCCCGCCGGCTGGAGCGCCGGTCGCCGCGTTGCTGATCGAGTAGGCGATCAGGTTGGCGGCCTCGGTGGAATTCCTGGTGAAGACGATCTCGCTGGCGTCGGCACCGATGAAGGCGGCCACCCGCGCCCTGGCGTTCTCCAGCGCATCGGTCGCCTCCTCGCCGAGGAGGTGCGCGCCCCGGTGCGCGGCAGCGTTGCTCGTGACGTTGTACGCGCGCTCGGCCTCCAGCACGCGGGCCGGCTTGTGCGACGTCGCGCCGGAGTCCAGGTAGATCAGCGGGCTGCCGCCGCGCACGGTCCGGCTCAGGATCGGGAAATCGGCGCGGATCGCAGCGACGTCCAGGGTCATGCCGATGCACCTGCCCCACTGTCAGCCAGCACAGTGCCAGCCAGCGCGGCGTCAGCCAGCGCGGCGAAGCGCTCGTAGCCGCTGGCCTCGAGCTCGTCGGCCAGCTCAGGGCCGCCCTCTTCGACGATCCGGCCGCCGACGAAGACGTGCACGAAGTCGGGCCGGACGTAGCGCAGGATCCGGGTGTAGTGCGTGATCAGCAGAACGCCATGGTCGGCCGCCTCCCGGTACCGGTTGACGCCCTCGGAGACGACCTTGAGTGCGTCGATGTCCAGGCCCGAGTCGGTCTCGTCGAGGATCGCGATCTTCGGGTTGAGCAGCTGGAGCTGGAGTATCTCGTGCCGCTTCTTCTCACCGCCGGAGAAGCCCTCGTTCAGGTTGCGCTGGGCGAACGCCGGGTCGATGGACAGGTCCTTCATCGCGGCGTTCAGTTCCTTGATGAAGTCGCGGACCCGGGGCGCCTCGCCGCGCACGGCGGTCACCGCGGTGCGCAGGAAGTTGGACACGGTCACGCCG
>DASWAA010000056.1:0-4042 GCA_036391385.1 Streptosporangiaceae bacterium
GGTGCGGCAAGATAATTAGCCGTTCGATCTAGCATCGGCACATGCCTAGTGTATTGCTTGCCGAGGATGACCCGTCTATTTCCGAGCCACTGGCCCGGGCTTTGCGGCGGGAGGGTTACGAGGTCGGCGTCTCGGCCGACGGGCCCGGCACCTTCGAGGTGGCCAAGGCGGGCGGGATCGACCTGATCGTGCTCGACATCGGCCTGCCCCGGATGGACGGGCTCGAGGTGTGCAGGCGGCTGCGGCTGGCTGGCCAGTCCACGCCGGTCCTGATCCTGACCGCGCGGGCGGAGGAGGTCGACACGGTCATCGGCCTCGACGCCGGAGCGGACGACTACGTCTGCAAGCCGTTCCGCCTGGCCGAACTGCTCGCCAGGGTACGGGCCCTGCTGCGGCGTGGTGCCTCGCCCGCGCAGATCGTGCAGGGCGTCCGGATCGACAACGACGCGCGCCGTGCCTGGCTCGGTGACGGTGAGCTCGACCTGACCTCAAAGGAGTTCGACCTGCTGCACTTGCTGGTGCAGGAGGCGGGAAAGGTCGTCACCAGGGACCAGATCATGCGGCAGGTATGGGACAGCAAATGGTGGGGCTCGACGAAGACCCTCGATATGCACGTGTCCTGGCTCCGCCGCAAGCTCGGGGACGACGCGCATGACCCGCACTTCATCACGACCGTGCGTGGAGTCGGATTCAGGTTCGAGCGCGGAGACTGAGCCCTGATGCAGCGCCGACTGCTGACATCGATGCTCGGCGTGGCCATCGCCGCCGTCCTGGCGTTCGGGGCGGGGCTGACGATCGTCACCGTGTCGCACCGGGCCGGGACCCAGACACTGCGGCTATGGCCAGCGCAGGTCGGACTGCTCGCAGTGGTCGCCTTCGTGGTCGGCGCCGGGCTGGCGGCCGCGCAGGCCCGGCGGCTGGCCAGGCCGATGCTCGACCTCGCCCGCGCGGCGGACCGGATCGGCTCGGGCGACGCCAGGCCCGTTGGCCGGCGATACGGCATCAGCGAGCTTGACCGGGTCGCCGAGGGACTCGACAACGCGGCGAAGCGGCTCAGCGACTTCGTTACGGCCGAGCAGGACTTCGCCGTGGACGCCTCGCATCAGCTGAGGACTCCGCTGACGGCGCTGTCCATGCGACTGGAGGAGATGGTCGCGGCGGCTGACGACCCGGAGGTGGTCCGCGAGGAGGGGACCGCCGCGCTCGCGCAGACAGACCGGCTCGCGCAGGTGGTCGGCCAGCTTCTCGGCCGGGCCCGCCGGTCGTCGTCGGGCGCGCCGACGCTGTCGAGCATCGACGACATCATCGCGCAGCAGGTGATCGAGTGGGAGCCTGCCTACCGGGCGGCGGGCAGGAAGCTCGAGGTCGTCGGTGACCTGGGCCTGCGCGCCTATGTCAGCTCAGGCGGAGTCTCCCAGGTCATCGCGACGCTACTGGACAACGCGCTCGAGCACGGCGGCGGAACGGTCAGCCTCCGGACGTCGCAGACGCCGCGGTCCGTGGTGATCGAGGTCAAGGACGACGGCAAGGGAGTGCCGCCGGACCTGGTGCACCGGATCTTCGAGCGCAGCGTGAGCGGCGCCGGAGGCACCGGACTAGGGCTGGCGCTAGCCAAGTCGGTCGCGTCGTCCGACGGCGGCCAGCTCGTCCTGGTCCGGCCCCGGCCGGCGACGTTCGCCGTGATCTTCCCGCAGCCGGTCGTCGAGCAGCTGGACCAGCCGGTGGTAGCCGGCCCGGCCTGACCCGCCTGCGCTGACACAGTCCCGGGCCGGCGGCGAGCCAGGGCGGCCGGCCGACCTCGTAGGCTACGGCGGGTGAAGGTTGACAGCTTGTCGGCAGCCGGTGCGGCGGACCGCCCGGTCGTAGTGGGGATGGTCGGCGGTGGCCAGCTCGCGCGGATGACCGCTCAGGCGGCGATCGGGCTCGGCATCGAGTTCCGGGTGCTGGCCGACACGGCGAACGACAGCGCGGCCCAGGTCTGCGCCACCGCCGTGGTCGGCGACTACCACAGCGCCGCGGACGTGCTCGGCTTCGCGCAGGGATGCGATGTGGTGACATTCGACCACGAGCATGTGCCTGGCGAGCACCTGACCGCGCTCGAGCAGGTAACCGCGGTCCGCCCAGGCGGCCCGGCGCTGCGGTTCGCCCAGGACAAGGCAGCGATGCGGGACCGGCTGACCGCCCTGCCGGCGCTGAGCGAGCTGGGCGTCCGGTGCCCGAGATACCAGCCGGTCTCCAGCCTCGCCGAGGTCCTGGCCTTCACGTCCGGGAACTGGCCGGTCGTGCTCAAGGCCACCTCCGGCGGCTACGACGGCAAGGGAGTCTGGATCTGCCCCGACCAGGACGCCGTCGCTGACGTGCTCTCGCACGGGATCGGGCTGATGGCCGAGGAGCACATCTGCTTCGATCGCGAGCTGGCTGTCCTGGTCGCCCGGTCGCCAAAGGGTCAGGGGGCGTCCTACCCCGTCGTGCAGACCGTCCAGGACGACGGGATCTGCCGTGAGGTGATCGCGCCGGCACCGGGCCTGGACCCGGACGTGGCCGTGCGGGCGCAGCATCTCGGACTGGCGATCGCGGCCGAGCTGGGCGTGACCGGACTGCTCGCCGTCGAGTTGTTCGCCGTCGGGGACGAGCTGATCGTCAACGAGCTTGCGATGCGCCCGCACAACAGCGGTCACTGGACGATCGACGCCGCTGTCACGTCACAGTTCGAGCAGCATCTGCGGGCCGTACTTGACCTGCCGCTCGGCGCTCCGGCGATGAACGCTCCCTGTGCGGTTATGGTCAACGTGCTCGGTGGTGACGACCCGGACATGTACTCGCGGTTCGTCCACGTGATGGCCGCCGACCCGGGGGTAAAGGTGCACGTGTACGGCAAGGCCGTCCGGCCGGGCCGCAAAGTTGGCCATGTGACAGTGGCCGGCACCGATCTCGACCAGCTGCGGGACCGGGCGTGGCGGGCGGCCAGCTACCTCAGCCTCGGCACCGAGGAGCCAGAACGCGGCCAGCCCGCCCCGCCGCTGGCCGGCCGCCCCCGGACGACCGTGACGGAGCCCGCCGGGAGGAGCAGCACATGAGCGGTCAGACGCACACGTCAGGCCCGGCGGGCCAGCCCGCCCGCGGCGAGCCCGGCCGCGGCGAGCCCGGCGATAACCAGCCGCTGGTGGGCGTGGTGATGGGCAGCGACTCGGACTGGCCGGTGATGCAGGCCGCCGCCGAGGCGCTGGCGGAGTTCGGCGTGGCGTACGAGGCGGATGTCGTCTCGGCGCACCGGATGCCGCACGACATGATCGGCTACGGGTCGTCGGCCGCGGCGCGGGGCCTCAAGGTGATCATTGCCGGGGCGGGCGGCGCCGCGCATCTGCCCGGCATGCTTGCCTCGGTGACGCCGCTGCCGGTCATCGGAGTGCCGGTGCCGCTGAAGTACCTCGACGGCATGGACTCGCTGCTGTCGATCGTGCAGATGCCGGCCGGCATCCCGGTGGCGACGGTCGCCGTCGGCGGTGCCCGTAACGCGGGCCTGCTGGCCGTCCGCATCCTGGCCGCCAGCGATCCGCGCCTGCGGCAGCAGGTCGTTGCCTTCCAGGAGGACCTGCGCCAGGCCGCCCAGGCAAAGGGGGACGCCCTGCGCGCCAGGCTGTCAGGGAAGCCTTCCGGCCAGGAGCCTTAACGCAACCCGCGCGGCTACTCGCCTGCCGGAACGCAGATCAGCCCCCAGGGCCGGTCGTTCACCCTGGTCAGGACGACTGTAGCGGCGCCGTCGCCGCGCAGGGCGAGCCGCCGGTGAATCTGCGCGACGTCGCCGGCCAGCCCGCGTCGCCTGATGTCGGCCGAGCCGATCCCGAGCTCGCGCAGCCGCTGCGCGAATCGCTTCTCGTGCCACGGCGCGGACTCGAGCACTCGCATCGTCCGCGCGAACGGTGTCCGCAGCGGCTCGTCCGACGACAAGAACGCGATCATCGGGTCGATCTGCCACGTCCCGAGCGACCGGGCGAGGTCGGTGACCAGCCCGGCCCGGGTGATCGCCGGGCTCGGGTCGAGC
>DASWAA010000057.1:0-4735 GCA_036391385.1 Streptosporangiaceae bacterium
GGTCGGCGACTCGACCAGCCCGGCCAGGAGCGCGGCCTGGGTCAGGGTGAGATTGGCGGGCTCGGTGTTGAAGTAGTACTCCGAGGCCACCTTGATGCCGTAAGCCTGGTGATAGAAGTAGGCGACGTTCAGGTAGGCGACCAGGAGCTGGGCTCTGGTCATCGAGCGCTCGACGTTCGCGGCCACTCGCAGTTCCCGGATCTTGCGGGCCGGGCTGAAGGACCAGCACTTCGCCTGCTGTACCGGTGAGGTGTGGGTCAGGATGCACGCGTTCTTGACGTACTGCTGTGCCAGGTCGGATCCGCCCTGCACCTGGTTGCCCGACAGCGTGCTTGACAGCGCGCGCAGCGTCCCGTGCAGGTCGAACGCGCCGTGCTGCCAGTACCTGTAGTCCTCGATCGCGACGATCGCGTGCCGCATCACCGGGGCGATCTGGTTCCACCTGACCGGGTCGCGGAAGATGTCGTGCGGGAAGTAGGTCGCCAGCAGGTGCCCCGAGGAGTCCAGTAGCTCTGTCCTGGCCGGTACCTGGCCCAGGCCCGCGACCGGCAGCGTGTTGAAGGTCGTCGCGGCGTCCCGTACGGCGACTCCGGCTATCCCCGCGACGGGCAGCGCCGCGGCCGCGGCGAGCACGCCCGTGCCCAGCGAAAGGGCGGCGAGCATGCCAATGGTCCTGACCCCGGCGTGGCGAACTTGTGCTAGCACGTGAACAGGTTACGCTGCCGGGCAGAGTAGACGGAGGGGGACAACGAAACGGGGAAATTCTTCGCCTTAACCGCCTCGGCACCGGGGGATGTAACTGTCAGTCGCGGAGTGACTACTGAACGCAACACGTATAGTCCATCAGGGCTATATGGGAAATGGGCCTGCCGGGGACTAGCGCTGCGAGCCGGAGTTCCGTAAGTTACTCTTTCGCGACCATCACATGGGGTGCAGCGGGGTAGCCGCACTCCTTGGTACCGCAGCGAAGCGCCACCGGGCGTGACGACCCGCTAGCGGGCGTGGCGATCAGGAGGAGTTGGACCACATGTGGATCACGGACTGGACCGCGCGTGCCGCGTGCAAGGGGACGGACCCTGACGAGCTTTTCGTTCAGGGCGCGGCGCAGAACCGGGCCAAGCTGATCTGCCGGGGCTGCCCTGTACGCACTGAGTGCCTCGCCGACGCGCTCGACAATCGCATCGAGTTCGGCGTCTGGGGCGGGATGACCGAGCGCGAGCGCCGGGCGCTGCTGCGCCGCAGGTCCGATGTCGTCTCCTGGCGCGAACTGCTCGAGAGCGCTCGCGACAAGTACGAGAGCGTGTCCAGCGAACTGGTCGCCAGCTAGCCGTTAAGTGGCGCTCCGCGCTCCCTGTGGCGGGTGCGCCTTGATCCCATTCGGGATACCGATCGTGCGGTACGGCGGATAGGCGCTAGGCCTGCGGGCCTGACCGTAAGGCAATGGATGCGGCCGATAGCGTCATTCCGCGGTAAATGCCTGGCCAATCGCACGCAGACCTTCTAGGTCATGGACGTCATCCGGCTGAGCGGGAACCTGGGCGACCGGGACCAGCGGGTGTGCCGCCGTAAACCGTTCCGCCAGCCGCCGCTCCGAGGCAGCCTGCCGCATCCGCTCGGCATGCAGCCGTAGTGCGGTGATGGTCAGTGCGGTCGAGTCGCTGTCGTCACCGGAGCTCTGCAGAGTCTCGGCGGCGGCCAGGCTGCGGGCGGCAGAGAGCCTCGCCGCTGGCGAACTGTGCACCCGGTTCAGGATCAGCCCGGCCAGCGGCATCTCGTCTCGCTCGAGTCGCTCAACGAAGTAGGACGCCTCACGCAGCGCGTCATGCTCGGGTGCCGCGATCACGATGAACTCGGTCCCCGGGGCTCGCAGCAGCCGGTAGGTGTACTCGGAGCGCTCCCTGAACCCTCCGAACATGGTGTCCATCGCCGACACGAAGGTCTGGACGTCGCGCAGCAACTGGCCGCCGATGACCTTCGTGACGACGCCGGTAACCATCCCGAAGCCGAAGTTCAGCACCTTCAGTCCCGTTCGGCCGCCCATCTTGGCCGGTGCCACGAGCAGGCGCAGCAGCCGTCCGTCGAGGAACCTGCTGAGCCGCTGCGGGGCGTCGAGGAAGTCGAGCGCCGAGCGGCTGGGCGGAGTGTCGACGACGATCAGGTCCCACTCGTCTGCCCGGCGCAGCTGCCCGAGTTTCTCCATCGCCATGTACTCCTGCGTGCCGGCGAAGCTGGACGACAGGGACTGGTAGAACGGGTTGGCCAGGATCTGGGCGGCGCGATCGGGGTCGGAATGGGCCTCGACGATCTCGTCGAAGGTCCGCTTCATGTCGAGCATCATCGCGTGCATGCTGCCAGCCGGCTCCGCGGCGTCAGTCGCGTACTCGCCGTCGCCATGGCGCGGGTGCCGGGACCTGCCGGTGCGGATGCCGGGCACCGGACGGGGCGTGTTGTCGAGCGACGTCAGTCCCATGGACTGGGCCAGCCGCCTGGCGGGGTCGACCGTCAGCACGACCACGTGGCGGCCGCGCTCGGCGGCCCTCAGCCCGATAGCGGCCGCGATCGTCGTCTTCCCGACGCCTCCAGAGCCGCAGCAGACGATGATCCTGGTCCGGCGGTCGTCGATGAGCTGGTCGACGACCAGCGGCGAGGGCGGCTTCACGCGGCGCCCTGCTCGCGCAGCGCCCCGGCCAGCCGGTACAGGGCGGCCAGGTCGATCCCGTCGGTGATCAGCGGCAGCTCGTAGCAGGGCTGGCCTGGAGCGTTCAGCAGGCGCCGCTGTGCGCGCTGGGCACGGGCGGTCCTGGCCTCGTCGGCAAGCTCGGCCGCCAGGTCGGCCGCGAGCTGAGTGTCCTCGCCCAGGCCGGCCGCCTTGAGCGCCAGTTCGAGTGCTCCGATGTCCCGCGCCTTGCTGCCCAGGGTTCCTCTGGCGTGCGCGGCCGGCTCCGCCAGCTCGGCCTTGCGCATCATGTTGACGACGATGCCGCCTGCGGCGATGGCGCCCTGGCTGATCTCCTTGAGCTCGGTAATCCCGTCCAGGGTCTCCTGAACCGGCATCTCCTCGAGCAGCGTGACGAAGTGCACCACCGTCTGCGGCGAGCGGATCACGGACTGGACCGTGTCGGCATGACCGCGGATCGGGCCGACCTTGGCCAGTCCGGAAACCTCCGAGGTGACATTGAGGAAGCGGCTGATCCGTCCGGTCGGCGGTGCGTCCATCACCACCGCGCCGTACACCGGTGCGCCGCCTGACTTGCGGCGCACCGCCTCGGCTGCCTTGCCGGTGAGCAGGACGTCAGCGAGCCCGGGCGCGATGGTGGTGGCGAAGTCGAGCACGCCGAGCTTGGTCAGCGCGCGCCCGGCCTGCCTGAGGTTGTAGAACATCTCCAGGTACTCGATCAGCGCCGACTGCGGATCGACGGAGAGAGCGAAGACGTCTCCTCCCGGCCGGCCGCCGTCGGCCGGAGCCACAGCCACCCGGCGCTCCTCGTACGGCAGCGGCGGGACATCGAAGAGCTGCGCGATGCCCTGCCGGCCCTCGACCTCCATGAGCAGCACGGGCTTGCCGTTGGACGCGAGCGCCAGGGCAAGCGCCGCCGCGACCGTCGTCTTACCGGTACCGCCCTTACCGGTGACGACGTGCAGCCGCACTCCCTCCCAGTCGGTGTCCCGCACGCTCACGACCAAGAGGCTATCCGCGCCGCAACTGCGGTCGCACCCTGGCAGGCCGGTACCTGGGCGCGGATGATGAGTCACTACGAGTAGTTTAATTGTTACTAACAGTGACAGCCGTGGTCCCTGGGTCCTAACGGTGCAGGAGAGAAGGGTGTCGGCCATGGAAGCTCTGCTGGTAATCGTGGCGTTCGTCGTCGTGGCCGGCATCATCCTGCTCGCCCGCAGCATCAAGCAGGTCCAGCAGTACGAGGAGGGCATCGTCTTCCGGTTCGGCCGCGTGCTGCCGCAGACATGCCCGCCCGGCCTCACCTTCATCCGCCCGATCGGCGACCGGATGCAGAAGGTCAACAAGCAGATCGTGGCGATGGCCGTACCCGCGCAGGAAGGCATCACCAGGGACAACATCAGCGTCCGGGTCGACGCCGTCGTCTACTTCAAGGTGGTCGACCCGATCAAGGCGACCATCAACGTCCAGAACTACGTGTTCGCCGTGTCTCAGCGGGCGCAGACGTCGCTGCGCTCGATCATCGGCCAGTCCGAGATGGACGAGCTGCTCTCCGAGCGAGACCGGGTCAACAAGCAGCTGTGCCGCATCATCGACGCGGTGACCGAGGACCCCTGGGGCGTCAAGGTGGAAAGCGTCGAGATCAAGGACGTATCGCTGCCGGAGGGAATGAAGCGCTCGATCGCCCGCCAGGCCGAAGCCGAGCGGGAGCGGCGCGCCAGGATCATTGTCGCCGACGCGGAGTACCAGGCTTCCAAGCGCCTGGCGGCCGCGGCGAACGTGATGCGGCACGACCCGGCCGCGCTGCAGCTCCGTCTGCTCCAGACTGTCGTCGAAGTCGCCTCGGAGAAGAACAGCACGCTGGTGATGCCGGTCCCGGTCGAGGTGCTGCGGTTCTTCGAGCGGGCGGGCGGCGGTAGCCCCCGGCCCGCCGAGGCGGCCCAGTCCGACGAACTGCCACCAGACACGGGGGAGGCTGAGGTCGCCGCTGCGGAGGCGGCGATCGAGCACAAGCCGGCGCAGGCGGAGACGGCGGCGCTGTCCGGCGACGAGTCACTC
>DASWAA010000058.1:0-7347 GCA_036391385.1 Streptosporangiaceae bacterium
GCGCCGGGGCGCGCACGGACCGACCAGGCACCGAAGACGGTCTTGTGCGGAGCGTTCTGGTTGTAGTCGACAAACACGCGCTGGCCCCGCTCCTCCTTCCACCAGGCCGCCGTGACCAGGTCGGGACGGCGGCGTTCCAGCTCCCGGGCGATCGCCACCGCGGCGGCTCGTACCTGATAGGAGTCCCAGCGCGGCTGGAGCCGTACATAGACGTGCAGGCCGCGGTTTCCTGTGGTCTTCGGGTACCCGGTGATGCCCACCTCGGCGAACAGCGCCTGCAGTTCCCTGGCCGCCTTCTGGATGTGGCCGAAGTCGATGCCGGGCGTGGGATCGAGGTCGATCCGCAGCTCGTCGGCGTGATCGGGCTCATCAGCCAGGTACGGCCAGACGTGAAACCCCAGGCAGCCCAGGTTGACCGCCCACAGCACATGGTCCAGGTCGGCCGCGACGAGTGCCTGCGACGTGGTGCCGTTCGGCGTGGAAACCGTCGTCGTCTGGAGCCAGCCGGGCGCGTTCTTCGGCACCCGCTTCTGGAAGAAGGAAGGCCCGTCCGCGCCCTCGGGGAACCGCTGCAGCAGCACCGGGCGTCCGCCCATCGTCCGCATCAGCGGTTCCGCGACCCGCCGGTAGTGCTCGGCCAGATCGCCTTTGGTCTCGCCTCGCTCGGCGAACAGCAGCTTGTCCGCGTGGGTGATCAGGCCGGCGTCCATGGTCCTAGTCTCCCTTAACCCGTAGCGTCAGGCAGCCGCAGCGTGCTTCATTCCGCCAGGAAGGACGGTGCGCGCACGACTAAACGCGGCTGCTCGACCTGCGGTACAGGCTCTCCACGCAAGTAGCCGACGAGTACACGATCGAGGGCCTGGACGCGCTGCTCGCTACGACCCCGCGCCTGGGGTTGTGGCTGGATACCTCGGACCAGACCCCCGAGCAGACGGTGCGCCAGATCCTCCTGCACCAGCGTCAGTCCTGGCTCGACTAGCCGCCGGTGCGCTTGGTCCGCCGTCGGCCTGAGGCCGCGGACGCGGCGCCGCGCGGCTTCGGCGAAGGCCGGGGCCTGGCCTGCACGGGAGGCTTGACCCGCTCCAGCAGATCGGGCAGGCCCCTGCCGATTCCCTCGGTCAGGATCCCCAGGTCGGACTCGGGGACGGCGCTGTAGTCGGCCGTGACGCCGAACGAGAACAGCTCGAGGTAGGAGAAGATCGCGATCCCAATCCGCAGGTTGTCACCGATCGGCACGTACGGGTATAGCTCGGTCATCTTCCGGCCCGCGATGTAGAGCGGGAAGCGCGGGCCTGGCACGTTCGTGGTCACCGTCTGGACCAGCGGCTGCGGGATCCGGAACGCCGCCCGGGAGCCGAGCGCCAGCAGGGCGGGCGCGGCGAACCCGACACCGAGAACCTCGGTGAGGAACTCAGCTCCGACCGCCTGGCTCGTCCGCTTGAGGTCCTCCATCTGGGCGTGGATCAGGTCAAGCCGCCGGACCGGGCTGGGCTCGGCGACCGGCAGGTTCGCCAGCATGGCCGAGACCCGGTTGCTGACCGGACGGTGCTCGTCCTCGCCGCGCAGCGATACGGGCACCAGCGACCGCACGACGACCCCCTCCTCAAGCTCACGGCGGGCCGTCAGCAGATCGCGGAAGCCTGATGTGATCATCGCGAGCAGGACGTCGTTGACGGTCACGTCAAGGGCCCGCCTGATCTTCTTGACGTCATCAAGGCTGGCGGTCGTCCAGGTCCATCGCCGGTGCGGGCTGATCGGGCCGTTCAGCGACGACGCCGACCGGGTCACCAGCCGGCGCGCGCTGCCGCCCAGCCCGCGCCCGTAGCGCATCAGATCGGCCGGGGTGTGCAGCCGGCGCCGGACGAAGCCCGGCAGGTCGGCAAGCTGCCTGGCTGGCCAGATCATGGTGTCGAGTGCTCCGCCAGCGACCACGTCGGCGAGCGAGGGGCCGGGCTCGGGCTCCCACGGCAGCGGCACCGGCTGCGCTGCCTCGGGGACCAGGTCGAACAGCGCCGCCATCAGATCCGAGCCCCCGATGCCGTCCACCATGCAGTGGTGCACCTTCGAGATGATCGCCCAGCGATCCCCCTCAAGTCCCTCGAGGAACCATGATTCCCACAGCGGCCTGGCCCGGTCGAGCTTCTGGGCGAAGATCCGGGACGCCATCTCCTGCAGCATCCGCGAGCTGCCAGGAGGCGGGACGCCAGCGTGCCTGAGGTGATAGCGCAGCTCGAAGTGCGTGTCGTCGGCCCAGAACGGCCGGAACACCTGCAGCGGCATCGTCTTGACCACCTGCCGGTATCGCGGTACCAGCGGAAGCTTTGCCGCGTACAGCCGCAGCAGCTCCTCGTAGCTGGGAGCCGGTCCTTCGAACACGGCGAGCGATCCGATGTGCATGGGGACGTTCTGGTGCTCGACGAAGTAGAACCCCGCGTCCAGGGTGTTCATTCGCTCCACGGCTGCTCTCCCCCGTCCCGCCGCTACGAGCTACCACCCTCCATCATGCCTGTTCTGATGGTCCCTGAATCCGGGTCGCTAGACCTGAGCCGGCGGGCGGACTGCGGTGACCAGCAGGTGGGGACCGATCCCGAGCAGTTCGGCGACTCGCTCGGTCGCGCGCGCGGTGTCGAGCACCACCTGCCAGTCGAGCGGGTCAGCCATCCGCTCGGCCAGGTCAGCCATCCAGAAGCCAGCGCCCTCCACGCTGACCAGGTCAGCCACGTCGAGCCCGGCCGCGCGCACTTCCGCGCGCAGCTGCCCGGGGCGGTGACAGTAGGCGCTGAACCCGCCGTCCCGCAGCGGCGCCAGCCGGCCCGTGCGCTCGGCGCAAAGGCTCACTTCCCGCGCCACAGGAAAGTCCAGGTAGAGCCGCTGCCGCAGCTCGCCGTCCAGCCTGGGCGCCCAGCGCGAGATCGCGGCAGCGAACACCGGCCCGCCAGGCCGGACGATCCGGCGGGCCTCGGCGAGCGCGGCGAGCCGGTCGGCCCGGTGCCGCAGGTGGTACAGCGGCCCGAGCAACAGCACAGCGTCCGCGGAGCCCTCGGCCAGGTCAAGGTCCCTGGCGTCGGCCACCAGTGTCGACACGGCCCCGCCCGGCGGGACCTCGGCAGCGAGCTGGGCGACGTGCAGCGGCATCAGGTCGCGGTGCTCCACCTGATAACCGTGCCCGGCCAGCCAGAGTGAGTAGCGCCCCGGCCCGCCGCCGATGTCGGCGACGACAGCCGGAGCGCCGGGCAGATACCTGGCGATGATCTCTGTGGTGCGCTCGAACTCGAGCGCACCACGAGCGTCGATGCTCAGCCGGTCGCGCTCGCGGCCGAGCGAGTAGTGCGCGTGCAGGGCCGACAAGTCCTGGGCGTCCATGCCCACAGGATCGGCACGGCCGGCACCGCGATCAACTGATTTTCGGATGCAACGCAGCCCAGCGGACGCCACTGTCCGTGGTCAGCCAGATGGTCGGCAGGTCGTTATCGGCGGAGTCGTCGCCGAGAACGAAGCCCGCAGACGGACTGACGAACTGGACGCTCATCGTGCCGCCGTCCGAGCCGGCCATGACAGCCTTGACGATGCTCCAGTTCCGCCCGCCGTTACGGGTGATCAGCAGCGGGCTCCGGGCTCCGGCGACGTAGGCAAGCACCGCCGACCGTGCGCTGACCGCGCCGAGGTACCCGTCGTCCAGCACGCCGCGCGGACTGGCCAGAGCCCAGTGCCGGCCGCCGTCGGTGGAGCGGGCAACCGACTTGAGCTGGAAGCCAGCACCTGGCTGGCCGGCGCAGACACCGAACAGCGTGCCGTCGGGGGCGGCGGAGAGCACTGCCGAAATCGCGTCGAGGCCGCAGGGAACGCGCCGCACCGACCAGGACGCGCCCGCGTTACTTGTGAACCACATCGGCGCGCTGTTCGCGTGGCCGTTGGGGTTGGGATCCAGGCTGCCGAGCACGTAGCCAGCGGACCGGCCGGTACGTACGAGCCAGGTCTGCCCGGCCGCCGGCTCGCTGATCACCTGGCCGCTGGCACCACGCGCCGTGCCAGGCGGCTGGCTCGCGGCAAGCTGCCAGGTCCGGCCGCCGTTCGCCGAGGTGAGCAGGCGGAGCGGGCACTTGCTGGGTCCCGTGCCGCGCGGGCAGGTCGCCCGCAGCATCCAGACCGAGCTGCCGAGCGGCGCGATCGCGAGCACGTCGCCCGGTTGCCTGCTCGGGTGCCAGGTCAGGCCGTTGTCGTGGGTGACGAAAAGCCGCGGTCCGTAGAGGAACCCGTCGCCGTGACTGTCGAAGGCCAGCGACCCCGCGGGCGAGGTGCCGGAACACGGCCAGGAGTCGATCCTCACCGGCGCGCTGAAATGCCTGCCGCTGTCCGATGTCAGGCCTGCGCTCGTGGTGCAGAGCGCGCCATTCCCAGCGCTGAACTGGCCGTAGCCGCGCGTGCGGCTGAGGAAGTCGATGCCGGCCAGCCGGTACGAACCCGGGGCTCGCGGCGTTCGGGTCGAGGTGACAGCTGTTCGGCGTGGTGTGCCGGTCCGGCTGTGAGCCTGCGGCACCGAGCTAGCGCAGCCAGCCACCGCCAGGGCGAGTGCCGGAATGGCCGCACTGATAAATACCCTGAAAAAGCCATGAGGCGCGGTTATGTTCATGCCTCGTAGACGCCGGGCAAGCCCGGTTGGTTGGGAGCGTCAGCGGCGGGACGATACTGGATTCTCTGGCAATGGCGCGCCAACCAGGAGAGGTGCCGCGAATGCTCTCAGCAGGTCTCAGCGGCTCGCTCCGGCTGCCGCCGGATGCGGCGGCAGCGCTGATCCCTATCCTCGTCGCCGTCGCCGCGCTCGATGTCTACTGCCTGATCGACCTGGTCCGCGCTCCTGCGGTGCGCCTGATGCCCAAGATCGTCTGGGCGATCGTGATCCTGCTGGTCAGCGCCCCGGTTGGCGCGCTCGTCTACCTGTTCCTCGGCCGGGACCGTAACCACCGGCCGGCAGCGCGGCCACCCGGCGCGCCAGGGCCAGGCCAGGCGGCCCCAGCTCAGCCGGCCCAAGGCCAGCCGGCCCCAGGCCAGCCGCCGCTCGGTCACCCTGACGAAACCGGGCAGCCGGCCCCAGGTCAGCCGGCCGAAGCCGGCTGGGTCGCGGCTGGTCAGGCGCCGGGCCAGCGGCCCGCCGCCGACACCGCGATCGCGATCGTCACGACGAACTCGCTGACCCGGGACTACGGCGGCACCGGGCTGTTCGAGGTTGACCTGACCGTTCCCCATGGTTCCATCTACGGCCTGGTCGGGCCCAACGGCGCGGGCAAGACAACGCTGCTGTCGATCATCTGCGGCACGAGGAGGGCCGACAAGGGCACGGTCAGCCTCGGCGTCGCCCGCAACCGGATCGCGGTCTGCCCCGACGTCCCTGAGTTCGACGGCTGGCTGACGGCCTCGGAGGTCGTCGACCTGGCCCGTTCGCTCGTCGCGCCCGGAACCGGGAGCGAGGCGGTGTCCTCCGCCCTTGCCGTGGCCGGGCTCGCCGACAGCGCCGACCGCCGGGTGGGCGGATTCTCCCGGGGAATGATGCAGCGGCTGGGACTGGCCTGCGCGCTGGTCGGCGACCCCGAGTTGCTGATACTCGACGAGCCCACCGCCGCGCTGGACCCGGCCGGGCGGGCCGAGATCCTGAGCCTGGTGGCAGCGATGCGCGGCAGCCGTACCGTGATCTTCTCCAGCCACATCCTCGCCGACGTGCAGCGGATCGCCGACCAGGTGGGGATCCTGCGGGACGGGCGGCTGCTTTACCAGGGCGCTGCCAGGGACCTGATCGAGACCTACCTGCGACCGCGCTGGCTGCTCCGGATCGCCGGCGACCGGGCCCAGGTGGCGGCGGCCATAGCCGGGCAGCCGTGGTCGAGCCGGGTCGAGGACGACGGCACCGGGGCGCTGCGGATCGACGCGACCAGCATCGAGGAAGGCGAACGGGGCATCCCGGCGGTCGTCGCCTCGTGTGCCGCCCGGATGGTGTCCTGCGAGCCAGTCGCCGCCGACCTGGAGTCCGCGTTCCTGGCCCTGACCGGCGCGACTGCCATGCAGGCCGCCAAGTGACCGCGACGCCGCGACCGGCCAGGACGGCGCGACCGGCCAGGACGGCGCGACCGATGAGCACCTGGCGCCTGGAATGGCTGCGCCTGGTCAGGACGCCCCGCGCGATCTCGCTCGGCGCGGTCTTCGTTTTCTTCGGACTGACCGAGCCGGCGCTCACGAAGTACGCCAGCCAGATCTTCAGCCACGTGAGCAGCGGCGCACAGATCACCTTCCCCGCCCCGACGCCGGCCGGCGGCGTCAGCAGCTACGTCAGCCAGGCCAGCCAGCTCGGCATGATCGTAGTGGTCGTGCTCGCCGCAGGCGCCTTCACCTTCGACTCCCGGCACGGCCTGGCCACGTTCCTGCGCACCAGGGCTGTGAGCATGTGGCAGCTTGTGGCCCCGCGCTTCGCCGTCAGTGCCGCCGCAGCGGCGGCAGCCTACCTGCTCGGCACCCTCGCCGCCTGGTACGAGACCAGCCTGCTGATCGGCCCGGTTCCGGCCGGAGCCGCCCTCGGCGGGATCCTGTGCGGCGCTGTCTACCTGGCCTTCGCTGTGGCCGTGACCGGCGCGGCCGCCTCCTTGGTCAGGGGCACCCTGGGCACCGTCGGGCTAGCCCTGGTCGTCCTGCTGCTGCTCCCGATCGCCGGGCTGTTCCGCGCTGTGCACGACTGGTTGCCCACCACGCTGGCCACAGCGCCGGCCGATCTGCTCACCGGCGCGCACGATCTCGTGCACTTCGTCCCGATGCTCGCCATCTCGGCAGGCGCCACCGCAGGCCTGCTGGTCCTGACGGTCACCCGCCTGCGTGCGCGGGAGGTCTGACCGGGACGAACGGCTGGCGGTTCAGGCTGTCGTGCACCATGCGAGTCAACGTCACGATGTCGAAGACAGGCACCCCGGTCAGCCGCTGGATCGCGCTGGCGAAGGGGACCAGGTCGGTGCACTCGATGATCAGCGCGCCCAGGTCCGGGTTCTCGCTGGCGAGCCGGCCCGCCTGCGCGAGTACCTCGTCCCTTAGCCGTCCGATGTCGAGCTCGCGAGCCTGGCCGTCGAGTATGACCTCGCGGAACTCGGGCTGGTCCGCCATTCCCGCGACGCAGACCGGAACGGACTCGCCGCCGATCGCCGCCAGATGCCGCGGGGTAAGCGCCTGCGCCCTGGCGACGAGCAGGCCCACCTTCTGATCCGGGCGCAGCATGCGGTGCACCATCGGCAGCTGGATCAGGCTGGACGAGTACAGCGGCACGCTGACCGCCGCGGCAAGCTCGCGCTGGAACAGGACGAGGAATCCGCAGGC
>DASWAA010000059.1:0-10274 GCA_036391385.1 Streptosporangiaceae bacterium
GTGTCCGAGGGGGGACTTGAACCCCCATGCCCTTTTGGGGCACTAGCACCTCAAGCTAGCGCGTCTGCCTATTCCGCCACCCGGACTCGCTGGACCCAGCTTGCTACCGCTCCAGCCGCATCACGATAGCAAATCCGGCCACCTTCGCGCGACGCGCCGGTCGTGCCGTCCCGCCACCGGTGGCACTATGGCCGGATGACCATCACCGCGCAGCAGGAAGTCGCGGGCCTCGCCAGCGACCTGATCAGGATCGACAGCGTGAACCCGGGCGATGACTCCGGGCCGGGCGAGCGCGCTGCCGCCGAGCACGTGGCCGCGCTCCTGGCCGAGGTCGGACTCCAGCCCGTCCTGCTCGAGTCCCGCCCGAAACGCGCCAGCGTGATCACCAGGATCGAGGGAGAGGACCCGTCTCGGCCGGCCCTGCTTATCCACGGCCACCTCGATGTCGTGCCGGCCGACCCGGCGGACTGGCGAGTGCACCCGCTGTCCGGGGAGATCGCCGACGGCTGCGTATGGGGCCGCGGTGCGGTCGACATGAAGAACATGGACGCGATGATGCTGGCCGTGTTCAGGCAGCGGCTGCGGGAGGGCCGCAGGCCCCCGCGTGACATAGTGCTGGCCTTCCTCGCGGACGAGGAAGCCGGCGGCCACCACGGCGCCGGCTGGCTGGTGGAAAATCAGCCCGAGCTCTTCGAGGGCGTCACGGAGGCCATCGGCGAGGTCGGCGGGTTCAGCACTACCATCGGCGGCCAGCGCCTGTACCTGCTGCAGACCGCCGAGAAGGGCATCGCCTGGCTGCGCCTCACGGCGCGAGGCACGGCCGGCCACGGGTCCATGCTCCAGCGCGACAACGCGGTCACCGAACTGGCCGAGGCCGTCGCGCGGATCGGGCGGCACGAGTGGCCGGTGCGCCTCACTCCCTCGGTGCGCGCCTTCCTTGAGGCTGCCTGCGAGGCGCTCGGGATCAGCCTCGACGATAACGAGCCCGCAGCGGTGCTCGCCAAGCTAGGGCCGATCGCCCGGATGGTCGGCGCGACGCTGACCAACACCGCCAACCCCACGATGCTGAACGCCGGCTACAAGGTCAACGTGGTGCCGCAGACGGCCTCGGCACAGGTCGACGGCAGGTTCCTGCCGGGATACGAGGCCGAGTTCCTGGCCGAGCTCGACCAGTTGCTCGGCCCGGGCGTTCAGCGCGAGTTCGTGAACAACGCGATCGCGCTGGAGACCACGTTCGACGGCGCGCTGGCCGGGGCCATGACGGCGGCGCTGCTGCACGCCGACCCGGAAGGCAAGGTCGTCCCGTACTGCATGCCGGGCGGGACGGACGCGAAGATGTTCAGCAGGCTCGGGATCCGCTGCTTCGGGTTCTCGCCGCTGCGGCTGCCGCCCGATCTCGACTTCGCCGGCCTGTTCCACGGAGTGGACGAGCGGGTACCGGTCTCCGCGCTGGAATTCGGCACCGCGGTACTCGACCACTTCGTCGACCTGTGCTGACCTGACCGGGCTCCGCGGGGCGCCCGGGGCAGCGTTCCCGCAGGTAGCAGGGTAAATAGGCAAGATAACAACAGGCCATGATCAGCTGGCATTAGTCAGGAAGCGCAGGCCGGTTTCTGGGTTTGCCCGTTGCGCACCCTGAGTAGTGCTACGGTAACGCACTGTACGGGGAGGCTCGGGAACGTACCCCTTCCATTACGTTCCCCTACGGCAGCCTTGTACGTCGCCGGTTTCCGACGAGGAGGGTTGGCTGTGCTGCCGGATCAGCTCCAGGGCCCCGGTGGGCCGTTTCCGGCTGGCGCTCACGCGCAGGCAGGAGACGCTGCGCCTTGTGCGCCGGCCTTGCAGTCCGGCTGCTGGATCCTCGTGCCCGGCAGCGGGAAGGGTTCCGCTCCGGTGGCCGCGGCCTGGTGTGGCGCCGCACCGACCGCGGCCACCTGAACCGGAACCAGCTTTTCGGGCGCGTGCGCACCGGAATAGCGCGTCAGTGTGCGGTAGGACGGTTACAGAAAGCAGTTGTACGGATACAAATTGACGCCGAGGATGACGGAGCAGAGATGATGGCCTGGGCGAACCTCGCGGCAGAACGTGCCGCATTGACCTCGGACGCTGGCTTCGACACGGGCCCGGCGGACGGCTGGGAGCGCTTCGACGGGCTCGCGGTGACCGCGGACGAGCCTTCTCCTGGCCGGCTGGCTCGCATGCGGCAGCGCGTCGACGCCCTGCTCGCGGAACTGCTGGCCGACGACTGCTACCCGGAGTGCGACGCCGAGTCCGCGTCCGGGCCGGCTGACCCGGCGGTTCCGGACACCATCGCGGACACCGTCGTCGACGGCGAAGTCCCCGGCGCTGCCCTGGCCGACGGCGGGGAGGCTGCCGATGCGACGCCTAGGGCAGTCCCTGCCGCCGCGCAGGTCCCCGATGAGGGCTTCTGGGGCCCGGGCGAAGGCGCGCGGGACGCTCAGGACAGCGCTCCGCCAGCCGGATACAAGAGCAGGCACCGGCAAGCCGGGCAGGAGAACGAGACCAGGACGAAGGACAGCAACCGCCGCGCCAGGCCCCGGCATGCCGCACCGCCAGCCACTTTCGCGGCCGCCGTTGGGCGCTGGTTCGCTGGCTTCAGGCTGCTCGGCCACTACGCCGCTCACGCCGCCTAGCAGGCGGTGCCGTGGGCCTGTCCGGGCGCTGCCTGAGCCCTGGTCAGGCCCTGGCGACCGGCCCCAACGGCCTTACCGCTTGCGCGGGGCGGATAATCTTGCGACGCAGGGTGGCTGTCCGGCTTCCGTCGGCGTACAGCCGCAGCCTGGCAAGCTCCCAGTGCCCGTACTCGGCGTGGTCCGTGAGGATCTTCCGCGCGACGTCCCTGGACGTTCCACGCGGAATGTTGAGCACGAGGTAGGAGTACTCCGCCATCACCACTTATTGTGCGCGACAGCGGCGATGATTCAATCAGCGTTAGGGAATCAGTTACCGCGGGGTGTGCACGGTGCCACAGGTGAGTGATGTGATCTTTACAGCGCGGAGCCGGCCTGGTGCTGCGGTAGCCTCCTGGCGTCTGCGAGATGTGAGGTTGAGAAGGCGTGGCAACTAGGACGAGCCAGGCAGCACAAAACGGCGAGGCGAGCACGGACACCGGAGCGAACGGTGCCCGCAGGCTCGTCATCGTCGAGTCGCCCACGAAGGCGCGGACCATCGCCGGCTATCTCGGCAAGGGTTACGTCGTCGAGTCGAGCATCGGGCACATCCGTGACATGCCGGGCAGCGCCGCTGACATTCCGGACAAGCTGCGCAAGGAGCCGTGGGCCAGGCTCGGGGTTAATGTCGACGCCGATTTCGAGCCGCTCTACGTGGTGAACGCTGACAAGCGCCAGCAGGTCACCAAGCTCAAGAAGCTGCTCAAGGACGCCGACGAGTTGCTGCTCGCCACTGACGAGGACCGCGAGGGCGAGGCCATCGCCTGGCATCTGGTCCAGGAGCTCAAGCCCAAGGTGCCGACCAGGCGGATGGTCTTCCACGAGATCACGCCCGAGGCGATCGCCGCCGCCGTGGCCAACCCGCGGGACGTGGACGACGGCCTGGTCGAGGCGTACCAGACCCGCCGGGTGCTTGACCGGCTCTACGGCTACGAGGTCTCGCCCGTGCTGTGGAAGAAGGTCATGCCGCAGCTGTCGGCCGGGCGGGTGCAGTCCGTCGCCGTGCGCCTGGTCGTCGACCGGGAGAAGGAGCGGATCGCGTTCCGGCCGGCCAGGTACTGGGATCTGGAGGCCGAGTTCGCGCGGCAGGCCGAGCAGCCCTCCGGCCAGGACGTGGCCTCGTTCACCGCCACGCTGGTCGCCCTTGACGGACGCCGGATCGCGCAGGGCCGTGACTTCAGCTCCACCGGCGAGCTGAAGCCGTCGGCGCAGGACACGGGCCAGCCGCCCGTCCTGCACCTGTCCGGAGAGGACGCCGCCGGCCTGGCTGACCGGCTGCACGGTGCCGCGTTCTCGGTCAAGTCGGTTGAACGCAAGCCCTACCGGCGGTCGCCCTACCCGCCCTTCCGTACCACGACGCTGCAGCAGGAGGCTTCGCGCAAGCTGGGCTTCTCGGCGAAGTACACCATGCAGGTGGCGCAGCGCCTGTACGAGAACGGTCACATCACCTACATGCGGACCGACTCGGTCACGCTGTCGGAGACCGCCCTGGCCGCGGCCAGGAAGCAGGCCCGCGAGCTCTACGGCGCCGAGTACGTGCCTGACGCCCCGCGGACCTATGCCAGCAAGGTGAAGAGCGCCCAGGAGGCACACGAGGCGATCAGGCCCGCTGGTGACTCCTTCCGCACGCCGGCCGCGGCCGGCCTGTCCGGGGACGAGTTGCGGCTGTACGAGCTGGTCTGGAAGCGGACCGTCGCCTCGCAGATGAAGGACGCGACCGGAGAGTCGGTCTCGGTCCGGGTGGCCGGCCGCTCCGCGGCCGGCGAGGAAGCCGAATTCGGCGCCTCAGGAAAGATCATCAACTTCTACGGCTTCCTCAAGGCCTATGTGGAGGACGTCGAGGAGGCGGACGGCACCGACCGGGACGACCGCGAGCGCCGGCTTCCGCCACTGGCCGAGCGGGACCCGCTGACCGCGTTGCGGCTCGCGGCGGCCGAGCACGCTACCAGGCCGCCCGCCAGGTACACCGAGGCCTCGCTGATCAAGGAACTGGAAGATCGCGAGATCGGCAGGCCGTCGACGTACGCCTCGATCATCGGCACGATCCTGGATCGCGGTTACGTGTTCAAGAAGGGCACCGCGCTGGTGCCCTCGTTCGTCGCCTTCGCCGTGGTGAACCTGCTGGAGAAGCACTTCGCGCACCTGGTCGACTACGAGTTCACGGCCAGCATGGAGGAGGCGCTCGACGAGATCGCGCGCGGCGAGGCCGGCCGGGTCCCGTGGCTGCGCCGGTTCTACTTCGGAACCGACGGGCCGGAGGGGAAGGAAGAAGGGCTCAAGGACCTGGTCAGCGACCTGGGCGAGATCGACGCCCGGGACGTGAGCTCGTTCCCGCTGGCCGGCACCGACATCGTGATCCGGGTCGGCCGGTACGGGCCCTACCTGGAGCGGGACGACCAGCGCGTGAACGTGCCCGAGGGCACGGCTCCCGACGAGCTCACCCCGGAGTTCGCCAGGGAGCTGTTCGAGCGGCCCACCGGCGACAAGATCCTGGGATCTGACCCTGGCACCGGCCTGACGATCGTCGCCCGGGCCGGCCGGTTCGGCCCGTACGTGACCGAGGTGCTGCCAGAGGATGCCCCGTCCTCGGCCAAGCCGAGGACGGCGTCGCTGCTCAAGGCCATGGACCTGGACAGCGTCACTCTCGACGACGCGCTTGCGCTGCTGACGCTCCCGCGTACCGTCGGCGAGATCGACGGTGAGCCGGTCACGGTGCAGAACGGCCGGTACGGCCCGTATGCCAAGAAGGGCAGCGACAGCCGGTCGCTGGAGTCCGACGAGCAGCTGTTCACGCTCACGATCGACCAGGCAACTGAGCTGTTCGCCCAGCCTAAGCAGCGCGGCCGTGCGGCCAGGGGGGCGGCGGCGGCACCGTTGCGCGAGCTCGGCCAGGACCCGGCCAGCGGGAAGCCGATCGTCTTGCGGGAGGGCAGGTTCGGGCCGTACGTCACCGACGGCGAGACGAACGCCTCCCTGCGCAAGAGCGACATGCCTGAGTCGATCACCCTGCAGCGCGCGGTCGAGTTGCTCGCGGAGCGCCGGGCCGCGGCGCCGGCGCCGAAGCGGCGCTCGGCCCCGAAGGCAGGCACGTCGAGATCAGCTGCCGGGTCGGCCAGGAAGCCAGCGGCGAAGACAGGCGGCACGGCGAAGAAGGCCGGCGGCACGGCGAAGTCGTCTCGTGCCAAGGGCTCGTCGGCGTCGTCCGGCCCGAAATAGCCGCAACCCGAAGCGGTCAGCGGCCTCATCGGCGGGCAAAGCGCTCGCCGCGAGCCGGGATAAGCCAGTCGCCTTGCCGCTGCTCTCGGCACGTGCGGCCAAGTGCCGATAGCCTTGCCTAATGAGCTTTAGGTCCCCTTTGGGGCAGCGCGGCGGGGGCGTGCTGTCGATCAGGTCGTTCCGGCGGCTGTGGGTCGCCACGTCCTTGTCCAGCCTGGGGGACTGGCTGAGCCTGCTGGCGCTATCGGCGCTCGCCTACTCGCTGACCGGCCAGCGTCTCCAGGCGTCGGCGGGAGCCGCCGCCGTGGGTGGCGTCTGGATCACCTCCCTGCTGCCGTACCTTCTCTTCGGCCCGATCGCTGGCGCGGTTGCCGACCGGCTCGACCGCAGGATCAACCTGGTTGTCGGCGACGTCGTCCGCGCCGTGCTCTACCTGTCCATCCCGCTGAACCTGGTGATCGGCTTCGCCAACCAGCTGACCTGGCTGTACGTCGCCCAGTTCCTCGCCTCCTGCGCGGCGCTGTTCTGGACGCCGGCCAAGGACGCCTCGATACCGAACCTGGTGCCCGCGGACAAGCTCGAGCAGGCTAACAGCTACAGCCTGCTGACCACCTACGGCACCGCGCCGATCGCCTCGCTGCTGTTCGTGCTGCTCTCCGCGATCAGCGAGGCGCTGGCAGGGGGCAGGAAGAGTTCCTACTTCGGTAACCCGGTGACCGGTCAGGTCAGCCTTGCCCTCTACTTCAACGTGATCACGTTCGTGATCTCGGCGCTGACCTGCTACTCGCTACGCGACCTGCCGCGCCGACGCATGGGTGAGCCGATCTCGGTACCGTCGGTCGTCAAGTCGATCTGGGAAGGCTGGCGGTTCGTCGGCCATAACCGCATCGTCCGCGGCATCACGATCGGCATGGTCGGCGCGTTCGCTGGGGCCGGCGCCGTCGTCGGGCTCGGTTACGCCTACGTGGTGGGCACCCTTGGCGGCGGGCCGACGGGCTGGGGCGTGGTGTTCGCCGCGATCTTCCTCGGGCTGGCCGCGGGAATGTCGGTGGGCGTGAAGCTGCTCGGTGACTTCAGCCGGAGACGGCTGTTCGGCCTCGCGATCGCGGCCGCCGGAATCCCGCTCGCCCTGATCGGGCTGATCCCGAACCTTCCGGTCGTCGTCTTCCTCGTCGTCGTGCTCGGCATCTTCGGCGGCATCGCGTACGTGACCGGCTACACGGTGATCGGCCAGTCAGTCGCCGACGACGCTCGGGGCCGCACGTTCGCGTTCCTGCAGTCGGCCCTGCGGGTCGTGATGTTCGGGGTCATCGCCCTGTCCGGACTGCTGGCCGGCCTGTTCACCTCGATGTACGGGTCAGTGTTCCGGTCCCCCAACCTGCAGATCGGGCATGTCGTCTACCGGGCCGTCGGCGACAACATCGTGCTGCTGCTGATCGCCGCCGTGGCGATGGCGCTCGGATTCAGCTCCTACCGCCAGATGGACGACCGGCCGGGAATGCCGCTGCTGCCTGACCTGCTCGCCGCCCTGCGCGGCAGGCCGCTGCCGTACGCGCCGGCTGGCGCGGGCGGTCACGGCGGGGACCAGGCGGCCAGCCGCGGCCTGCTGCTGGCCTTCGAGGGCGGCGAGGGCGCGGGCAAGTCGACGCAGGCCAGGCTGCTCGCGATCTGGCTGCGCGAGAACGGCTACGACGTCCTGTCCACGCACGAGCCCGGCGCCACCAAGATGGGCATGCGCCTGCGGGCGCTGCTGCTCGACACCGCCCATACCGGCCTGTCACCCTGGGCCGAGGTGATGATGTACGCCGCCGACCGGGCTGAGCACGTGGCCGCGGTGATCGGGCCCGCCCTGGCGCGCGGCACGATCGTGGTCACGGACAGGTACGTCGATTCGACGCTGGCCTACCAGGGCGGCGGGCGACGGCTACCCGTTGCGGAAATCCGGCGGGTGAACGAGCTTGCCACGGGGGGCCTTGTTCCCGACATGACGTTTCTGCTCGACCTGCCGCCGGCCACCGGGCTGAGTCGCCGCGCCAGTTCGGCCGACCGGCTCGAGGCGGAGCCTGAGCAGTTCCACGAGCGTGTCAGGGCCGCCTTCCTCGCGCTGGCCAGAGCCGAGCCGCGCAGGTATCTGGTGCTCGATGCTTCCCTGGGCCAGGCGCAGCTCAGCCGGGAGATCCAGGCAGCGGTGCGTGACCTGCTGCCCGACCCGGTGCCCGAGCGGGCGGAGGAGATCACGGGCTCCCTCCCGGTGATACGCGAATGACGGCTTGGGCCGTCTTCGACCAGCTCGTCGGCCAGGATGCGGTCGTCGAGCAGCTCCGCGCCGCGGCCGCCCAGCCAGCCGGACTGACCCACGCCTGGCTGTTCACCGGACCGCCGGGATCGGGGCGGTCGGTCGCCGCACGGGCCTTCGCGGCGGCGCTGCTCTGCCATGACGAGGGCTGCGGCCAGTGCCAGTCGTGCCACCAGGCGACCGCGGGCACCCATGCCGACCTGCTGCTTGTGCGGCCCGACGGGCTCTCCTACGGGGTCAGGCAGACCAGGGAGCTCGTGCTCAAGGCGGCCGCCTCCCCGGTCTACGGCGGCTGGCGGATCGTGCTGTTCGAGGACGCCGACCGGGCGACCGAGCAGGCGGCCAACGCCCTGCTCAAGGCGATCGAGGAGCCGCCGCCGCGCACGATCTGGCTGCTGTGCGCTCCGTCGGCGGCCGACCTGCCGACGACGATCAGGTCCCGGTGCCGGCTGATCACGCTGCGCACCCCGCCGACCGCGGCGGTAGCGGCGATCCTGGAGCGAGAGGGCATCGCCCGTGACCGGGCGCTCGCGGCCGCTCGGGCGTCGCTCGGGCACATTGGCCGGGCCCGTCGCCTGGCGAGCGACGCCGAGGCCGCCAGGCGCCGCGGCGACGTGCTGGCGATGCCGCTCCGGCTGACCGGCCTCGCCGAGGCCTTCGCCGCCTCCGCGGCGCTTGTCAAGGCCGCCGAGGCCGAAGCCGCCGCCACGACCGAGTCGCTCGACGTGCCGGAACGTGAGGCGCTGCGGCGCGCTTTCGGCGAGGGCTCGACCGGCAGGGGCGTGGCCACAGCGATCCGGGGGTCGGCCGGGGCCATGAAGGACCTGGAGGACCGGCAGAAGTCGCGTGCCACCAGGATCAAGCGGGACGCGCTCGACCTGGCGCTGCTCGACCTTGCGGCGTTCTACCGTGACGTGCTCGCCGTCCAGCTCGGCGCCGACGTGGAGCTGGCCAACGCGTCCAGGGAGCCTGACCTGCGCAAGCTCGCGGAATCGTGCACTGCGACGGTCACGGTGCGCCGGATCGAGGCCATCATGAAGTGCCGTGAGCGGCTGGCAGCCAGCGTCGCGCCCCTGCTGGCAGTCGAGGAGATGGCGCTAGCCCTCGCCAGGCGCCCCGCAGCCGCTGGCTAGCCGACAGCACGTCCGGCGCCGAGTCCCCTCCAAGATCGTGGACGCCTTTCAGCGCGTGGACGCCTTTCAGTCGGATCCGACTGGCTCGTTACCACGATCCTGGAGTTCGCGGCCAGCGCGAGCACCCGCTGGGCTGGCTGAGCATGCTCGGCGCGTGACTTGCCCGCGGGCCAGTGTGTATGCGCCCGGCAGCAGGCCCACGAAGCGACCGGTAGCCGGCAGCGACAAGGGTCCGAGGACCGGTAGACTCTCTGCGCCGCCACCTTCGGGTCGGCGCGCCGCCTTAGCTCAGTCGGCAGAGCGGTTCACTCGTAATGAACAGGTCGTCGGTTCGATTCCGACAGGCGGCTCCGGGTCAGGGGCATGATCACGGCCCCTCGGGTAGCGTCCGTGGACCGGGTCGTTTCCCTGGCCCGTTGCCGCATGACCTCCTCGCTGAGGCCCTCGGCGCGGGGGAACACCGCCAGCTGGTTGCCGCCGAACGGCCGGTTGCTGAACACGTCGATCAGGCTGAACTCTGCCTCCATGACTAGCTCGCGATCGCGTCGAACTCGACGACGGCGCCGAGCGGGAGTGCGGCGACCGCGATCGCAGTGCGGGCCGGGTAAGGGGCGGTGAGATGCTCCCGATACACCTCGTTCATCGCGGCGAAGTCGCCCATGTCAGTGAGATAGACACCAATCCGCACGACGTCGTCCAGGCTCTTGCCCGCCGCCTCCAAGACAGCGGTCAGGTTGCGGAGCGCCTGGTGGGCCTGGACGGTGACGTCACCGTCGACCAGTGCCCCGGTCGCCGGGTCCTGGCCGACTTGCCCGCTGATGAACAATGGCCCGCTGCCGGATTGCACGCCGGGCGAGAACGGGCCGGCTAGAGGCGGAAGCTTGTCGCTGGTAACGGGGGTACGCGTCATGGTCGGGCTCCTTTTCGTAGTGACGGGCT
>DASWAA010000060.1:0-27356 GCA_036391385.1 Streptosporangiaceae bacterium
GTGAGCTTGAACACCGGGATCCCGGTCGCGGTCGCCAGCACTTCGGCGATCAGCTCCTCGTTCACCTCGGCCACGGCGTCCATGTCGCCGGCCTTCCACTCCTTCTCCCTGGCGTCCTTCTTCTCGATCAGCTGCTTCTCCTTGTCGCGGAGGGCGGCAGCCTTCTCGAAGTCCTGGGAGTCGATCGCGGATTCCTTGTCCCTGCGCACCTCGGCGATCCGCTCGTCGAACTCGCGCAGGTCCGGCGGCGCGGTCATCCGGCGGATGCGCATCCGCGAGCCTGCCTCGTCGATCAGGTCGATCGCCTTGTCCGGCAGGAACCTGTCGCTGATGTAGCGGTCCGCCATCTGGGCAGCGGCCACGAGGGCGTCGTCGGTGATCGAGACCCGGTGGTGTGCCTCGTACCGATCGCGCAGCCCCTTGAGGATCTCGATGGTGTGCGAGATCGTCGGCTCGGCGACCTGGATCGGCTGGAACCGGCGCTCGAGCGCGGCGTCCTTCTCCAGGTGCTTGCGGTACTCGTCAAGCGTCGTGGCGCCGATCGTCTGCAGCTCGCCCCTGGCCAGCATGGGCTTGAGTATCGACGCGGCGTCGATGGCACCCTCGGCGGCTCCGGCACCGACCAGCGTGTGGATCTCGTCGATGAACAAGATGATGTCGCCGCGGGTGCGGATCTCCTTGAGCACCTTCTTCAGCCGCTCTTCGAAGTCACCGCGGTACCGCGAGCCGGCCACGAGCGCGCCCAGGTCAAGGGTGTACAGCTGCTTGTCCTTGAGCGTCTCGGGCACCTCGCCCTTGACGATCCGCTGGGCCAGGCCCTCGACCACGGCGGTCTTGCCGACGCCGGGCTCGCCGACCAGGACAGGGTTGTTCTTGGTGCGCCGCGAGAGCACCTGCATGACCCGCTCGACTTCCTTCTCGCGGCCGATCACCGGGTCGAGCTTGCCCTCACGCGCGGCTGCGGTCAGGTTGCGGCCGAACTGGTCCAGCACCAGCGACGTGGAGGGAGCGCTCTCCGACGAGGTGCCGGCGGCCGCTGGCTCCTTGCCCTGGTAGCCGTGCAGCAGCTGGATCACCTGCTGGCGGACCCGGTTCAGGTCCGCGCCCAGCCGGACGAGCACCTGGGCCGCGACGCCCTCGCCCTCGCGGATCAGGCCGAGCAGGATGTGCTCGGTACCGATGTAGTTGTGGCCGAGCTGCAGCGCCTCTCGCAGCGACAGCTCAAGTACTTTCTTGGCCCGCGGGGTAAAGGGGATATGACCAGACGGGGCCTGCTGGCCCTGCCCGATGATCTCCTCAACCTGCTGGCGCACGGCCTCAAGACTGATGCCAAGCGACTCGAGTGCCTTGGCAGCGACGCCCTCGCCCTCGTGGATGAGGCCGAGCAGGATGTGCTCGGTACCGATGTAGTTGTGGTTGAGCATCCTGGCCTCTTCCTGAGCCAGGACCACAACCCGCCGCGCCCGGTCGGTAAACCTCTCGAACATTCTCGTCGCTCCCTCACCATGCGATCGGGACAGGGACCACGATGGGCCCGTCCCTGCCGCGCACTAGCCCACTGTCGGGGGAAGGCTCTGGGTGCGGCAGACCGCGCGCAAAGCGGACCACCGCGCTCCCCACAGACGTTCCCCGACTGACGGGCGTTCACCCTCATCCAACCTGTGGCGACGGACCACTGTTCCCCGGTACGCCGCGAGCGAACGCATCGAGGCTGACGGCACACCAGATATGTCGCCATATGGCCTGCCCTCAGCCAGTTGCCCTGGGGATTTACGGTTGGCCGCCTGGCACTGGTCGTCAGGAGTTCAGCGGCTGAGAGTCGCTCAGCGGCCACCAGAAGCCGCGACGCCGCCGCCGGAGCGCTCTCGCTCCCGGCCAGCGGCATCGGGATCATGACGTGCGGCGAGGGAATCAGTGTCAGTGGGATGCCTCGTACTCGGCGATGATGTTGCCGGGAATGCGGCCTCGCTCGCTCACCTTGTGCCCGCGCTGCCGAGCCCATTCCCTGATTTCCGAACTCCGCTCGCGGCCCGGGCCGGTACGCGCCTTACGCCGCCGGCCGCCGGGCGTGACCCTGCGCGCGTGATCGGCGAAAGCGCCGATCTTCTCGCGCAGTTCCTTGCTGTGCGGCCCGCACAGATCGATTTCGTACGCGTTGCCATCAAAAGCGAAGGAAACAGACTCCGATCCTTCGACCTCACCATCGTGAGGTAGATCACAGACCACCGTCACCACTGTCTTCTGAGCCATGCTGGTTAGCCTTTCCGGTACCCTGACTATTTAAGTAGCTTAACCTATACCAGCAAGCTTGCTGCTGGCAATTAAGAGTACCTCGATTGAACGCATGCACTTCTCTGGAGAGGCGAGACGGAGCAGGCTGAGACTTCTAGTAACTCTCCGTATTCAAGGAGTAATCACTCCCCGTGGTTCGGGCTCTGCTCATCCTCGTGGCCATCGAGTGAGTCACTCACTGCGCCGTTGCCTGCCGGATTTTCGCCGATCGTGCCGACGGAATCCGAACCAGAATCCGGGGCGGAAACATCCGCCTCTTCGGCGTCGGCCTGGCTCCTCGAACGACGCAACTCGTGCCTGACGAATGCGCCGACCGCGATCAGGAAGGCGGCGGCGACCAGAAACGGGGGAGTCAATGCTGCTAGCTCCGGCAGGATTGCTCACCTCACACTCACACGACACTTAACTGGCAGGGCTGGCTCCGAGTCGGCCCGACTATCCGCAGGTCATGAAATGACCGGTCGGCTCTGCCGGGCGACTGCCAGACGCCCGGCGCTCGCCGCCACAGCACGCCAGCTCCTCGATATGTATTCAGCTTACGTCAGGCAGAGCTGATGGCCCGCACGGCGGGTGCGGTTGCCCGCCACACGGAATCCACACCGACTGCACATGTCCTCCATACGAATCCCGCGGCGATCACCTCCTGTAGTCATCCGTGCGCCCAGGCGGCAAGTACCGGCCAATTCCGCAGGGGACTAGGACACTGGTACGAATCCCCGCCGCAGTGGGCCGTTAGCGCTCCTGGCTTCGATCCCGCATTAGCCCCGCCCTGGCCACTTCATCAAACGGGTCCGCCGGGCGGTGCGCTTTCCGGACCCGATTGCCAGGGCCTCCGCGCCGGCGTGTGCCCCGGGCGGCGCGGATTCCGGCGCCCGTCCGGCCACGGCCGATCTCGCTAAATCCGCGCGTCCCCAGGAAACGCCGGCACAACGTCCAGACTTCAATACGGCACGATCTGACTCGTAATGCAGGACCGAACATTACCCCTGCCGAACATGCCGAGTTTCGGCCTGGCCGAACACCATTCGGGCCGCGGGACGCGTGCTCGGCAGTCCGGCGGAGTCAGCTGGCCTGCCTGTCGGGGCAGAGCGAGGACACGACGAGTTACTCAGTCACTACACATTGCAAGTTGACTGCCGCGGCATTGCGCAGCCACCGCGGGACGACGGCACCAATTGAGCTACATCACAGGCAGATCACACGGTACGCAACTGCCCCGTGCCGCCATCTTAGATCTGTCTAAACATGGTAATACCCGGTGAAGTCGGCGGGCTGGAGGCGAGAAGCCCCGGCAGGGGCTCACGTCAGCAAGAGGCCGGGGTCGGGCCAGAGCCCGCGACCCGCCGGCGGGAATTTTTGGCATCGGCGGTACATCGGGTGGTTCCGTCTATTAATGTCCAACGCTGATACCCCCGTCCCGCTGGCGCGCCTGGATACCCAGGTACGCCAGGCAATGGAGAGGAGCGCCCACGTGGAGGGCTCGCCATCTGGTTGGCACTCCCGGCCACAAGCCAGGGCGGCCGCGGCGAAGGCACGGCCGAGGAAGATGCGGCCGGGCAAGGCCGCGGGCAGGCTGATGGCCGCCGTGAGCACGATGACTGCCATCGGACTGGCAGTGCCGGCATCCGCCGCGAGCGCAGCCCCTGGGGGCCAGGCACCGACGCTCAAGCAGCTGGTCGCCAGGGCTAACGCGATCGCGCACCAGATCGACGAGCTTGGCCAGCAGTACGACGCCATGCGGATCCAGTACAAGGAAGCCAAGGACCAGGTCAAGATCGCGCACCTGACCGTACAGATGGACCTGCGGCTGCTCCAGGGTGACCAGTCCTCGATCGCGAAGATCGCCGCGGCCGGCTACATGACGGGTGGCATCGACCCGACCATCCAGCTGCTCCAGAGCACTGATCCGAACGCCATGCTGGCCCGGGCCGCGATGCTGAGCGAGCTGCAGCGCGCGAACAGCAACCAGCTCAACCTGGTCGCCGCGGCCAGGGCGGCCGCCGAGCGGGCGAGGGTGCTCGCAGCCCAGCAGGAACACCGCGCTGCCACGCTGGCCAGGGCGATGGCCGGCAAGGTCGCCAAGATCCAGGCCGAAGAGCGCGTGCTCAACAGCAAGGTCTATGCCCAGGCACTAGCGCAGTACGAGCAGACCGGCCAGTACCCGTCGATCCACCTGACCGGCGACTCGGTAGGCGTGCAGGCACTCAGATATGCGATGACCAAGATCGGCGACCCCTACGTCTGGGGCGCGGCCGGACCGAGCGCGTTCGACTGCTCCGGCCTTGTCATGTGGGCATACGCCCAGATCGGAATCAGCCTGCCGCACTACACCGGCGACCAGTGGAATTCCGGCGTGCACATCCCGCGCGCCCAGCTCCAGCCAGGTGACCTGCTCTTCTTCTTCCCTGACATCGGCCATGTCGGCATCTATGTCGGTGTCCAGAACGGGGTCGCGTACATGCTGGACGCACCGACCTACGGAATACCGGTCGGCATCCACCCGGTCTTCTGGAGCGCGTTCGTCGGCGCGGTCAGGATCGCCTGAATCCTGCGCGAGGTAAGTCCCGCAGATCTCGAGCCTGAGGCCTGCGGGACTTTCTTCTAGGTGGGCTTGACGATCGGGAAGAGGATCGTCTCCCTGATCGAGGCGCCGGTCAGCATGATCAGTACCCGGTCGATGCCCATGCCCATACCGCCGCTCGGCGGCATGCCGTACTCGAGGGCGCGCAGGAAATCCTCGTCGAGCTGCATGGCCTCGGCATCACCGCCCGCGGCGAGCAGCGACTGGGCCGTCAGCCTGGCTCGCTGCTCGACCGGGTCGACGAGCTCTGAGTAACCGGTGCCGATCTCGGCGCCGAACGCGACCAGGTCCCACTTCTCGGCCAGCCGCGGGTCATCCCTGTGCGCCCTGGTCAGCGGCGAGACCTCGACCGGGAAATCTCGGTAGAAGGTCGGCAGCACCGTCCGCGCCTCGACCAGGTGCTCGTAGAGCTCGAGCAGGACCTGGCCGGAGTTCCACGACGCCTCAAGGGAGATGCTCGCCTGGGCGGCCAGCTTGCGAAGCTGGTCCTCGCCGGTGTCCACGGTGACCTCCTCGCCCAGCGCCCGGGAGACCGCCTCGTGGACGCCGATCGACGGCCAGTCGCCGCCGATGTCGTGCTCGGAGCCGTCCGGCCGCCGCACGATCGTCCCGCCGAGCCCAGCCCTGGCGGCGGCCAGGATCAGGCTCTGAGTCAGCGCCCCGATGGTGGTGTAGTCGCCGTACGCCTGGTACGCCTCGAGCATCGTGAACTCGGGATTGTGCGTCGCGTCCGCGCCCTCGTTACGGAAGTTCCTGCCGAGCTCGTAGACCCGCTCCAGGCCCCCGACCATCAGCCGCTTGAGGTAGAGCTCGAGCGCGATCCGCAGGTACAGCTGCATGTCGTAGGCGTTGATATGGGTCACGAAGGGCCGCGCGTTGGCACCGCCGTGCAACGTCTGCAGCATCGGCGTCTCGGCCTCGATGTACCCCTGCGCGTGCAGTTCCTCGCGGATGGCCCGCGTCACCGCCGCCCTGAGCTCGGCCAGCCGCCTGGCCTCCGGGTTGACGATCAGGTCGACATAACGCATGCGCACCCGGATCTGCGGGTCGGTCAGGCCGGCGTGCTTGTCCGGCAACGGTCGCAGCGACTTGGACGTGATGGCGAACGAGTCGGCGAGCACGGACAGCTCGCCGGTGCGCGACGTGATCACCTCGCCGGTCACGCCGACGTGGTCGCCCAGATCGACGTCCGCCTTCCAGGCCGCCAGCCCCTGCTCACCGGTGCGGTCTCTGGAGACCATCACCTGGAGCTCACCGGTACCGTCCTTGATGGTCGCGAAGCAGAGCTTGCCGCCGGTGCGGTACAGCATGACCCGGCCGGTCACGCCGACGCGCTCTCCGGTCGCGGCGTCAGGCTCGAGATCGCCGTGCTCGCGCCGGACCTCGGCGATCGTGCGGGTGCGCGGGTATCCGACTGGATAGGGCTCGATGCCGGCCGCCTTGAGCCGGTCGGCCTTGGCCAGCCGGACGCGCATCTGCTCCGACACGTCGGCCGCCTGCCCGGGGCCGGCACCCGGCACCACCTCGCCGCCGGGGTTCTCTTCGTCGCTCATCTGCCCGAGGCTACCGGCGGCGTACGGGTGGCTGCCAACGGGATACGGGCGCTAGCCGCTCAGGTTCCGCTCGTAGACCAGCCGGAGCCCGATCAGCGTGAGCCAGGGCTCGTAGGCGTCGATGACCTTCACCTCGTCGATCACCAGCGGTGCGAGGCCGCCGGTCGCGATCACGGTGACCGCGTCGGGGTCAGACGGCGACAGCTCCTCGGCCATCCGGCTGACGATGCCCTCGATCTGGCCGGCGAAGCCGAAGATGATCCCGGACTGGAGCGCCTCCACGGTGTTCTTCCCGACCACCCGGCTCGGCCTGGTCAGCTCCACCTTGAGCAGCTGCGCCGCCCGCCGGGACAGCGCGTCGACGGAGATCTCGATGCCCGGCGCCAGCGCGCCGCCGACGAACTCGCCCTTCTCGCTGACCGCGTCGAAATTCGTCGAGGTCCCGAAGTCCACTACGATCGCGGGGCCGCCGTACAGGTGCACGGCCGCGACCGTGTTCATGATCCGGTCTGTCCCCACTTCCTTGGGGTTGTCCATGCGGATCGATACTCCGGTCTTGACGCCGGGCTCGATGATGAGAGCCGGGATGTCCTCGTAGTACCGCCGGAGCATCGCGCGCATCTCGTGCAGGACCGAGGGGACCGTCGAGCAGAGCGCGATGCCGTGCAGGCTCGACATGGCGAGCAGCGCACTCTGCGACAGCAGGCCGCGCAGCGTGACGGCAAGCTCGTCGGCCGTCCGCACCGGATCGGTGGCGACCCGCCAGTGCTCGACCACCTCGTCACCGTCGAAGACGCACAGCACGGTGTTGGTGTTACCGATATCGATCGTGAGCAGCATGTTCCCTACCGCTCCTGTCCCGCCTCGACCAGGTCAAGCCCGATGTCGAGAACCGGCGCGGAATGGGTGAGCGCACCCACGGACAGGTAGTCCACTCCGGTCGCGGCCACCGCTCCCGCCATGCCGAGCGTAAGCCCGCCGCTCGCCTCGAGCCGCGCCCGGCCGGCATTGAGCGTGACCGCCTCGGCCATCTGCTCCAGGCTGAAGTTGTCGAGCAGGATCAGCCCGGCTCCTGCTGCCACGGCCTCCTCCACCTGCTCCAGGGTGTCGCACTCCACCTCGACAGGCAGGTCAGGCGCCAGCTTCCCGACCGCATCGAAGGCCGCGGTCACCGACCCGGCGGCCGCCACATGGTTGTCCTTGATCAGCGCCGCATCCGACAGTGACATCCGGTGATTGACCCCGCCTCCGCACCGCACCGCGTACTTCTCCAGCATCCGCAGCCCAGGCAGCGTCTTGCGAGTATCCCGAACCCGAGCCCCGGTCCCCTCCACGGCATCCACCCACGCCCGCGTGAGCGTCGCGATGCCCGACATATGCCCTAGCAGGTTCAGAGCCGTGCGCTCAGCCGTCAGAATGGCTCTCAGCGGTCCGTGGATGGTCATGAGAACCTGTCCGGCCTCGACTCGTTCACCATCGCTAACCCTGAGCTCAGCGCGGACCCCGCTGAAACTTCCCTCGGTGCGGTCGGAGCGAGCGATGGGTGCCGCCGCGCGCTGAACGCGGTCGGCGGACCCATCGCCCGCGCCGACCACTGTGAAGACGGCCTCAGCCACGACAAGACCCGCTATGACGCCGACACTGCGCGGCACAACATCAGCTGTTCCCAGCGCATCTGCCGGGATCGTGGCGAGGGTGGTGACGTCAGATCCGCCACTGAGGTCTTCAGCTAGCGCCGTCTCGATGACCCGTGCGACGACAACCGGGTCTAGTCCGGCGGCAGCCAGCCGCTCGCTGATGTCGTCGGGAAGCGTGGTCATGCTGGGCGGCTTTCGCTTATGTCGCTGGGCTGGCTGTCTGGGAGGTATCTGACTCTCAGCCCGTCGACGTAGAGGTCCGGATGGGCACCGATCTTGTCCGATGCGTTATGCAGCGGACGAGATTGAGTGCCCGTCCGGTCCTCCCCCGGCGGATCTTCGACAGTCACCACCAGATGACCAAGCCAGTCGTCGGAAGACTCGGGGAAATCCTCGCGCCAGTGCGAGCCGCGAGTCTCCGTGCGGACGGTGGCGGTTGCCACGAGCGCGGTGGCTAGCAGGTGCAGGTTGGTGGCTTCCCAGGCTTGCAGGCCGGGGTCGGCTGACTGGTCGTCGCCGATGACGCGCAGTTCCTTGGCGGCCTCGGCGAGGCCGGGGCCGGAGCGCAGGACGCCGGCCTTGTCGGTCATGAGCCGCTGGATGTGATCGAGGGCCGATGCCGGCAGCAGGCCTGCGGGCCGGGTGTCGGGGGCGGGCTCGGCGCGGGGCGGCAGGCCTGAGGCCAGGTCGGCTCCGATGCGCTCGGCGAAGACCAGGCCTTCCAGCAGGGAGTTGGAGGCCAGGCGGTTAGCGCCGTGGACGCCAGTGCAGGCGGTCTCACCGCAGGCGTACAGGCCCGGGACCGAGGTGCGGCCGTGCAGGTCGGTCTTGATGCCGCCGCTGGCGTAGTGAGCGGCAGGGACCACCGGGATAGGGTCCGTGACCGGGTCGATGCCGTGCTCGAGACAGCTTGCCCTGATCGTGGGGAACCTGTGCTCCCACATGGCTTCACCGAGGTGGCGGCCGTCGAGGTAGACGTGGTCGGTGCCGGTCTCGGCCATGACGTTCATGATCGCCTTGGCGACGACGTCACGCGGGGCGAGGTCAGCGAGCGGGTGCCTGCCGGTCATGAAACGGCGGCCGTCAGCGTCGATCAGGACGGCTCCCTCGCCGCGCACCGCCTCCGAGATGAGCGGCTGCCGGCCGCGGGCGCCGGCACCGAGCCACAGGACGGTCGGGTGGAACTGGACGAACTCGATGTCAGCGGCCTGCGCGCCCGCGCGCAGTGCGAGGGCGACGCCGTCGCCAGTTGAGACGGCCGGATTGGTGGTGGCGGAGTACACCTGGCCCATCCCGCCGGTCGCCAGGATAACGACCGGCGCGTGAATCGCTCCCACGCCGTCCTGCTGGCCCTCGCCGATCACGTGCAGGGTAAGGCCGGCTACGTGGCCGCCGGCGGTCAGCAGCATGTCCAGGGACATGGCGTGCTCGATCACGTCGATGCCGACGCCTTCCTCAGCGCCGGCGCCCGCCTCGGCCAGCGCCCGGAGCAGCGCACGAGAGATCTCCGCGCCGGTAGCGTCGCCGCCGGCGTGCGCGATCCTGCGCCGCAGGTGCCCGCCTTCCCTGGTGAGCTCGAGAATGCCGCCCGAGTCGGCGTCGAACTTCGCGCCGAGGCCGATCAGCCGCCGTACCGCGTCCGGGCCGTCGGTGACAAGCGCGCGGACAGCCTCTTCGTCACAGACGCCGGCGCCGGCGACCAGCGTGTCGTGCAAATGCTGCTCGGGCGTGTCACCTGGCCCGAGCGCCGCCGCGATCCCGCCCTGTGCCCACCTGGTCGATCCCTCGTCGAGCAGCGACTTGGTGATCAGCAGCACGTTGCGATCCGGAAGGGCACTGTGCGCGTTCAGCGCGGCCGTCACGCCGGCGACGCCGGAGCCGATCACCACGACGTCGGCGTTCCTGGCCCAGCCGGGTGCCGGCGCGAGCAGCCGCCGCGCGATCATGAGGTGCCTCCGAAGCTCAGCGGGACGTTGTCGATCAGCCTGGTCGTGCCGACGGTCGCCGCGACGAGCAGCAGCGCGGTGCCGGTATAGCAGGGACCGACCGGGGCGAAGCTCTGCGCATCGGCCAGCACCAGGTAGTCGGTCCGCAGCGGCGGGTCGGCGTACTCGGCGGCGCTCAGTTCGGTCCGCGCCGCGGCCAGGGCCGCGGCCGGGCCATCACCGGCCGACGCCGCCCCTGCCCGCAGCGCACGGGACAGCGCGAGCGCGGTCTCGCGCTGCTCCGCTGACAGGTAGGCGTTCCGGCTCGACATGGCCAGGCCGTCCGGCTCGCGGACGGTGGGCACGGAGGCAATCTGTACCCGTACGTTCAATTCCGCCACCATTCGCCTTATCGCCCCGAGTTGCTGCGCGTCTTTCTCGCCGAAGACCGCTACCTCGGGCCTGACCAGATTGAACAGCTTAAGCACGACTGTCAGCATCCCGCCGAAGTAGTCCGGCCGGGTGGCGCCTTCGAGCACGCGGCCGACCGGGCCGGGGCTGACCGTGACCGTCTGCTCCTGCGGGTACATCTGATCACGAGCTGGGGCGAACACCACGGCCGCGCCTTCCTCGGCGCAGACGGCCCGGTCGTGCCCGAGCGTACGCGGATAACGGTCCAGGTCCTCGGCCGCGCCGAACTGGAGCGGGTTGACGAAGACAGAGACGACCACGGCTCCGTGCGGTCCGGCCAGCTCGCGGGCCCGCCGCAGCACAGCCCGGTGCCCGTCATGCAGGGCGCCCATCGTCGGCACGAGTACCACCGGAGGCCGCAGCGTGGCGCAGGCCGCGGTCAGGCCGGCGATCGTGCGGGCCAGTACCGGCGTCACGCGACGGGCCTGGAGAGCACGTCGAGCAGCCGCTGCGCATCCGATGGCGTCAGCGTCCCCGCCGCCAGCGCCCGGTCCGCGGTCAGCCTGGCCAGCGCCAGGTATGCCCCGAGCGCATCGGGCGCGGCCACGGCGATCGCCTCGACGTGGGCCGCCACGGTGTCGGCATCACCGCGGGCGACCGGACCAGTCAGGGCCACGTCGCCTAGCGCCAGCACGTTCTCCAGGGCGGCGAACAGGAGCGGGCCGAGCATTCTGGAAGGATCGGCCACGCCAGCCGCCCGCAACTGGTCGCTGGACGCGGCGACCAGCGTGATCAGGTGGTTGGCCGCGCTCGCCAGCCCGGCGTGGTAGAGATCGCGCTTGTCGTCGGCGATGAACACCGGCTCGCCGCCCATCTCGACCACGAGCGCCTCGGCCACCGGCCGCAGGGCCTCAGGGGCTGTCACGCCGAACGAGATGCCGGCCATCTTGTCCGCGTCGTCGGCGCGGCCGGTGAAGGTCATCACCGGGTGCAGGGCCAGTGGCAGCGCGCCAGCCTGGACCGCGGGCTCCAGTACGGCCAGGCCGTGCCTGCCGCTGGCATGTGCGATGAGCCTGCCAGCCATCGGGACCCCGGTCGCGGCCAGCCCGTGCACGAGGCCGGGCAGGACGTCGTCGGGAACGGTCAGCAGGACCAGGTCGGCCCTGGCCACGACGTCCTGCGGACGGGCGACCATGGTGCCGGGCAGCCGGGCGCTGATCCGGCTCAGCGAAGTCTGGGAGACCGCGGACGCGGCGACGATCCGGTGACCTGCCCTCGCCAGCGCGACGGCCATGGCAGTCCCTGCCCGGCCTGCCCCGACCACGCCGACCGCAAGCTGCGCTGGGTGCGGCTCGGCAGCAGGTCCTGCCGCCGCCTGCTGGTCGTCATCACGCATTCTTCGATCCAGTCCTCATCGGGTACCGGTCGGCCATCTTGAGCATAGCCACGGCCCGTACGGCCTCAGCCGCGCCTCCGGTGGCCGTTGGCCGACGGCAGGTCGTCATCGTCGTCCGGTGGCTCCGGCGCACGACAGCAGCGTTCCAGGTACAGCGCCGCCGCTACCAGCGCGATCGCGGCCGCGACGGTGAAGGCGCAGACGAGCGCGTCGTGGCGCGGCACCGGCTTGTCGAGCGTGCCGAGCGTGTAGATCGCGAAGCCAGCGGCAAGACCGCCGATCGCGGTGGCCGCCGCCGAGCTCGCCTTGGCCAGCGCCACCACCCTGGGTACCGCCATCGGCTGGACCGGCCGCGCACCGGGCCTGCCGTGCAGCCGGGTGCTGAGATTCCGGCCGAACCCGGCCTCACCGATCGCGAGCAGGATCATGGCGGGCACCAGCGTCCATGGCAGCGGCGGCAGGCTCGGGAACGTGAACCGGACCACGAGCCAGGCCAGGACCGCGCTGAACGCGGCGATCGCCAGCAGCGACCACGGTTTCGTCGGCTGCATCGGTCTGCATCACCCCTGCGCTAGCTGATCTTCTGCGACCCGGCGCTGAGCCGCAGGTCGGCCCGGCGCGTGGTCCCCGCCGTGCCGACCTCGGCGAGCAGCCGGGCGACGGAACCATCACCGGGCAGCCGGGCGTCCGGATCGACGTCGAGCCACGGGGCGAGCACGAAGGCCCGCTGACGAGCGCGCGGATGCGGCAGGATCAGCTCAGGGTCGTCGCTCAGCTCGTCACCGCAGGCGATCACGTCGATGTCGAGCGTGCGAGGCCCCCAGGTTACCGTCCGTACCCGGTCGCGAGCCCGCTCGGCCGCCAGGCACAGGTGCAGGATCGAGCGCGAAGGCAGCGCACTGTCGGCGAGCATGACGGCGTTCAGGTAATCGGGCTGCTCAGGGCCGCCGACGGGGCTCGTCTCGTACACGGCGGACACCGCCGTCACGGCGATCCCCGGCTCGGCTGCCAGGGAGTCGACGCCGGCCTGCAGGTGCGAGAGCCGGTCACCGAGGTTGCTGCCCAGGGCCAGCACCACCCGGCGCCGGCCGTCCTGGCTTGCCGTCATTCCCGGCTCCGCCGGACCGTCACGGTGACGTCGCCCACCGGAACGCCGACCGGCGCGTGCGGCTTATGCACGGTTACCTCTGCCTGGCGAACCCGGTCATCGGACAGGCAAGCGGACACCAGCCGCTGCGCAAGCGTCTCGATGAGCGCCGCTGGTTCGCCCGAAATGATCTCGGCGAGCCGGGCGGCGAGCCCGCCGTAATCGACCGTGCGCGACAGGTCGTCGGCAGCGGCCGCTTGCGACGTGTCGAGCCAGAGCTCGGCGTCGGCGATGAACTCCTGTCCGTGCTCACGCTCCGCGGGCAGGACGCCGTGGTAGCCGAACGCGCGCAGCCCGGTCAGCCTGATCCGGTCGAGCTGACCCGCTGGCCCGCGCATAGCGTCTGGCCCGTGCATAGCTGGCCGGCTTGTCATGTCCCTGACGCCTCCCGCCAGCGCGCCGCGACCCGGACCGCGTCGGCGTTGGCCGGGACGGAGTGCACCCGGACGCACCACGCTCCGGCGGCCGCGGCCAGGGCAGTCAGCGCGACGGTCGCGTCGTCGCAGTCGGCGAACGGCCGCGGAGTGTCGTCGTCGGCTGCCAGGAGCCTGCCGATGAAGCGCTTGCGGGAGGCCCCGACCAGGACGGGGAAGGGCGCGGACCCAAGCGGCAGGCAGGAGATCTCGCGCAGCCTGGTCAGCAGCGCCCAGTTGTGCGCCGGGAGCTTGGCGAAGCCAAGCCCAGGATCCACGATCAGCCGCGCCGGGTCCACCCCAGCACGGGTCAGGGCGTCGACCCGGGCAGCGAGCTCGTCGGCCACGTCCTTGACGACGTCGCCGTAGACCGCCCTGTCCTGCATGTCGGCGCTCTGTCCGCGCCAGTGCATGACAACGAACGGGACCTGGGCCGCAGCGATCAGGCTCGCCATGCCGGAATCGGCCATCCCGCCGCTCACGTCGTTGACGAGCCTGGCGCCCGCCTCGAGCGCGCGCTCGGCAACCGCGGGACGCATCGTGTCGATGCTGACCGTCACGCCGGCCTGAGCGAGTCCCGCGACGACCGGCCCGATCCGCCGCAGCTCTTCTTCCTCGGTGATCCGCAGCGCTCCCGGGCGAGTCGACTCACCGCCGACATCCACGATGTCAGCGCCCTCGGCGACGAGCCGGAGGCCATGCGCGACGGCCGCGTCCGCGGTGAACCACCGGCCGCCATCGGAGAAGGAGTCGGGGGTGACGTTGACGACTCCCATGACGAGGCAGCGAGGCTCCGCTGGAAGTCCCGCAGGACCCGGGGCAAGACCGGCCATGAGCGTCAATCTACAAGCCCGCGCGCCGCGGCCGCCGGCTGGCGCCCGGCTCGCTAGCGCGTCCGGTCGCCCTGGCGCGCCGCCGCGACCCGGTGCGGGCGCAGCGCGTCCCTTATCTTCCTGCCGATCCGGTGCACCCGCAGCGTCGGCCAGACCAGGAACGCCTCGGCCTCCAGCGCGGCGAGGCCGATCCTGACCGCGTCCTTGGTGCCGGGGAAGACCATGAACCTGGGATTCCACTCGGGGGCAAACTTCGCGTTGAACTTGTACAGCGACTCGATCTGGAACCACCGGGACATGAAGACCAGGAACTTGCGCCAGGCCCGCAGGATCGGCCCGGCCCCGATCCGCTCACCACGCTCAAGCGCGGCGCGGAACACGGCGAAATTCAGCGAGATCCGTCGGACGCCGAGATCCCCGGCAGCCTTGATGGTCTCGACGATCATGAAGTCGTTCAGTCCGGGCTGGGCCGCACGGTCCCGGCGCATCAGGTCGAGCGAGAGGCCGTCCCTGCCCCATGGCACGAAATGCAGCAGAGCCCGCAATACGCCGTCCTGGGTGGCCGTGGCGATCACGCACTGCTCGTCGCCTCCGCCGCCGATCCGTCCCAGCGCCATGGAGAAGCCGCGCTCGGTCGGGTTGCCGCGCCAGGAGTCGGCCTGCCGTACAAGCCTGGTTATCTCGTCGGCGGGGACGTCACCGACCCGGCGGATCTGCGCTGTGTAGCCGGCCCGCTCCACCCTGGTCACCATCTGCCTGACGTTGCGCATCGCCCGGCCTTGCAGCGAGAAACCGCCGACATCCACGATCGCCTCGTCGCCGAGCTCGAGCGCGGTCAGCTCGCCAATACGGCACCAGACCTCGGCGCCCTGCTCGCTGCATCCGACGACCGCGGGAACCCAGGCGTGCCTCGTCGCCATGTCGAGGAAGGCCCTGATCGCACCGGGCCAGGCCTCGGGATCGCCGAGCGGGTCGCCGCTGGCCAGCATCACGCCGGAGAGCACGCGGTAGCCGATGCACGACTTTCCGGTCGGCGACCACATCACGCTCTTGTCAGTGCGAAGGGCGAAGTAGCCGAGAGAATCGGCCTCGCCGTGCTTATCGAGCAGTACCCGGATCTGCTCGGCGTCCCTGGCCCCGAGCCGGCCTTCCGGCTCGGCGGGCCGCAGGAACAGGTAGGCCGTCATGATCACGGTGAAGAATCCGAGCGTACCGGTCACGATGGCGAAGAGGTCGTTGCGCCCTTCCTGGACGAAGACCAGCTGCGCCGGCGGGTGAACCCCGACCAGTCCGTAGACGATCGCGACGATCCGCTGCGGGAAGGTGTAACTGGTGGCCAGGCCGCGCAGCGTGATGTAGGAGAGCCCGATCGCGATGTCGGCGGCCAGCAGACCGACGAACGCGGTCAGCGCCCGCCATCGGGTGCGCGGGTCCCCGACGGCGTAGAACTCCCGGCGGACCAGGTAGCCGGCCGTGATCAGCACGACGATGATGACGAACGCGATGCCGACTCCGACCGCCATCTCGCGGTGGTGGATCAGGTCGATGGCGTGCGCGATGCTGACCACCGCGCTGATCGCCAGCAGGGCCATGACCTCCTGCCAGGCGCGGTGCTTACGGCGCCGCAGGCCATGCGAGAGCATCAGCAGCAGCAGGCCGATGATGATGTCGGCCGACCTGGTCAGGCTCGCGACCGTGCCTGGCACTACCACCGGCAGGCGCTGCAGCCTGCTGTGCAGATGACTGGTCGGGGCGGTGACGCCGAGCACGATGTCAGCGAGGCCGACGACGAAGACGATCCACCCGGCGGTGATCGGCACCCAGCGCCGCTGATGCCGACGGTCACTTAGCCGTCCGTTCTGGCGCTCGCCGACCGATTTCTCGGCGTCAGAATTGGCAGCGGCTGACCCATTTGACCGCTGCTTTGATCCGGATTTAGGCTCTGCCGGTCCTGGCCCGGTTTGCTGCGTCATCTCCGACACGTAGGTATGGCCCCGGCTCACGGAGCATCAGCGTAGTCATAACGGGACGACCGCGCGGGCAAATGCCGCTCCAGCCCCTAACGGCGGGCCATCAGCAGGCTCATGGCCTCTGCTCTCGTTCCGTCCGAGCTGCGGAAGCAGCCACGGACCGCAGAGGTGACAGTCTTGGCTCCCGGCTTGCGCACGCCACGCATGGCCATGCACAGGTGCTCGGCTTCCACGACCACGATAACGCCTCTGGGCTCGAGAACCTCCATCAGCGAGTCGGCGATCTGGCTCGTCATCCGCTCCTGGACCTGCGGGCGCTTGGCGTAGACGTCGACCAGTCTGGCCAGCTTCGACAGACCAGTGATCTGGCCCTTCTCGTTCGGGATGTAGCCGATGTGCGCGTGCCCGAAGAAGGGCGTCAGATGGTGCTCGCAGGTCGAGAACATCTCGATGTCCCTGACGAGCACCATCTCGTCGTGATCGGCGTCGAAGACGGTGGTCAGGACATCGGCCGGTTCCCTGCCAAGGCCGGCGAACTGCTCGGCGAGCGCCCGCGCCACCCGGCTCGGGGTGTCCTTGATCCCGTCCCGGTCCGGATCCTCGCCGATAGCGAGCAGGATCTCATGGACGGCCCGCTCGATCCTGGCCAGGTCGATGTGCTTGCTCAAGGTCAGGAGCCGCGCGGACCGGCGTCGCCAGGCTCGCCCGGGCCGTAGGACCCTGGCATCGGGTCGATGCCGAATGACCCGCCGATAGCCCCGGGCATGCCGCCCGGGTATCCGCCCTTGGCCAGGTTGGGCGCCTGGCCGTTACCGCCGAGCGACAGCTCCTTGCCGTCGGAAGCCGCGGTCAGCGCGAGCTCCTTGGGCGTCAGGACCGGCGGCCGGTCCGAGGGCATCCGCTTGCCGTAGCCGGTGTAAGAGCCGCGAGACGGCCGCTTCTGAACCGGCGAGAAGATCTCGGTGACCTGCGCCCTTGACAGGGTCTCGTGCTCCATCAGCTGCAGCACCAGGCTGTCGAGCACGTCACGGTACTGGACCAGGACGTCCCACGCCTCGTCGTGCGCCGCCTCGATAAGCCGCCGCACCTCGTCGTCGATCGCCGAGGCGATCTCCTCGGAGTAGTCCCTGGCGTGTGACATCTCCCGGCCGAGGAACGGCTCGGAGTCACCGCTGCCGAACTTGCGCGCGCCGAGCCGCTCGCTCATGCCGTATTCGGTGACCATGCCGCGGGCGATCGCCGATGCCTTCTCGATGTCGTTGGCGGCACCAGTGGTCGGCTCGTGGAACACCAGTTCCTCGGCCGCGCGACCGCCGAGCAGCATCGCCAGCTGATCCATCATCTCGGCCCGGCTCACCAGGAACTTGTCTTCCGACGGCGCCGAGGCGGTGTAGCCGAGCGCACGTCCGCGCGGAATGATGGTGATCTTGTGCACGGGGTCGGCGTTCGGCATCGCGTGGCCGACGAGCGCGTGGCCGCCCTCGTGGTAGGCGATGATCTTCCGCTCCTTCTCCGACAGCAGCACGCTCTTGCGCTTAGGCCCGGCCGTGACCCGCTCGATGGCCTCTTCCAGGGAGTACATCGTGATCTGGGTCTCGTTACCGCGGGCCGTCAGCAGAGCGCCCTCGTTGATCACATTGGCCAGGTCGGCCCCGGTGAAGCCAGGCGTACGGCGGGCGATCACGTCAAGGTCCACGTCGGGCGCGAATGGCTTGCCGCGCGCATGGACGCGCAGGATGCCCTTGCGGCCGGCCAGGTCTGGCTGGGCGACGACGATCTGGCGGTCGAACCTGCCGGGCCGCAGCAGAGCGGGGTCCAGGATGTCGGGCCGGTTGGTGGCCGCGATCACGATCACGCCGCCCTTGGTGTCGAATCCGTCGAGTTCGACGAGCAGCTGGTTCAGGGTCTGCTCGCGCTCGTCGTGGCCACCGCCGAACCCGGCGCCGCGGTGCCGGCCGACGGCGTCGATCTCGTCGACGAACACGATGGCCGGAGCATTGGCCTTGGCCTGCTCGAACAGGTCCCGCACGCGGGAGGCGCCGACTCCGACGAACATCTCTACGAAGTCCGAGCCCGAGATTGAGTAGAACGGGACGCCAGCCTCGCCGGCGACGGCCCTGGCGAGCAGGGTCTTGCCGGTTCCTGGCGGACCATAGAGCAGCACGCCCTTGGGAATCTTGGCGCCGATCGCCTGGAACTTCGCCGGAGTCTGCAGGAACTCCTTGATCTCCTCGAGTTCCTCGATCGCCTCGTCAGCGCCCGCCACGTCGGCGAACGTCGTCTTCGGCGTGTCCTTGGTGATCAGCTTCGCCCGGGACTTGCCGAAGTTCATCACCCGCGAGCCGCCGCCCTGCATCTGGTTCATGAAGACGAAGAAGAGCAGGAAGATCACGATAAAGGGAAGCCAGCCGAGCAGCACGCTGAGCAGGGAGTTCCCCTGCGGGTTCTTGACGTCGTAGCCGCCGGAGAGCTTGCCGATGTTGTTCTGGTGCTGCAGGATCCGGGAGATCTGGTTCTCCTGCGTGCCGACCCAGGTGGCCTCGAGGAAACGCCCGTCCTTCGTGGTGACCTGGATCACCTGCGTCGGGACGTTGAGTATTGCCGACTTGACCTGCCCGGTCTCGACCAGCTTCATCACCTGCGAGGTCGGCCTCTGCTGGTACTGGCTCGTTCCGGTGAACTTCAGGACGACGACAAGCAACACGAAGACCAGCAGGATGACGAGCATCCAGCTACGGAAGATGCGCTTCAGATCCATCGATTAACGGCCCAGGCAAGCCGGGCCGGTACCTCCTGCCGAGCCTCGTGTCCCGCCGCCTGCCGGCAGGAGCGCAGTACGTCCGAGCAATCCCATACGCGGTATTCCCTCTTCTCGCGTGCATGACGCGAAATACCGACGGTACACCGCGCTGACTCGCACCAGCACGTAGGCGGCACCCAGGAAGCCGCGTGCCCTATCTCCGCCTCTACCCCCTCTAAACACGACCGCACGCCCGATCTGTTCCCCCCGGCCGGCCATGAGCCGGAATCTGTCGTGCGCCCAGCGCTACGCCTGGTAGGCATGCGGTGCGAGCGTGCCGATGAAAGGCAGGTTCCGGTACCGCTCGGCGTAGTCCAGCCCGTACCCGATCACGAACTCGTCGGCGATCTCGAAACCCGTGTAGGCCACCTGCACCGGCATCGCCGCGGCGGCGCGCTTGCGCAGCAGGACGCAGACCTGCACCGAGGCCGGCTCGCGCGACTGGAGGTTATGTACCAGGTAGGACAGGGTCAGCCCGGAGTCCACGATGTCCTCGACGACGAGCACGTGCTGCCCGCTGATGTCGGCGTCCAGGTCCTTGAGTATCCGGACCACGCCAGAGGACGTCGTGCCCGACCCGTAGGACGAGATCGCCATCCAGTCCATGCTCACCGGGAGGTGCATGGCACGGGCCAGGTCGGCCATCACCATCACCGCCCCCTTGAGCACCCCGATGAGCAGAAGTTCGCGGCCAGCGTAATCGGCGTCGATCTGGGCCGCGAGCTCGACGATGCGAGTTCGCAGCTGCTCCGGCGTGATCAGCACCTCGAGCAGGTCGGCGCCCATGTCCGCGGCATCCACAGCAGTCCCCTTCGGTCACGATCAGGTCGTGAAGTGCAGCCTGCCATACCGCCGCTGGCACTGGACGCGGCCGGGCAGGTCTGCGGCGCCCTGACCATGCCAGCCGGTGACGAGCGCCTCCAGGTCGGCGACATGCCGAGCGGTCAGCGACCCGGACGGGGCGCCGGCCGTGACTGCCGCTCGCCTGAGCACCCTGGTCCTGACCGCGCGCGGCAGGGCCGTCAGCCCGGCGACGTCCAGTGTGCCGCCGCCCCCGGCCGGGCCGTCCCAGTCCCGCATCAGCTCGTGCGCCGCCGCGTCCGCCAGGCCGTCGAGCGCGTCGGCATCGTCGCGCAGCTGGCCGGCCGTGCGGGCCAGCGCCTCGGCGATGCCGGGGCCGAGCAGTTCCTCCATCAGCGGAAGCAGGCGCTGCCTGACCCTGGTGCGCGCGTAGGCCGAGTCGGCGTTCTGCGGGTCATCCCACGGCCGCAGGTCAAGTGCCGCGCACGCGGCGCGGGTCTGCGCACGCCGCAGCCCGAGCAGCGGGCGCAGGTAACCTCCGGTCGACACGTCCATCCCGGCGAGCGACCGGGCGCCCGATCCGCGAGCGAGTCCAAGCAGCACGGTCTCGGCCTGGTCGTCCAGGGTGTGGCCGAGCAGGACGACCGCGGCGCCAGACTCCGCGGCGACCGCGTCGATCGCCGCGTACCGCGCCTGCCTCGCCGCGGCCTCAGGACCCGGGTACCGAGCGCCAGGGCCGCGGCCGGCCACCTGGACCCTGACACAGCGGGCCGGCTCGAGGCCGAGCTCGTGCATGGCCGCCACGACCCGCGCCGCCTGCTCGGCCGAGCCTGGCTGGAGTCCGTGGTCGATCGTGACGGCGCCCGCCACCAGCCCGAGCCTGGGAGCCTCGAAGGCCAGGGCGGCGGCCAGGGCCAGTGAATCCGCGCCACCGGAGCAGGCGGCGAGCACTATCGCGCCTGGCTCGAGGTGTGCCAGGCTCCGGCGCACGCTCAGCCGCACGGCAGCGACCGCCGGATGCGGACCCATAGCTGGTCAGCCGGCCGCCCGGCTGGTCCCGTCGACCCGCTCGAGCCAGCTCATCGGGCTGGCGAGCTCCTCCCGGCTGGGAAGCGTCTCCGGCGAGGTCCAGACCCGGTTGAAAGTCTCCATCCCGGCCTCGCCGACGACGGTCCGCACGAACGCCGCACCCTGCTGGTACTGCCTCATCTTCAGGTCAATACCGAGGATCTTGCGCATGAGCTGCTCGCCGCGGTTCCCCGAGGTACGCCGGGCGTTGAACCTGGACCTGATCTGCTCGACCGACGGCACGACGGCCGGCCCGACGGCGTCCATCACGTAGTCGCCGTGCCCTTCGACGAGAGTCATGACCGCGGTCAGGCGATCGAGGATCTCCCGCTGGCGCGGATTCTGCATGGCCTCGATCAGGCTGTCGCCGTCGCTGCCGCGTACCGCTCCGGAGACGGCATCGGCCGCCGCCCTGAGCCGGCTGAGTATGGATGCCGGGTCAAGATCCGACGCGAGCAAGAACTCGGTCATCTCGCGCTGTACGTATGGCCGCAGCCAGGGAACGGAGGTGAACTGGGTGCGGTGCGTCTCCTCGTGCAGGCAGACCCAGCGCCGGAAGTCGTGCGGATCGACGTTCAGCTCGCGCTCGACCATCAAGATGTTGGGCGCGACCAGTGTCAGCCGGCCGGCCGGTGCTTCCTGCGGCGGCCGGCCTGGCTCTGGCGGCAGGAAGAGCTCGTACTGGCCGAGCACGCGGCTGGCCAGGTAGGCAAGGATCAGCCCGGCCTGCATGCCGGTCACCCTCGACCCGACTGTCGTCAGCATGGAGTTCGCGGCGGGAGCGGCGCCGATGTCGTTCATGTGGGCGATCAGAGGATCGAGCACCACCTGGAAGCCGGTGATGTTGGCCTTGATCCATCCTGGCCGGTCCACGACGGCGACCTGGCCGCCGTCGTCGTCACCGGGCAGGCCAGTCACCTCGCGCACGGGATCGGCCACCACGGCGGCCTGCTCTCTTAGCTCGGCGACGACCCTGCGGGCCTCGGCCAGGCTCACCTGCGGGCCAGGCCGCACCCACCGGCTGGCGGTCGAGGCGGCCACGTTCCAGTCGATCATCTGGGCGCTGCTCACCCCTCCACCGTACGTGCCGCCGCGGCCTGGTCGTCAGTGGCAGCCGCAACCTGCCAGGGCGGTCGCCAGCTGGGCGAGCGTGATCCCGGCCGTCCCGGCCTGCTTCACCGCGATGTTGTTGCCCATGAACGCGAACGCCAGCGCCTGGCCGCTGGCCGTGTAGACGATGCCCGCCATCGTGACGACGCCGGTGAGATTGCCGGTCTTCGCCCGCACCGTGCCGAGCCCGGCCTGGCCGAACGGCCCGAAGTAACTGCCAGGCGCGAGCGTCCCGGAGAATCCGGATACCGGCATGCCCGTGATGACCGTCCGCAGCCGGGCCGGACCTGACCCGGCGGCGAGCCGTACCAGCCCGACGAGCGCCCTCGGCGAGATCCGGTTGAGCGGCGACAGCCCGCTCCCGTCGTACAGCTGGATACCGGTCACGCCGAGCTTGCGGTCCACCGCCATGACCGCGGCGGCGGCGCCACTGAACGTCCCGGGCCTGCCGGTCGCGATCGCGACGTGCCTGGCCAGCGTCTCGGCGATCACGTTGTTGCTCTCGGTCAGCATCTGCTGCACGATCTCGGCCAGCGCCGGCGACCTGACGGAGGCGATGACCGGGCCGGCGTGCCGCGGCGGGCCGGCCAGCGTCCCGTGGACGGCGATGCCGTCCTTGCGAAGGAACCTGGCGAAGGCCTTCGCGGCGTCCGCGCTCGGCGTCAGCGACCGGGGCCGGTAGTTAAACGGGTCGTCGGAGTCCTCTGGCCTGCCGCTAGCCGTCAGCCTGCCCTGGTCGACCTCCAGGCCGGTGATCTGGGTGAAGTTCCCGGTGTACACGTAGTTGGTGGCGGTGCCGAATGCTGGCCAGCCGGGCCCGAGGACTGGCCCGCCGAACAGCGAGTCGTCGTAGCGCAGCCGGACCTGGCTGATGCCCTTGGCCCGAAGCGCGGCCGCGGCCCGTGCTGCCAGCGACGTCAGCGTGGCGGGCTGCGGGTAGTCACCAGCCGGATAAGGGCCGGCGGCGAGCACCGGGTCACCGCCGCCGACCAGGACGATGGTCGGCACGCCGCCGTGGGCGGCACCCGCTCCGGCGGCCGGGGACATTGTCACCGACGTAGTGAACCTCGCTCCCGGCCCGAGCACATCGATGGCGGCGACAGCGGTGGCGATCTTGGTCGTCGACGCCGGGGTGAATCCGACGGCCGGGTTGAGCTGGTAGAGCACCCGGCCGGTCGACAGGTCGGTGACCAGTGCCCCGACAGAGGAGCCAAGTCCGCCCGAGCCGATCAGCGGCGACAGCCGCGCGCTCACGGCCGACGCGGTTGCCTGTCCGCCAGACCCGGCGGCCGGGCCGACGGCACCTTGCAGCCCGTGTCCCGTCGCGGCGAGTCTCGCCCCGGCGACCTGGGGCATCTGGAACAGCGCGAGCCTGGGCGGCAGCAGCCGGGCGATAGCGGCCCCGGCACCGATCGTGAAGGCGCAGAGCAGGGCAAGTGTCACGACTACCATGCGCGCCAGCCGGTTCACCGTCCGCTCTCCTTCGCCAGATGCCCACCTCCGCGACAGGCGGCTGACACCGAGGGTATACATCACAACAGGGGTACACACCAAGGCAATGAAGTAATCATCTACGGCGGCAGGAGACTTGATCGTGGAGTTCGATGTAGTCATCGAGATCCCGAAGGGACAGCGCAACAAGTACGAGATGGATCACGCCACCGGGCGGATCCGGCTCGACCGCATGCTCTTCACCTCGACCAGGTACCCGGCCGACTATGGCTACATCGAGCACACGCTCGCCGACGACGGCGACCCGCTCGACGCCCTGGTCCTGCTCGACGAGCCGACCTTCCCCGGCTGCCTGATCCGCTGCCGCGCCATCGGGATGTTCCGGATGCGAGACGAGAAGGGCGGCGACGACAAGGTGCTCTGCGTGGCCGCCACCGACCCCCGGATGGCCCACTTCATCGACATCACCGACGTCTCGGAATTCGACCGGCTGGAGATACAGCACTTCTTCGAGGTATACAAGGCGCTGGAGCCTGGCAAGGAGGTCGAGGCGGCCAGGTGGGTCGCCAGGCAAGACGCCGAGGACGAGATCGAGGCCTGCCGCAAGCGGCTCGCCCGGGCATCGGACGGGCCGGAAGGCCCTGGAGATGGCTAGCCCGGTGACCATGGCAGGCAGCGCAGCGGCGGCGGCAGGGCGAGACGTGTGGCGAGGAGGCTCAGGTGGCTGACCTGGACGACCCGCCGCGCCACCCCAAGCGGGTCAGGCTCACCGAGGACGACGTCAGGCTGCTGCGCGGCAGCCTGCTGCTGCGCGAGCTGACCGATGAGGACGCCGCCACCTTCCGGCCGCACACGCACGTCACGGTACTCAAGCGCGGCGACAGGCTGTTCGAGGAAGGTGACCTCGGAGATTGCCTCTACCTGGTCATCGACGGGAAGGTCAAGCTCACCAGGACCGCGCCGGACGGCCGGGAGAGCCTGGTCAGCGTGCACGGGCCAGGGGATATGTTCGGCGAGCTCGCGATGTTCGACCCGACGTACCGTACGTCGGCCGCGACCGCGGTCACCGATGCCCGGCTGGCCGTCATCGCGCACGACGACCTGCGCGAGGTCCTGGTCACTAAGCCCGCGGTCTCGCTGCTGCTGCTCAAGGCGCTCGCGCAACGGCTGCGCCGGGTCACCGAGACCAACACCAACCTCATCTTCACCGACGTTCCCGGCCGGGTTGCGAAAGCGCTGCTCGAGCTGGCGGGGAAGTTCGGCGTGCCGACATCAGAGGGAATCCAGGTCAGCCACGACCTGACCCAGGAGGAACTCGCCCAGCTCGTCGGCGCCTCCAGGGAGACCGTCAACAAGGCGCTGGCGGACTTCGCCTCCAGGGGCTGGATCCAGCTATCCGCCAAGTCTGTCATGCTGCTCGACCCCGACCGGCTCCGCAGGCGAGCCAGGTAGCCGGGCCACGTAGACGGGCCACGTAGACGGGCCAGGTAGGCGCGCCAGGTCAGTCCCGCTGCATGTCCGCTGGCAGCTCGCCCCGCTCGGCCAGGTAGCCGAGCTGAGCCCGGACCGAGTGCCCGGCATAGGGCCACAGGGCCTTGTCCACGTCCGCGTAGACCCTGGCCACGACCTGCTCCTTGCTGCGGTCGCCCGCGGCGAGAGCGGCCCTGATCTCGGCGAGCCGCTCCGCGCGGTGCGTTAGGTAGTAATCAAGGACCGCCGCCGGGTCGGCGAGCAGCGGGCCGTGTCCCGGCAGCAGCGTGCTCAGGTCGGCCGAGTCGGCCAGTGCCCGCAGCCGGCGTAGCGAGCCGAGGTAGTCGCCGAGGTTCCCGTCCTGCGCGATGACCGCGGTGCCGCGGCCGAGCACCGTGTCCCCGGTCAGCACCGCCCGGTCGGCCCGCAGGTACAGGCTGACGGAGTCGGCGGTGTGCCCGGGTGTCGCGACGACCTCGATCTCGCAGCCACCGTCGCTGACGACAGCGCCGGGAGGCAGTCCCTCGTCGCCGAGCCGGTGCGCCGGGTCGACCGCGCGGATACCGGCTCCGGTCAGCCCGGCGAGCGTGCGGGCGCCGTCCGAATGATCAGGGTGCCCGTGCGTGAGCACGATGGCCGCGATCCGCTGCCCGGCCTGCCCGGCGATCTCGTGAACCCGGCGCAGGTGCCCCTCGTCGTCCGGGCCCGGGTCGATCACCACGGCCGTGGCCGAGCCCGGCTCGGCGACCAGCCAGGTGTTCGTGCCGTCCAACGTCATCAGCGACGGGTTGGGCGCGAGAACGCAGCGTGCCCGGCTGGTGCCTGACCCGTCGATCGTCACAGCGGGTATTCCTTGTCGCCGGGTACCTTCAGCCAGGTCTCGCCGTCGGCGACGACGAGCTCGGGCAGCAGCGGCGTCACGTCCCTGCGGGCGGCGAGCACTCCGGCCGCGTCGGAGTGCTCGGCCAGCTCGGCGAGCGTTATCGCGGTCGGCAGCCAGAGCTGGATCCGGCCGGCCCGCCCCGCCTCGAGCGCCGCGGCCGGCGAGATCCACTCCACCGCCGATGCCTCGCCGCCCACCTCCCTGGGCCGCTGGCCGGGCGGCAGCGCCGCGGCGAAGAACCTGGTGTCGAACCGGCGCGGCTCCACCGCCGGGGTGATCCACCGGGCCCACGGCCGCAGCAGATCCGAGCGCAGGATCAGCTCGCGCCTGGCCAGCAGCTCGGCCAGCGAAACGGACCGGTCGAGCAGTGCCTGCCGGTCCGCCTCCCAGTCGTCCCCTGTCGTGTCGGCGACGACCGTGTCCGCCGATGGCCCGGCGAGAAGTACTCCTGATTCCTCGAAGGTCTCCCTGACGGCCGCGCAGACCAGCGCCCTGGCGAGCTCTGGCGGCGCGTCGAATACCTCGCCCCAGTGCTCGACTCCTGGCCCTGCCCAGGCGACCTCCTCGTCGGCGTCCCGCAGGTCGACGGAGCCGCCGGGGAAGACATAGGCGCCTGGCGCGAACGCCATCGACCGCTGGCGCCGCAGCATGTAGACCTCGAAGCCGCTGCCTGGCCCGGAGCCGCCGTCAGCCGCCTGGCGCAGCAGCATCACGGTCGCCGCGTCACGCGGGGTGGCCGGCGCGACCTTGCCCTCGAGCACCTCGCGCGCCGCCGATGCGATGTGATCGGGAACCCGTACCTGACCCACTACCCGCGCCCGCCCTCGTTGTCCGCCACCATCTGTGCCATTTTGCGGCTAACCGCGCTCAGTGCGCCACTCTCAGCGCAAAGCTCGCAGTGCAGCGCTTATCACGCTCGCCGTCAATCGCTGATCTCGGCGATCAGCTCGATCTCGACCGGCGCGTCGAGTGGCAGCACGGCCATGCCGACCGCGCTCCTGGCATGCCGCCCAGCCTCGCCGAACACCTCGAGGAACAGCTCGCTCGCTCCGTTCACCACCTGGGCCTGAGCGGTGAAGTCGGGCGCGCTCGCCACGAAGCCGGTGACCTTGACGATCCTCCTGATGCCCGACAGGCCGCCAGTCACCGAGGCTGCGGCGGCCAGCGCGTTGAGCGCGCAGGTCCGGGCCAGCGCGGCGGCCTCGTGCGAGCCCACCTCGGCGCCCACCTTGCCGGTCGCGAGCAGCTGGCCGTCGACGACCGGAAGCTGGCCGGCCGTGTAGACGAACCCGCCCGACCTGACCGCCGGCACATAGGCCGCCAGCGGCGGCGTGACGGCGGGCAGCGTCAGCCCGAGCGCGCCCAGCCGCTGCTCCGGCGTGTGATCCTCGGGCCCGGTCATTGCCTGGCCCGCTTCAGGTAGGCGACTAGCTGCTCGGGATTCGGGCCCGGGATCACGGCGACGAGTTCCCAGCCGTCGTCTCCCCAGTTGTCGAGGATCTGCTTGGTCGCGTGAACGAGCAGTGGCACCGTCGCGTACTCCCACTTCTGCATGGGCGCTACCTTAGCCGTCCCTGCCGCGCCCGGTCCGCCCTGCACCGGCGATCCGGGGCC
>DASWAA010000061.1:0-5292 GCA_036391385.1 Streptosporangiaceae bacterium
GCAGGTCCTGCAGGCGTGGGCGCGGCGGCGCAAGACCGCGCAGGCGCTGGCTCTGCGGTCGCGGATCGTGCTGGCGTGCGCGGACGGCGCTGGGAACACGCAGGTCGCGGAGGCGCTGGGCGTCTCGCGGGTGACGGTGGCGAAATGGCGGTCGCGGTTCGCCGCGGACCGGCTGGAAGGCCTTTCCGACGAGCCCAGGCCAGGCGCGCCGCGGACGATCACGGACGAGCAGGTCGAGCTGGTGATCACCAGGACGCTGGAGGAGCAGGGTCCCGGGCTGGATACCCACTGGTCGACCCGGTCGATGGCCGCCGCGACGGGCATGCCCCAGTCGGCGATCTCGCGGATCTGGCGCGCGTTCGAGCTCAAGCCCCACCTGGTCGAGACGTGGAAGCTGAGCACCGACCCGCAGTTCATCGAGAAGGTCCGCGACGTCGTCGGCCTGTACATGGACCCGCCGGAGAAGGCCCTTGTCCTGTGCGTAGACGAGAAGTCCCAGATCCAGGCCCTGGACCGCACCGCCCCGTGCCTGCCCATCTTGCCCACGACCCCGGCCCGGCGGACCCACGATTACGTCCGCAACGGCACCACGAGCCTGTTCGCCGCCCTCGAGATCGCCAGCGGATCGGTCATCGCCCAGCCCTACCGCCAGCACCGCCACCAGGAGTTCCTGCGCTTCCTGAAGCTCATCGACGACGCCGTGCCCAAGAACCTGGACCTGCACCTGATCCTGGACAACTACGCCACCCACAAGACCCCCGAGGTGAAGAGGTGGCTTCTGCGCCACCCCCGCTTCCACCTGCATTTCACCCCGACCAGCTCGTCCTGGCTCAACCTCGTGGAACGGTGGTTCGCCGAATTGACCAGGCGCAAGCTACAGCGATCCGCTCACCGCAGCGTCACCGAGCTCGAAGCCGACCTGCGCCAGTGGACCAACGCCTGGAACAAGAACCCCAGGCCATTCACCTGGACCAAGACTGCTGACGAGATCTTCGAGACCATCGCCGCGTACTGTAAGCGAATTAGCGACTCAGGACACTAGCAGCCCTGAGTCGGTCCTGGGCGAGCGGCGGTGACTAGCCAGGCGGACCGCCACGAAGGCGCTGGTGACCTCGCAGCGACCAGGGGCATGTGCGTGGCCGATGGATGAGGCTGTGGTGCGCAAAGTCGCCGTCCAGCTTCTCGCTGGCAGCGATGCGCCCGGGACGCCTTAGCTGCAGTAGATTGCCGATGGCGGGGATGGCTGACCTGGAGCACGGGCAGAACTTGGAGATCCGCGGCGGTCTCGGCTTCGCGAGCGGCAAGGACAGCTGGTTCCTCTCCTATCGGGGCCGCCTGTGGGAAACACGGGATCTCCTGGCCGCAGCCGAAGCCCTGCACGCTGCTATTCGCGAGGCCGTAGATCCCGGGGCATTCAGCGACCTCCGAGGACAGACGTCCCGTACATCGAGCTTCGCGACCCGGCAGACATCATCCGGCGCAATGATCCTGCCTCCGTCATCCTTGCCCGGCAAGCATCGGCTATGGTGGAGTTCCAGAGGTGACTTGCCGAAAGGGTCCGTGACACCAGCGGCGACCTCCGCCAGACGGCGTAATAGAAACTCGTCCCAGGCCCATAAGCGGACAGCGGGGGCGTTCACCAGTTCAGACAGCTCGACCCGGCGAGTATCCCTGTCACAGAGTTCGAGGTGCGCGGTTCTCAAGACCGCTCACCCGACCGCAGTGACCAGCGCCTGGGCCTGGACTAAGAAGATATCGGGCATGCATATGGCAACGCCCCCTTCGTCCCGGGAGCGAACTTCGGTTCTTCAGCGGTCTCGGTTGGCCCGGATGACTGTCGTTGTGTCGCCTGCCACTGTCATGGGACCACCCTGAGGGGTTTTCTGCCACGAGCATGGGACCACCCGGTTGCCAGTAATGGGACCACCTGGCGTGTCGTGCCGGGGATCTTGATCATCTGGCTTTACGCATTTCTCCAGGTCTATTCGGCTTGGGGGTTCGGGGGAATGGCGTTCCGGGAGGTCGAGGTGCAGGAGATCCGTGAGGTACTGAGGGCATGGCTGGCTGGGGCCGGGCTGCGCAAGGTCGCTGAGCAGGCGGGTGTGGACCGCAAGACCGCCCGCCGTTACGTGGCCGCGGCGGAGGCCGCCGGGCTTGCCCGCGAGGGCGGGGAAGGGCAGCTGACCGATGAGCTGATCGGTCAGGTCGCGGGTGTGGTCCGGCCCGTGCGGCCGGGCGGGCACGGCCAGGCGTGGGACCGGCTGGAGGCCGTCCGGGACGAGATCACCGAGCTGGTGAAGAAAGACCTGACGGTCGTCAAGATCGGAGACCTGCTGGCCAGGCGCGGGATCGTGGTGCCGTACCGGACGCTGCACCGGTTCTGCGCCGAGCGGTGCGGGTATGGCCGGGCGGCCGCGACGACGGTGCGGGTCGCCGACGGCGAGCCGGGGATGGAATGCCAGATCGACTTCGGCTACCTGGGGCTGCTGGCCGACCCGGTCACGGGGCGTCGGCGGAAGGTCTACGCGCTGATCTTCACCGCGTGCTGCTCGCGGCACATGTTCGTCTGGCTGACGTTCTCTCAGACGCTGGCGGCGCTGATCGCGGGCTGCGAGGCGGCGTGGGAGTTCTTCGGCGGGATCTTCAAGGTGCTGATCCCCGACAACGCGCCGGCGATCGTCGCGGACGCCGACGCGGTCAACCCGAGGTTCACCGCCGGGTGGCTGGATTACGCCCAGGCCAGGGGGTTCGCGACCGACGCCACCCGGATCCGCTCCCCGAAGGACAAGCCGAAGGTCGAGCGGGCCGTGCAGTACGTGCGGGGAAACTTCTGGGCCGGGGAGGACTTCCCGGGCCTGGCCGACGCCCAGGCTGCCGCCGGGAGCTGGTGCCAGGACGTGGCCGGCAGGAGGATCCACGGCACGACCTGCGCCCGCCCGGCTGAGGTGTTCGCCGCCGAGGAGGCCGCCGTCCTGCTGCCCGCCCCGGAGACGGCCTACGACCAGCCGGTCTTCGCCAGGGTGAAGGTCCACAAGGACTTCCACGTCGAGGTCGCCCGGTCGCTGTATTCGGCGCCGGAGCGGTTCCTGGGCCGGCAGCTGGACGCCCGCGCCGACTCCGCGCTGGTCAGGCTCTACCACCGGGGAGTCCTGGTCAAGGTCCATCCCCGCCAGCAGCCGGGACACCGGTCGACCGACCCGGCTGACTTGCCGGCGCACAAGACCACCTACGCGATGCGGGACGTCGCCTCGCTGGCCGCTGCGGCCCGCGGCCACGGGGACGCGGTCGGCGCATACGCCGGGGCGCTGCTGGACACTGACCTGCCGTGGACCAAGATGCGGCAGGTCTACCGGCTGCTCGGCCTGGTCCGCCGCTACGGGGCCGGCCCGGTCGAGGCCGCCTGCGCCCGGGCGCTGGAATTCGACGTCATCAGCGTCACCAAGATCGCGTCCATGCTGGAGAAGGCCACCGAGAACCAGCCGCCGCCGGCCGTTCCGGCGGTGACCGCGACCAGCCGGTTCGCGCGCGACCCGGCCGAATACGCGGCCAGGCCGGCTGGCGCGGTCCGCGGCGTCCAGCTCACCCTCATTCCCGGAGGGGAGGCGGCACGATGACGGCGATCACCAGCCCGGTCAGCCCGGACCTGCGCAAGACGCTGCGGGCGCTCAAGCTCGGGCAGATGCTCGACACCCTCCCGGACCGGCTCACCCTGGCCCGGCAGCAGAAGATGACCCACGCCGACTTCCTCGAGCTCGTCCTGGCCGATGAGGTCACCCGCCGGGAAGCCAAGTCCGCGTCCCTGCGCGCCCGCGCCGCCGGCCTCGACCCGTCGATGCGGCTGGACACCTGGGACGAGACCGCCGCCGTCCGCTACGACCGGCAACTGTGGAACGAGCTCGTCTCGCTGCGGTTCCTCGACGGACCCCACGGAGCCCTGCTGCTCGGACCGGTCGGAGTAGGCAAGACCCACCTGGCCTGCGCGCTAGGCCACATCGCGATCAGGCGCCGCCGCACCGTCCACATGGCCCCGGCCGGCAAGCTGTTCAAGAAGCTGAAGGCCGCCCGGCTGGACAACAGCCTGGACGCCGAGATGCGGCGGCTCGCCGGGGTCGATCTGATGATCCTGGACGACTTCGCGCTCCAGCCGCTGGACCCGATGGAGACCACCGACTTCTACCAGCTCTGCGTGGAACGCCACCGCAAGGCCGCCACGATCATCACTTCCAACCGCACCGCCGAGGAATGGCTGACCATGATGGCCGACCCGCTCCTGGCCCAGTCCGCCGTCGACCGCCTCGTCTCCACCGCCCACGAGCTCGTCATCGAAGGCGAGTCCTACCGCCGCCGCCAGAAACCAGCAATCACTGCCCAGCCCGGCGGCGCGTCCCTTGACCACGAGAACGGAGACCACCATGATCAATAACAATCCGAGGCGGTCCCATCCTCATGGCAACACCCCGGTCCCATCACGCTGGCAAGCGACAAACTGACCCCGGAGAACCAGCTGTCCTCGAAGTCGGCGTATTCGAGCGCCATGACTTGGAGGGCGCCGATAATTCTCTTCACCCTTGGCGCTCACCAGCGGACGCGGTGGCCGCGAGACCACAGCGGGCTGGTGCGGTGCAGTGGGCCAGTCAAACGGTCGATCCGATCCGACGCCTTCGTGGCTATCCGCCATGAGCGCACGGTTCTTCCGGCATTAATGGAAGGGCGTCCTGCGATAACCAGGCGCACCCGCTCCCACAGCGGGTCACCAACTATTGCTGCATCACTCCAGAGCCTCGGGTCGGCGCTCAGCCGAGTCAGCATGGAATCGATTTGGTCCAAGAAGGCGCGCAGCTCCCCGGGAACCCAGCCCACAGCCTCGCACCAGTCCAGCATCAGATAGCTCGGATCCCAGTCAAAGCACTCGTCGATTTCCGGGTCCTCGATCTGGTCACCGCCCGCCATCGCGAGCTTCTCAACCGTTCCGCGCAGCAGCGACCACACCCACTTCGCCGTAACCAGTTCCTGCGCGGCATCTGCCTGGCTGCCTGCGCTACCTGACACGACGCCGAGGTTCTGGCCGCCCGGCACGCTCGCGTTTCAGGTCCAGGACCTCGCCAAGCGGCAGGTCCGGCACCTTGCGCCAGACCTTCGGGCGGGATCCCCGAAGTCGCTCCTCGGTCCGCTCGGCCCGCTCCGAGTCGACTAGGCCGGCGGCCTCGCCGAGCCGCTGCTGAGCGGCATGACGATTCGCCTTGTTGGCCAGACGCTTGCGCAACGGGATGTTCTTACGAGAGCTCTTGTCGT
>DASWAA010000062.1:0-12832 GCA_036391385.1 Streptosporangiaceae bacterium
CCGCTACCACCCGCTGGGCCCGCGAGACCCGCAACGGCCATCAGCGCCGTTGCCGCCGCGGCGACCAGTCTGCGCCGGCTGACCAGATGGCTAGCAGGAGCACGGCTGACACGAGCATGGAGCGAACTCAGCAGGCCACCGGTCATCGGCATGCACCTCTCACTGATGGCCAAACAGGCTCGGAGCACTGGAGCCTATTTCATGAGAGATGACGTCTCAGCGACGATCGCCGTTTACACGGCAACTGCGCAACGTTTCCAAGGAGCAGCTTCGAACTATCCAGCCATCGCCGCTGCTGGCTTCAACCCCTCGATGTCGGCGGACCAGCCTAAGCTCTCCCTCATGAATGGCGGCGGCGGTGGCTAGCGGTGCGCCCGGTTCGGCGCGCGAGCTGGGTGAGCCGCAGCCGTTCACGCATCTGGGCGTGCCGAACGCCGAGCTGTACCGGACTATGCTGCGCACCTTCGCACGGGCGAAGGAGCGCTTCATCGTGCACCTCCGCCCGGAGGACGTGGCGGCCGAGCTCCACATTGATGCTGACGAGCGGCTGACTGAGGCACTCGAGCAGCTCGTCATCTGGGGCAACCTGCGCGCCGACGCCGACACCAGCCGCGTCTCCTCCGTGGAGGATTTCTACCGGAAGAGATCCCTGTACCAGCTGACGGCTGCCGGTCAGGCGGCCGAGCAAGCCATCGCCTTCTACGAGGAGGCCATCGGGCGGCGCGGGCAGCTGCAGTCGGTTGCCCTCGCCGACATCGCTGACCGGCTGCGGTCGCTGCTGGTACTGTCAGCCGACGCTGACCCCGACCCGGCTAAGGTCCATCTGCTGCTGCTTTCCGTGGCTGAGCGGTTCTCCTCCCTGGCCGACAACGCACAGGCGTTCATGTCCGCGCTGCGGCGCGCGATCGACTTCTCGGACGGAGACATCGACGGCTTCCTCGCCTACAAGGAACGCCTGATCGACTACATCAACAGGTTCATCGCGGACCTGGCCAACTCGGGGGCGCAGATCGCGGTGCTGCTCGGCGGCCTGGAGGCCGCTGGGCACGAGCGGCTCCTCGAGCTGGCCGCGCGAAGGGAGGCGGCCGACGCCGTGCCCGACGGCCCGGATGACGCCGGCGCCCTCGCCACGGCCGAGAAGCAGGCGCTCGACGTGTGGCGTAACCGGTGGCGCGGGCTCGACGACTGGTTCACCTCGCGGGACGCGGGGCACCCGTCGCAGGCCCGGCTGCTTCGTCAGGCGGCCGTGACGGCGATCAAGCAGCTCATCGACGCAGTGGGGCTGCTCAACGACCGGCGGTCCGGGCGATCCGATCGTTCGGCCGACTTCCGCGTGCTCGCCCGGTGGTTCGCGGAGGCGGCCGATGACGCGGACGCGCACCGACTGTGGCGGGCAGCGTTCGGCCTGTGTTCGGCACGGCACTTGACGGTGACCGGAGACACCGCCGACGCCTGGAGCGACGTTCCGCACGGAACGGCGTGGCGCGACGCTCCGCCTATCCGCATCTCCCCGCAACTGCGCAAGACCGGGGCCTACGAGAGGCGGGGCAAGCCAAGTCAGGTACGGGACCGGTCATCGGATCGTGAGCTCCTGCGCAGGCAGGCAGACCGCGAGGCGGCGGAGACCGCGGCGGCGCGGCGGCGCCTCCGCACCACGGGCCCGACGCTGCTGTCCGACCTCGGGGTCCTTGACCCGAGAGCGTTCCGCCTGTTCCTCGCGCTGCTCGGGGACGCTCTCGCGGCCCGGCACCCCGGCGACACCGAAGTGAAGACTGTGACCAGTGACGGCACGCTCGAGATGCGGCTCCGCCTTGTCCCCGATGGGGGTACTGCGACGATTCGAACCGCCGACGGCCTGCTCACCGGCCCGGAGCACGTCATCGAGATCACGGATCTTGCGGCGCCATGATCCCGGTCGAGGACGCGGCGCAGCGCAGGGCGGCGCTCCGCGCGGTGCTTGCCAGGCCGCTGCTGGTCGCGGACGCCGACGGCGAGATGCTCGCGCTGGTGCGGCGCCACCTGGCCGAACTGCGCGAGTGGCTGAGCCGCGAAACCGGCTGGCGCCTGGTCGCGGACGCAGAGACCGCCAGGCTGTTCAAGACCGCGCCGGTGCTGTCCGACGCGTCGCACCCGGCGCGCGGGCACAATAAGGAGCCTTTCGGCCGGCGTCGGTACGTCACCTTGTGCCTGGCCCTGTCGGTGCTCGCCCGCGCTGACGCGCAGACCACGCTCGGCAGCCTCGCCGACGAGGTGCTGACGGCAGCGGCTGAACCCGAGCTGGCCGCGACCGGGTTCACGCTGACCATGGACAGCCGCGCGGACCGGTCTGACCTGGTCGCGGTAGTCAGGCTGCTGCTCGGCTGGGGAGTCCTCGCCAGGGTCGCCGGGGACGAGGACGCTTACCTGTCGGCCGGGACCGACGTGCTCTACGACGTGCGCCGGCTTGTCCTCGCCGTACTGCTGACCGGCAGCCGCGGTCCCTCCACCGTGACCGCCACGTCGTTGGAAGGCAGGCTCACAGAGCTGACCGCGGAACCGGTCGCCGAGAGCGACGAGCTGCGCAACCAGGCACTGCGCAGGCGGCTGACCCGGCGGCTGCTGGAGGACCCGGTCGTGTACTACGAGGAACTCGACTTCGATGAGCGCGCCTACCTTCTTTCCCAGCGGCATGCGATCACGCGACGCATCGCCGACGCGACAGGCCTGATTACCGAGATGCGCGCGGAAGGGATCGCCATGGTCGACCCCGAGGATGAGCTCACCGACGTTCGGATGCCCGAGCAGCGCACCGACGGCCACGTCACCTTGCTGGTCGCCGAGTACCTGGCCAGCCGGGACCAGGCGACGATCGACGAGCTGCACGCCTTCGTCCGGCGAGCGGCCACGGCGCACGCCGGGTACTGGCGGAAGGGCGTGACCGAGCCGGGCGCGGAAACCGAGCTGCTAGCCGCCGCTCTCGAGCGGCTGGCCGCCCTGCGGCTGGTCGCCGTCGACGGGCCGCTGGTATGTAGCCGGCCCGCGATCACCCGGTTCGCGCTGGACGAGCCGGTCATCCGCGAGACGAGAAAGGTCACGGCCGATGCTGCCAGCACCCTCTTCTGAGCGATGGAAGCCGCTGCGGGCAGGCCTGGTCGACATGTTCTACTACGACGCGGAGGAGTTCTGGTTCCATGACGGCCGCCTCCTGCTGCGCGGCAACAACGGGACCGGTAAGTCCAAGGTACTGGCCCTCACTCTGCCGTTCCTGCTGGACGGAGAGCTCGCGCCGCACCGCGTGGAGCCGGACGGCGACCGGCAGAAGAAGATGGAATGGAACTTGCTGCTCGGCGGCAAGCATCCCAATCCTGAGCGACTCGGATACACCTGGCTCGAGTTCGGCCGCCGCTCTGCCGACGGTACGGCCGAATTCCGCACCATCGGCTGCGGCCTGAAGGCCGTCGCCGGGCGCGGCATCGCGCGCCACTGGTTCTTCGTCACGACGCAGCGCGTCGGCGAGGATCTCCAGCTGCTGCCCGCCAGCCGGGTTCCGCTGACCAGGGAAAAGCTCAGGGAAGAAATAGGCTCCCGCGGGCTCGTGTACGACCGGGCGGGCGACTACCGGCGGGCAGTCGACGAGGCGCTGTTCGGGCTCGGCGAGCACCGCTACGAGGCCCTGATCAACTTGCTGATCCAGCTCAGGCAGCCGCAGCTGTCCAAGCGGCCCGACGAGAAGTTGCTGTCCCACGCGCTCACTGAGGCACTGCCGCCGCTCAGCCCCGGCCTGCTGACGACCGTCGCTGACGCATTCCGCGGGCTCGATGAGGAAAGGGAAGTGCTGCGCGCGCTGGGAGAGGCCCGTTCGGCGGCGAACGACTTCCTCGGCCATTACAGCCGCTACGCGATGATCGCGGCCAAGCGAAAGGCCGCCAGGCCCCGGCAGGCGCAGAGTCGTTATGAGCAGCTCGGCCGTGACCTGACAGCGGCCGAGGAGGCATTCGCCGCGGCGGACTCCGAGCTCCGGACGGCGCAGGGCGACCTCGCCAATCTCGCGCGGCGGCGGATCGAGCTTGAGGCACGGCGCGAGGCACTGCGCCAGGACCCGGCGATGCGCGACGCTGAGCGGCTGGAGCAACTGCGCGATGAGACGCGACGCCGAGATGAGACAGCCCACATCAGGGAACGCGATCGGGACCGGCTGGGGGCCGAAGTGCGGAAGCGCTCTGGGCGTGCGGCTGAAACTGGCTCGCGGGCGCACACGGCGCGCTTCGCCCTGGACGCCGCCCGGCGCGAAGCGCAGGACGCGGCAGCCGTGGCCCGCTGCGGGCCCGGTCACCAGGCGGCGGCGGAAGGCTGGGAGCACGACCTGCTCCGGGCACGGCGGGAGACACAGGCGGTTGCCGAGCGCCAGGCGAGCGCCGTCGGCCAGCTCGAGAGCCTGCTCGGCGAGGCCGACCATCAGCGGACGGCGCTACACACGGCGCGAGCCGAGGAAGACCGGCTCACCGCCGAGGTGCAGGCTGCGGCCGAGCGGCTCGCCGCCGCCGAGCGCCGGGCCGCGGAGGGCGCCCGGGAACTGGCCGCCGCCTACCGCTCCTACCTCGACGGGCTGACGGAGCTCAAGGTGGCCGACCGGGATGAGGTGATCGACAGCCTGCGAGCCTGGGCGATGACCGGTGATGGCGCTAACCTGGCGGTCGCGGCCATCGACGAGGCCGCCAGGCTGACAGGTGCCGAGCTTGGCCGCCTCGACGCCGGGCTATCCGCTCAGCGGGCCACCAGCCAGCAGCGCGTACGCGAGCTGGCAACCGAGATCGAGCGGTTGCGCGCCGGCGGAATTGAGGCTCCGCCGCTGCCGCATACGCAAGCGCCCGGAGTCCGTGACGACCGGCCCGGAGCGCCGTTGTGGAAGGTGACTGACTTCGCGCCGGGCGTGTCGCCTGCGCATCGCGCCGGGCTCGAGGCCGCCCTTGAGGCGGCTGGCATCCTCGACGCATGGGTCACTCCGGACGGGAACCTTGTCGCAGGCGACGTCACCGTGGTGTCCGGGCTGGTGGCGGTGCCTGGTCCGTCGTGCGCAGGCGTCCTGGTGCCTGTGGTGGACTCCGGCGATCGCCGGGCGAGGGCGCTGTCGGCGGACACCGTCCGCGCCGTCCTCTCCGCGATCGGGCTCGGAAGGCCGGCCGGGACGACCGGTCCGGCGGGTTCAGCCGGAACCTGGGTGTCAGCGGACGGAAGCTGGGCGAACGGGGTACTGGGCGGTGCCTGGCACAAGGACGCCGCAGGCTACATCGGCGAGGGGGCGCGCGAATCCGCCCGGCGTGCCAGAATCGAGCGGCTCTCCGCTGAGCTCGCGCAGGAGCGGGCCGCGATCGCTGCCGCGGACGCCGGGCTGGCCGACGTGGCCGTACGGCAGGAACGGCTCGCAGACGAGCATCGCGCGATGCCGCCGGACGCGGCTGTCCGCGAGGCGCACACGCTTGCGGCCGCCGAGCGCCGGCGGGGTGGCGAACTGCGCGATCAGCAAGTGCACGCGGCGATGGTACGCGAGCAGCGGCAGCAGGAACTGAACGCAGCCGTCAGCAGAGCCGACGAGTTCGCGCGGGACGTCGGCCTGCCCGCCGACACTGACGAGCTCGCCATGGTCAGGGCCGGGGTGACCGCGTACCGGGTGGCGCTCGCCGGGCTTTGGTCGTCCGCCGAGGCGTGGCAGGTGGCGGCCAGGGCTGCCGACGAGGCTGCGGCCGAGCTGGTCGAGAGCCAGGAGCACCTGGAGCAGGCGGCCGAAGCGGCAGTAACGGCGCTGCGAGAGGCGTCAGCCGCACGGGCGACCTATGAGGCGATCCGGGCGACAGCCGGCGCGGCGGTGGATGAACTGTTCCGCCAGCTCGCCGAGGTCGAGGGCGACCTTGCGAGGCGGGAGGAAGCCGAGAGGGCCATGCGGCAGATCGAGCAGCAGGCACTCACCGATCGCGGCAAGGCGGAGGGAGCGCGGGAAAGGCTGGTCACCGACATCGAGGAGGCCACTCGTGCGCGGGATGACGCGGTCGCGGAATTCCAGTCCTTCGCGGCTACCGGCCTGCTGCGTATCGCACTGCCGTCGCTCGAACTGCCTGACGTCGTCGAGCCCTGGGCGCCGACCCCGGCTGTGATCCTCGCCCGTGCCGTCAACGCGGGCCTGGATGCCGTCGACGACGGGGACGGCCCGTGGGACCGGATACAGAAGCGAGTGACCGAGGAGCACAAGCAGCTTGCCGACGCGATGGCACGGCACGGGCACTCGGCCGGGCTGACGCTGAGCGTCGGTGTCATCGTGGTCGATGTCATATTCCAGGGCCGCAGCCATGACATCGCCGAACTGACCGCCGCGCTCGGCGAGGAAGTCGAGCAGCGGGCGCGGCTGCTGTCGGCCAGGGAACGGGAGATCCTGGAGAACCATCTGCTCAACGAGGTGGCTGGCACGCTGCACGAGCTGATCACGGTGGCGGAGGCCGAGGTCAGGCAGATGAACGACGAGCTGGAATCCCGGCCGACCTCGACAGGAATGAAACTGCGCCTGACCTGGCAGCAGGCCAGGGACGCACCGGACGGGCTTGACGAGGTCCGGCACAAGCTACGGCAGACGGTCGATGCCTGGTCAGCCGCGGACCGTGCCGCCGTGGGGGGCTTCCTGCAGCAGCGCATCGCCGCGGAGCATGCGAGCAACCCGGCCGCCGGCTGGGCCGAGGCGCTCACAACCGCGCTCGACTACCGGAAATGGCATGAGTTCGCGATCCAGCGGTTCCAGGAAGGGCACTGGCGTCCGGCCACCGGTCCGGCTTCCGGTGGCGAGCGAGCGCTAGTGGCATCGGTGCCGTTGTTCGCCGCGGCGTCGTCGCATTACAAATCGGCGGGAAACCCGCACGCACCGCGTCTGATCGCCCTGGACGAGGCGTTCGCTGGCGTCGACGATGACTCCCGCGCGAAGTGCCTCGGCCTGCTGGCCACGTTCGATATGGATGTTGTCATGACCAGCGAGCGAGAATGGGGCTGCTATCCGCAGGTTCCCGGCCTGGCCATCTGCCAGCTCACCCGCCGGGACGGCATCGACGCGGTCCTCGTCACGCCGTGGCGATGGGACGGCAGGGAGCGCCGCCCGGCGGCGAGCACAGTGCCGCAGTGACTGAGGCCGACACCAGGCTAGAGCGGCTGCTGGGCGGCGAGCCGCTCGCCTGGCTGGTGCGGAGGATACGCGACCGGCTCGAAGACGGCCGGCCTCTGACTGGCATGGTTATCTTGCCCTCCGCCAGCATGGAGCAGCGGCGCGCCGCCGAGCGGCTGACTGGGCGAGCCGCCCGCTCTGGAACATCGCTGTCGGTGTCGCTGGCCGAAGTGGACCGGATCTTGCGAGACAGCGGCGCCGCACCGGGCGGGCTGGCCGAGGCGGTGACCCGCCTGGCCGGCCCGCTGCGGGACCGGCACCGCGAGCGGGCCGAACTTGCGGCCGCCTGGGCCGCCGCGTTCGCACCACTGGACGCCGTCGTGGACGGCCGGGCCGATCTGGCCTCATGGCGGAAATGGCTCGACTCCACCGGAGTCGTGCGTCGGCTCGCGCCTGAGCCGGACCAGGCACGGCAGTTGCTTGGCCAGGTCGCGGCCGTCCTCTCGCGACTGCCGTCGCGCGGCATCTCGATCGGCCGGCTCGCTGCCGAATGCTGCGGTGACGCGCACGTCCTAGACGACGGACGCCCGGTCGGCACACTCGCGCTGTCGGCGGTCCGCGCGCTGGCCGGCCTGCCATTCGCGGTCGGAGGAAGCTCCGACTCCCGGCGCACCGCATGGGCCGCCGTCGGCGTTTACCTCGACGAGCTCTCCTCGCTAGTGCTCTGCGTCGGCCTGCCCGGCAATACCCGGACGGCCCTGGGGCGCATGCTGGCGACGTGCCGTGAGGCCGGGCAGCCGGCCGTTCTGACTCTCCGAATGCTGCGCTGCCATGACGGGCCGCTGTCGGCAGGCCGGGTGCGGATCTGCGAGAACCCGGTCGTGGTCGCCGCCGCCGCAGACGAGCTTGGCGCGGAGTGCGGCCCGCTGGTCTGCGTCGGCGGGCGGCCATCCGCCGCCGGATGGCAGCTGCTCGCGCTGCTCGCAGCCGGCGGCGCCGACTTCGGTTACCACGGCGACTTCGACTGGGGAGGCGTCCGGATCGCCAGTGCGGTACGCCACCAGGTGAACTGGCAGCCGTGGCGGTATGACCACCATGCCTACGAAGCCGCCGTTTCCGCGGTCCGACCGTCCGCGCCGCACGCGACGCTCGTCGGCCAGCCGACCGCCACGCCATGGGACCCCGCCCTGGCGGCAGCTATGCGACGCCACAACCTGCGCGTCGAGGAGGAGCTCACCCTGGATGCCCTGCTCGAAGACCTGAGCGTGTCACACCTGTGACCTGGTCCTTTAGGAAGTGGCAGGTGTTCGGCCGGGATCAACGTATCCCTAGAGTCCAGGTGTGGCTTTCGCGCCGGTTACCACCCGCAACGCTCGGTTGTTCCGGTCGAGTATGGTCAGGTTGAAGCTCTCGTAGGACGACAAGCTGGCCGGGATCAGGAAGTAACCACTCGTTACCCGCCGCAGCGCTGAATGCCCGGCGGCTTCGATCCGAACCGCCGCTGATGCCAGCATTCCGGTCGTCCCGACCACGATGTCGCCCGTTGCCGCGGAGGTAATCCGGTGCAGCGTGACTCGGTCAGGTGGCATTCCGCACCGGCCCGCGGTGAAGGGCCCGCCGTGGCCGCCATGATCCACATACAGGTAGAAGCAGCGGCCAGCGGCCCCGATTCCGTGGGCAGGGGCAGTCACCCACAAGCTGACCGTCGACCCGCTGGAAAAGTGCGCCGAGTCCGCCAGTACGTGCGCGGACGTGCTGCCGACGCCCGCGCGCTGGAGTTGCGCCGCGGCCTTCGTGAACAGAGCGGCCACACGGGACGCCTGGCTGACGGGTCTTGGCCCCCCGCACGCGGCCAGCACCGGCGCGAGTAGCAGGACTCCTGCTGCCAGGACCTTGCGCCCGGCCCTTCTGGTAATCACCGTATGCCGCGTACCCCGCTCTCTGAGCTCCGTCGCCGTCCGCACCTCAGTCACCCCGCATCCCAGTCAGATCAAAGGTTGAGCCGGAGAACTTCCTGACGCCATGGCAATACCGAACGCAAGCGAGGCAAGATCCACTGTGGGCTGCTGGGCCGGCTGCCCGGACTGGGCGGCGAGCATCAGCAGGGCGGGTCCCCACGGGGTCCTGAAGGCAGCGGATACGGCACGCAGATCTCGCCGGCTCGCCGCAGGCGTCACCGCGAGCCCGTAGCAGGTCGAGATCAGATCCGGCGGAATATTCTGGCCGGTCCTGAACCTGAACGCCTGACCGGCGCGCAGCCCGGCGAAGAACCGAGTTGCCCGGCTGACCAGTGACTGATCGTGCAGCAGTCGGCCGGCCGTGTAGAGATCGAACGCATCGGCCGCGCTTAGCGGCTGAGCGGTGACCAGGCCCGCCAGGACCTCAGATCGCAGGGCAGCGCCAAGGCCGACCTGACAATCCCGGGCATCCACTAGGTCCATGCCAAGCTGCGCGCGGCCGGACTGCGCCGCATGAACCCCAAGCCGGATCGCGGTCAGCACGTTGTGAGATATTACTGCCGCTTCTTTTGCTGGAACGGCAACGCCGTAGACGCGGGCGAGCCAGCACACCCTGCCCAGGTCGTCAGCACTGCCCTGACTGGGTGCCGCCGGGCCTTGTCCGTGGCCCACCACGGTAGCCAGCCACGAACGGATCACCGCGGGCATCTCCCTGGTGTGCGGCACGATCCCGCATTCCCAGTCGGCGAAGACCGCCTGGAACGTGCTGAGGATGCCCGGCTCCGAGAAGGTGCCGAGCCATCCTTGCGCTACCATTCCGAGACCTATCGTCGACTTTGCCGCAGCGGGCAGAACCGCGCCGAGAGTGACGGCGTCAAAGCTCACCTGAGGGTCGCCCTGCCTCAGCCCTGGGCTGAACGAGTAGTAGCCGGACCGAGTTCGGAGCGAGGTGACGAACGCAGCCGGGACACGGGGCAGGGACAATCTGGCCCGCGCGGCCATTTCCTGAAGCGCGACCAGGACACCGAGGCCCGGGCCCGACGGGCCAAGCCTGATTATCTGAGCCTGCCAGCCTGCCAGCGTGCGCTGGAGGCTCTGGACGCCCGCAGCAAGCGGAAGCCCGGCTCGCAGCAAGGTATCGAAAACGGGTATTCCCCGGCCGAGGATGACCTGCGTGCTAGTCGCACCGAGCAACCCCGGTGCCGCAGCGGCCGCCGCCCGCCCGACTTGCGCCGGCACCGGCTGCCCCGCGTCGGACAACGCCTGGACCGCGAGATAGGTGGCGGGCCAGCTCGGTGCTGCCCCTGCCTTCGGCCGGTACAGTGCGCCCGAGCGAAGCGGCAGCAGCGCGTGGGTCAGTGAGCGAGGCGGCCGCACGCCTAGACTGGTCAGCGCCCCCGCGACGAGGTAGATGCGGGTGACGGTGTCGAGTCCGGCGTCGGTGTTGTGCGAGCCGGAGTGCGAGAGGTAACCGAGCAGCCAGCGAGTCACGGCGGCGCGGTCGAGCCCGCGGAGCGGCACTCCCGCCCGGGCCGCCAGTTGCAGCGACCATGACGTGCGATACAGCGAGGGCTCGGCAGCGAACGACGGCACGTCAGAGAACCCGCCCGAGGTCGGGGCCCACATCGCGGCGATCTCCCGCGCGGAAACCGCGCAGGCCTGAACCCAGTGCGAGGGCGTCCGTATTCCGCCAGCCGGGATGGGCGGCGACAGCCTGGCTGCCGGTGCTGAGCATCCCGCGGCTGCCAGGCCCGCAGCGCACAAGATGGCCAGGGCGGGATGCGTGACCTTGCCGGTCGCCGATGATGAGCCGACGTCTGGACGATGCGCCTTCGACATCGGATTTACCTCCGCTTTCGGATGGGCGCTGGTGAGTATTCGGCCGTTGGGGGGATCTCCATTGCCCGCGCTGGGGATCCCCCCAACGGGCTCCGAAGCGGTCAGTTGATGTTGTTGTAGAACGTCTGCCAGGTGAAACTCGCAGACGCATTGGCGTTCTGGTACGGACCCCAGATCGCGACGTGAGTGCTGAAATCGACGTTGTAGTAGTTGTGAGCGATCTGCCAGGTCGGCCCGTAGCTGGACGACAAGGTCACCGTGCTGTTGCTGACGGAGATCCCGAATCCGCCGCCCGAGCCGATGCTGACCGAGATGGCGACGCCACCGACCCAGATGTTATCGGTGAGTCCCATGCTCGACGCGTCGTACGGAGACGAGCCGAGCCAGTTCGTGTACGAGTTGCCGGAGTTGACATTGCGCCAGCACGACCAGAAGTCGCACCCGGATACATAACTTGAGCTGAAGCCCATGTTGAAACCACCAGATGAGCCGTTATGCGGCGTAATGGTGATATAGCTGTAGCCATTCATCTGGCCATTGCTTCCGGTCACGTCGGGTGTGACCTGGCCAACCCTGGAAGCAGGGCCGACCGGGGTCCGGAAGTTGGACTTCTTGAAATGGGTCGTCATGGCGATCTTCTTCGGGCTGTTGTGCGTGCTGCTCGCGTTCGCGGCGATCCCGGCGCCGAGTGTCATAAACGCTGTCAGCGTCGTTGTCCCGATTGCCGCGAGGGCAATCCTTCCGATTCTCACTTTCATGAGGGCACCTCCTTGTGCCAGGCGCGGCCCTTCGGAATCGTGCCGCGCACCTTTAACCCGATTTCTAGTGTTACATCACATGTGTCAGTCAGCTGTCAGCCGAGTGTCAGCTGACTGTCAAGTACTGAACGGCTGATCGGAGAGTGACTTTCAGCCCTATTCGGCCACGTGTGCGGCTGTCCACGATTGGTGCTGGCTAGCCAGCACCAACGACCGAGCTGGAAGGATCCATCTCCGGTGAGATTTGAGTTACTTGGTTCGCCCTTGTTACGGCGGAACGGAGCTGTGATCGAGGTGCCGCAGGCACTGCAGCGCAATTTATTGGCCGTCATGCTCCTGAACGCCAACCAGGCCCTTACGGCTCACCATCTGATCAGCTTGGTGTGGGGCGATGACACGGCACCTAATGGCACGGGATCGCTTCGGACGTTGATCTGGTCGTTGCGCGGGCTGCTTGCTCCCGAGGAGCGTGTGAAGCGTGAAGCGCATGGCTACCTGCTGGAGGTTCAGCCGGGCGAACTCGATCTGGATGAGTTCCGGTTTCTAGCCGCGATCGGCACGCAGGCACTTGACAATGGCGACCACGACAAGGCAGTCGCGACGCTGACTAAGGCGCTGCGGCTGTGGGTCGAGCCGCCACTTTCCGACGTCCCGCGTAGACCCGCGATGATGGCCACGGTGCATAAGCTCATCGAGGAGCAGCGCTCGGCCCGCGAGGCCCTTTTCGTAGCGCGCCTCGCGCTCGGACAGCATCGCGACCTGCTTGCCGATCTTGAGGCGGACACCGCGACATACCCCCAGAGCGAGCGAAGCTGGGAGCATCTGATGCTCGCGCTCTACCGCTGCGGGCGGCGGGCCGAGTCGCTGGAGGCTTACCAGCACGCCAGGGCATACCTCGCCGACAATCACGGCATCGACCCCGGGCCGGTCCTGCAGGCCCTGCAGCGGCAGATCCTGGCCGACGACGACGCCCTCACCGCCGGGGACCCGTCGCACGCCTGGTGACGTACCTTCCAGCTACGAGCTGCCACGCTGTTCCCCGCCACACCTCACCGAACGGGCGACCGCTCGCCGTCGGACTGGACGAGCTGCCGATCGCCGCGCAGAAGGAAGGCCCGGAGCAGGACATCAAGGTCAGCTGGTCTGCCGGCGCCAGCACA
>DASWAA010000063.1:0-6917 GCA_036391385.1 Streptosporangiaceae bacterium
CACGCCCGCAGCTAGCCGGTTACTTCTTCGGCGTCAGGTTCAGCATCACCTGACCCCAGTCGGGATAGTTGTACGCGCCCGGCTGGGCGTAGGGGTTGGCGGGCGACGGCCACCCGCTGAACGCCGCGGTGTCGTACTGGAACCAGTCGACCGACTCGGTGACCGGGATGACCGGTACGTCCTGCAGCATGACCAGTTCCAGCTTGCTGACGATCTGCTGCTGTGTGGCCGGGTCCGTGGTCGCACCGTAGGAGTTGATCAGCGCGTCGGTGGCCGGGTTGCTGTACCGCTCCCAGTTGGATCCGGCGGGCGTGCCGATCGGAGCCGAGTTGGCCGAGTACAGCCACTGGCGCAGCTCGTAGTAAGGGCTCGGCCCGCCGGTCTCGCTGCCGTAGCCGAGCTGGTACTGCCCGGCGTAGAGCTTGGCCTGGTAGGAGGTGCCTGACAGGTTCTGCGGCGTCACCGCGATGCCGACACTCTTGAGGTCGGCGATGATGACGCTGACCGCGTTGACCCAGTCCGAGTAGCCGCCGTTGTTGACGATGGTGAAGGACAGCTTCTGGCCGTTCTTGGCGAAGATACCGTCCGAGCCCCGCTTGAATCCGGCCGCGGTCAGGATCTGAATCGCCTTGGCCGGGTTGTAGGCGTAATTGTTGCCGAACTTGGCCGCCTGAGCGGTGTTCAGCCAGCTCGAGAACGTCGGCGTGACGATGCCCGTCTGGTTCGAGGCCGGCTCGTAGCCGAACTCGCCGAGCTGTGACGCCTTCTGCCGGTTGATCGCGTAGGCCATCGCCTGCCGCACGGCGACATTGCTCAGCAGCGGGTCCTTCAGGTTGATGAAGATGGAAACGTTGGCGACCGGCGGGAACCACCACTTCATGTTGGGCTGGCCTGCCAGGAACTTGCTGATGCTCGGGATGAACTGGCTGCCCCACTGAGCGTTGCCGTTGGCCAGGTAGGTGTTGGCCGTGTCGTTCGACAGGAACGCCGGGTAGTTGACGGTGGCGATCTTCGGCTTGCCGGGCTGCCAGTAGTTCGGGTTGGCCTTGTAAGAGATGTTCTGCGGCGTGCAGGTCTTGCTGCTCACCGTGAAGGCGCCGGTGCCGATCGGGTTGGTATCGGGGTACTTCACCGGGTTGGAGACCTTCGACCAGATCTTCTGCGACACGATCGCCACCTGGTCGGCGATGTAGTAGAAGTACGGCACCGCCGGGGCCTTGAAGGTCATCACGACCTGGTCCGAGCCCTGCTGCGTCACGCTGGACAGCACCGACCAGATCGAGTTGATGTCCAGGACCTTGTTCTGCTTGAGCAGGTTGTAGCTGTAGACCACGTCAGCGGCGGTCATCGGAGTGCCGTTGGAGAACTTCACCCCGCTGCGGATGGTGAAGGTCAGCGTCTTGTTGCCGTTGCTCCAGGCCCAGCTCTTGGCCAGCCAGGGGGTCGCCTTCGCGCTCTGCAGCGTGTTGACGAAGACCAGCGGCTCGTAGACCGGCCCGAGCGACAGCCACACGTCCGACAGGTTGTACGGGTTGAAGTTGCAGGTCCAGTTCGCGCCGCTCTCGTTGTCGATGGTCAGGACACCGCTGGCGCCTGACGGCGCGGTGCCCGAGCCGCCTGAGCCGCAGGCCGCGGCTAGCAGGCTGAGTGCGATGACGGCCCCGAGTTTGGTAACGCGTCTCATAGCTTCGGCCCTTCGTGAATGCGCATAGCTATCGGGAGGTCCCGTCTCGGCTGGCCCGCGCGCGCCGGACGGTGGTCAGCCGGGGAGTGGGTCCGGCTGGCCTGGTGCCGACGGTGCCACCGTCGACGATGGTGCCAGTTACCATCATGTTTGTCGTGGATGTTCGGGATCTGGGGTCGTTCGTAATCGTCCGCAGTGACCTTCGTAGTCCACCTGGCTCGCGCGGTCCCCGCGGGAGCACTGGGTTCGTCGGCCCTCATGACCCTGCCAGTTGAGTAACGATGTCGGGCAACGCTATCGCTGAGATTGTTAGGACAGTATCCTAACTATCCTGCGGGTAACAGAGTCCGTGGCCGAAACGTGATCTGGCGCATGAACTCTGGAGCCGTAAGGACCCTGATCGCGCGGCGGGAGGCTGTACGCGGTGGACATGATCTCGTTCGGCCAGGTCTTCCTCGAGCTGGTCTTCGGCCAGCTGGGCAGGCTGCCCGAGCCGGGCGAGGAGGTGTTCTCCGACGAGTTCGCGATCTCCTGCGGCGGCGCCGTCACCAGCGCCACGGCAGCGGCCAGCGCGGGAGTGCGCGCTGGCCTGTGCACTCTGCTTGGAGACGACATGGGATCGCAGGTGGTGACCGAGCACTGCGCGACCGCGGGAGTAGACGTGTCGCCGTCGGCGCGGGTGGCCGGGCCGTCCGCGGGGATCACCGTGGTGCTGAACTTCGACGGCGACCGCGGGTTTGTCACCCACCTGCCGTCGGCCGCCGGGCACGAGCCGGCCGAGGTCGAGCGATGGCGCTCCGTGCTGCGCAGGGAACGCCCGGCCTGGTGCTACCTGCACGCCGGGCGGCGGGTGCCCGGGTTCCTGCGGGAAGCGCGTGAGCTTGGCTGCAAGATCGTGCTCGACACGTCGTTCGGCGACGCCAGCGAGCGCGAGGCCGTGATCGAGTGCGTGCGGCTCGCCGACATCTTCGTCCCGAACTCCGACGAGCTGTGCAGGCTGACCGGTGCGGCCGGTATCGAGCAGGCCGTCGGCCTGGCCGCGGCCTGGGGCACCCAGCTTGTGGTGACCAGGGGAGCGGCTGGTGCGATCGTCGCAGGCGGCGCTGACGGCGCGGTTACCGAGGTGCGGGAAGGGGTCGGCCAGGTCACCGTCCGCGACCTGACCGGGGCGGGCGACAGTTTCGCCGGGGCAATGATCGCCGCGCTGATCGGCGGGGCGAGCGTCCCCCAGGCGGCCGTCGTAGCCAATGCCGCCGGCTCACAGGCCGTCGGGCGCTTCGGCGGGGTCGGAGAGGTCGCTGCGGCCGGGACCGGTGCGGGCTGGCCGTTGCGGCCGATGGTTGTCAGCGACGTGGCCACGGCACTCGCCGCGGCTGAGCAGCGGACCTGATGGGGCGCTGATGAGGAGAGGGCAGATGCGATGAAGCTGACGGTTCTCGGCGGCGGCGGGGTGCGGATGCCTGCCTTCGTCCGCGCGGTCCTGGCGAGTCGGCCGGGGGCCTTCGACGAGATCTGCCTGCTCGAGCCGGACGCCACCAGGCGCGCTACGACAGGCAGGCTGTCGGTCGAGGTCGCCGGGGTGCTCGGGCAGCCTGGGGTCGTCACCGTGACAGCCGACCCGGCGCAGGCCTTCGCCGGCGCGGACTATGTCTTCTCGGCGATCAGGGCTGGCGGTGACCGCGGCCGGGTGATCGACGAGCAGGTGGCGCTGCGGCGCGGGATCGTCGGCCAGGAGACGACGGGCCCTGGCGGCTGCGCGATGGCCCTGCGGACGATCCCGGTAGTGCTCTCCTACTGTGACCTGCTTAGCGTGCACGCACCGGGCGCGGTGCTGGTCAACTTCACCAACCCGGCCGGGCTGATCACCCAGGCGATCAGCGCGCACGGGAAGGTGCGCGCCGTCGGCGTCTGCGACACCCCGTCAGGGACGATCGCTGACCTCGCGAGATTCGCTGTCTCGGCACTTGGCATCGCCGACGGCCAGGCCGCCGGCCCCGGAGCGATCGGCGGGCTCGAGGCCGGCCGGGTCCGGGCGGGCTACGGCGGGCTGAACCACCTGGGCTGGGTGAGCTCGTTCGAGGTGGACGGCAAGGACCTGATGCCCGAGCTGATCTCCAGGTTCGACGAGCTGCGGCGGTTCGATCATCGGTTCGGCGCGTTCGACGCTGACCTGGTACGCCGGGTCGGCGCGATCCCCACCGAGTACGTGTACTACTACTACGACTCCAGGCGCTACCTGGACGAGGTCGCGCGGGCTGGATCGAGCCGCGGGCAGGACGTGCTCGCGCTCAATGCGGAGCTGCTGGCCGCGATCGGGCGTGCCTTCGCCGACGCCGACGTGCACGCGGCCTGGTCGGCCTACGCCGCCGTGATCGGCGTCAGGCACGACACCTACATGCGGACCGACACGGCAGGGGACAGCGGGCAGGAGCAGGCCAGGGCGGCGCGGCTCGCGGCCGGCACCGTCCCGATCGAGGCCGGCGACCTCGGCGGTTACGAGGGCCTGGCGCTGCGGGTGATCGACGGCCTGGCCGGCCGGGGTGCGAGCGACGTGATCGTCAACGTCCCCAACGACGGCACGCTCGGCTTCCTCGACGCCGATGACGTCGTCGAGGTGCCTGCCAGGGTGGACACCGACGGGCTGACCAGGCGTGACACGGCCGACCTGCCGCGGTCGGCACGTGCGCTGATGATGGCCGTGAAGGAGTACGAGCGCGGCGTGGTCGATGCCGCCCTGTCGGGCGATGCGAACCTCGCGGCGGTCGCGCTCGCCCAGCATCCGCTGGTGCCCGGGATCACGGCGGCCAGGGAGCTCATGGCCGACTACATCGACCAGCACGGCGAGCATCTCGCCTACCTGAGGTAGCTGACCAGGCCGATGAACTCGAGCCCCGACGACGTGGCGGGCCACGGCCAGGCGGTCGCCGCCGGAGTGGGCCATTCCGGCGCTGGCCGAGCCGGGGCAACCCTGCGGCCCGCCCGCCCGCAGCTGATGCGGACGATGAACGAGCAGCTTCTGCTCAACCAGATTCGCCAGCTTGGCCTGTGCTCCCGGGCCGACCTGGCGCGGCTGTCGGGACTGTCGAAGCCGACCGTGTCGCTGGCACTGGCCAACGTCGAGCGCTCCGGTCTGGTCAGGACGGCTGGCCAGCGGACGGGCGTCCCTGGCCGCTCGGCGGTGCTTTACGAGATCAGGCCGGAAGCCGGCTATGTGCTGGGGCTGGACATCGGGCACGAGTACCTGCGCGGCGCCATCGCCGACCTGACTGGCGAGATCAGGGCAAAGGCGGAGACCCGGTCCCCGGCGGCGAGCGTGAGTAAGCGGGTCGGCGAGCTGATCAGGCTCGCCGACGGCATCTGCGCCGCCGCTGGTGTCGCCCGGCCGGACGTGACGCAGACGGTGCTCGGCAGCCCGGGCGTCTACGACCCGATGCGCGACGCGATCACGCTGGCTGGCGGCCTGGCGGGCTGGGACAGGCCGAAGGTGCTTGCCGAGCTGAGGGCGGCCTTCGGCGACGACCTCGTCGTGGAGAACGACACAGACGCCGCGGCCCTGGCCGAGCGGGAGCACGGGCACGGCCGGGAGTTCGCGAGCTTCGTATTCGTCTCGATCGGCACGGGCATCGGGATGGGACTAGTGCTCGGCGGACAGCTGCACCGGGGAGCGCATGGCGTGGCGGGCGAGATAGCGTTCCTGCCGATCACCGACGGTCCCGGCGCCGCCGCCGGCGACGAGGTTCGCAGGCGCGGCACGCTGGAGGCGGGAAGCTCCGCCGCCGCGATCGTGCGCGCCGCCCGGCAGGCGGGCCTGCGCACCCAGTCGGCCAGGGCGGTCTTCGCGGCGGCCGCGGCCGGGGACGAGCGCGCGGCCGCGATCGTGGCCGCCGAGGCACGCTCGGTGGCCAAGGCCGTCTGCGCGATCGTCACGGTGGTCGACCCCGGGCTGGTCGTGCTGGGCGGAGGTATAGGTCAGGCGCCCGGCTTCGCCGCCGCGGTGACCGCCGAACTGATCCGGATCGCCCCGGTGCTGCCCGAGATCAGGGTCAGCGCGCTCGGAACGAGTGCCGTAGTGGACGGTTGCCTGGCCTCGGGTGCGGACCTGGCCTGGCGGCGGCTCACCGCTCAGCTTGCCCAGGCGGATCAGTCGCCGGCTGTCCTGCCTGACCTGGCCGAGGCAGCCGACCGGCCTGACCTGGCGGAGCCGCCAGCCGGGTCGGACGGCACCGTACGGCCCGGTGATACGGGACGTACGGGCGGTGCGGATCGTCCGGGCCGCGGCGGTCGTGATGGTGCGGTCGGCGTGCTGAAGTAGTCGCTGGACGAGCGCTGCCACAGGAGGTAGACGGCCGCGGCACCGACCAGCCAGGTGACCGCCATGAACGCCTTCTGCGTCAGGCCGGCCGTGCCGAGAATCGTGGTCACGGCCAGGATCGTGCTGATTCCGGCAAGCACGCTGGCGATGATCCGTGCCCAGGAAAGGCCGGCCCGATTCGCCCTGGCCGTGAAGATCCACAGGCCGATCTCGATCAGGGCCGTCAAGGCGACCGACGTGATCAGCGCGCTCTTGGTGGCGTGCGCCTGCTGGGCCGTGACGTGGTGGCCCGCCCGCCTGATGGTGCTCGCCGAGATCTGGATCACGTCGGCGATCAGGCCGATCGCCGTAAGGCCGGCACCGGCGTACATCAGCCGCGCTGCCATGACGATCGTCCGCGGCGGCTCGGCGTAGGCAGGCTCGGCCGCAGCCCCCGACTGGTCCTTCGCCGGTGCCTTGGCGGGTGCCGGTGCCTTGGCGGGTGCCGGTGCCTTGGCGGGCGGCTGGCTCTCGGCCCGGTCCTTGCTCTTGCTCATCGGCGGAGCCTACCCCCTCGTCGGCCTAGCCCGGCTTGCCAGGCTGGTACTGGAACAGCCAGACGCGGAAGCCGCCAGGGCACTTGGCGCCCGCGACTGTGTTGATCGCGCACGCACTGCCGGTGTGCCGGAACCCGAGAGCCTCCAGGTAGTTGGTGACCCGCTTGTACCGCGCCCACGGGTGGTGCTGGGTCCACACGTTGCGCCACTCGATCACCCAGCCGACGTGCAGCGTCCTCAGGTCGGCCCTGGCCAGGGCCATCTGGCGTGCGGAGACGTCCCCTGCGGGCAGTTCCTTCACGTAAAGGAAGCGGTAGAAGGCATGGCTGGCGATGCCCTTGATCGCGGTCTTCGGCACCCAGGCTTCGTAGGCGATCGCGCGGGG
>DASWAA010000064.1:0-6087 GCA_036391385.1 Streptosporangiaceae bacterium
ACCAGGACGAAGATGGTCAGCAACTGGATCACCAGGCTGATGGCACCCTTGCCGACGCTCAGGACGGGGTTGGCCAGGTTCTTGGCATAGCCGGCCAGCTTCGGTGCGTTGCTCACCGCCCAGGCCTGGACGTGGTACCTGATCACCAGGTGGCCAATCCAGCCTTTGCCATGCTCAGCCCTGCTGACATAGGCCGGCAGGTCGGCAGCCAGGTGGGTCATCCCGTTGACCAGCGGATAGCCGAATGCCGCCGCGAGTCCAGCGAAGACGAGCACGGCGAGGGCAGTCACGGCCGCTACTGCGAGACCGCGCCGCCGAACCCGCCGCTGCAGCGCAGCCACGAGCGGGTTAAGCAGCAGAGCGACGAAGCCTGAGACGACGAGCAGCAGGATGACCTCGCGGAGCCGGTAGACGACCTTGGCGGCGAGATAGACGATCAGGACGACCGCGACCGTCGCGAGTATGGCCCGAAGGGGCACTCCCCTGACCTCTGCCGCGACCCAGAGCCTGGCCCGGCGCGTGCCGTCCTGCGTATCGCTGCCCGTCGCGTCGCTGCCTTCTGGCCCGCTGCCTGCTGGCCCGCTGTCTGCTGGCCCGCTGCCTGCTGGCCCGCTGCCTGCTGGTGCGGTGCTCGCGGGCTGGCGGCCAGCAGCCGCACGGTGCTCGGTCATCCGCACAGCATGCCAGCCGTGATCGGGCGCGACAAAGCGCCGCGAGGAAAGGATGCGCGACCCGCGGTGACGATGCAGGTCCCCGAGCTCGCTGAGGTCCGGACGGCTCGCGGGTGCCCGGACATCACCCGGTACGGGTGAGTGGCCGCCCGCGAGTGCGGGAAGGCCTAGAAGCTGAGCACGACAGACACTCGGGGGAGACAATGACGAGCACTCGGTCATCCATGACCGGCATGCAGGTAAGTTCAGCGAACTCCAAGGCGATGGTCGTCGGCTTCGCTCTCGTGGCGACCGGGGGCCTCATCAGCATCTGCGGCATGACCATCACCGGTACGGCGATGGTCAGCGCGATCCGGCGCTGGGTGATGGCGCAGCAGGAGCCGCCAAGCCAGATCGTGAAGCGGAAGATCGCTCAGGCCAAGGCCGCCACGACGGCCGGAGCCAGCGCCTGGCAGAACGGGATGGCCACAACCTCCCGTTCTCAGTAAGCCAGACCTTCAGGCCGGGCCCGGTACGCTGGGCCCGGCCTGAAGGCATGGGTCATCGGCGCCAATATCAATTTGTCGATAATCGCCTCGCCGTCGGCGGCGGATGCAGGAGCGGCCCGGATGAAGACCACCACCTTGAGGCTCCGTACGGGCGGCAGCGATCAGATCCAGGACATCACCAGTCAGTGCGCCGATTTCGCTGGCGAGGCAGCGCGTGGTGGCGACGGGCTGCTGCACGTCTTCGTACCGCACGCCACCGCTGGCCTCGCGATCATGGAACTCGGCGCGCTGAGCGATGACGACCTGCTCGCGGTCCTCGCCGAACTGCTCCCCGCCGACGACAGGTGGCGGCACTCCCACGGCTCGCGCGGCCACGGGCGGTCGCACGTGCTGCCAGCCTTCGTGCCGCCGTTCGCCGTCGTGCCGGTGATCGGCGGCTCGCTCGCGCTCGGGACCTGGCAGTCGATCGCGCTGGTGGACCTGAACCGCGACAATCCCGAGCGGACCGTCCGGCTGTCGTTCCTGGCCTGAGTCGCGTGGGGCGCGTCAGATCTGGTCGTGCTCGTCGGCTCGGCGCTCGAACCTGCTGACCGCGATCAGTCCGGCGACGAAGACCGCGACCATGCCGATCAGCAGCCCGAGCTCGGCCGGGCTGGTCGGCTTCGCGCTGCTCAGCACGAGCAGGATCCGCCGGATGACGGCGACCAGGCCGACCACGACGAAGGGCTGGGCGATCAGGCGGTGCGCCTGCAGCGAGAGCACGACCGTGTGCACGATCTCGATCAGGATCAGGACGAAGAGCGCACGGTCAAGCAGGGCCTTGGCCGACTCCGCGATCGGATGCGCGCTGCTGGCGAACTCGACGATCCCGGAGATCAGCAGTGCTGCCGCGAGGAAGATCAGGACGACGCCGATGAGCACCGTCACGACGTCCTGCGAGTGCTCGAGTATCCAGATGGATATGCCCATGGCACGCTTCGGCTCGTGCGGCTCCGCACCGTCGGCGCTGGCCAGAGCAGCCGGGCCGGCGTCGGGAGCCTGGTCCGCTGTGGCTGTCATATCGCAGGCATTCCGCTCAGGTAGGTCATCTCTGACACCTGGCATGTTATCGGCCGCGCCAGGCCCGCCGCATCGCCCTTATGGCTATGTCAGGGAGTAGCTGCAGGTAACCTGGCAGGTGATGTCCTGAGCGCAGCGCAATCTCAGTGCAATTCTTATGGCTAGACACAGACGTTCGCGTAGACCGCGAAGCAGGCGCCGGCAGCCGAGCCGGGCATCGTCCGTCTTGCGCGGGGGCGCGCTGGCCGGCGTTCTTATGGTCTGCGTAGTCGCCGGGATCCGCCTTTTCTCGGCACCGGGTAATGCCGCCGATAATGCCCACGCCGCGTCGCTGCGAGGATCGCGACATGCCAGCCTGACGCCTGTCACTGGCAGGCAGCACCGGAACGGCAGGCCGCACGCCTCAGCGTCGGCCACGTCGAGTCCGTCTGCCAGCCCGTCGCCCGTCGCCGTGAACGGGCAGCAGGTGACGGCGGTGGGTGACTCCGTGATGGTGGCGTCGACGCCTGCCCTGCAGCAGGCACTGCCAGGGCTCTACATCGACGCGATGGTGGGCAGGCAGTTCAGCACCGGCCTGCAGGTGATCGCCGACCTGAAGGCCAGGGGGCTGCTGCGGCCGATCGTGGTCGTCGGGCTCGGTACCAACGGGACCGTGACCACGGGCGAGATCAGCCAGCTTTTCGCCGAGATCGGACCGAATCGCAAGCTCGTGCTGGTCAACACCTACGAAGCGCGCTCGTGGGAGCAGGAGGTCAACAGCACGCTCGCGGCCGCCGTCGCCGGCCATCCGCATGTCGTGCTCGCGAACTGGTACCGGACCATCGAGCACCGCACGTACCTGCTGTGGCCGGACGGCATCCACCCGCAGCCGAGCGGCGGCATCGTCTACGCCAAGATGCTCAAGGCCGCGCTCGAGCGCCTGGTCAGCCAGCCGTGATGGCGTAGGGCCTGGGCTGGCGGCGTAGCCACTGCCAGAAGGTGCGCCGCGGCGGCCTGGCCGAGATGTTGCCGCTGCGGACCTGGCCGGACACGGTGATCAGCAGGGTGACCGGGGCACTGGTGCCCCACGGGCTGCGGACCTTGATGTTGCCGCTGCGCACGACCACGTCATCGGTGTCGACCGCGATGCCGGGCCTGGTGATGATGGTCAGGTTCCCGCTGCGCACCTCGGCATCGAGCTGGAGCGAGGGATGACTGATGCTGGCGTCGGTGAAGTCCAGCCTGACGTTGCCGCCGGTGATCCTCACCTCAAGACGCCGCGGCACGACCCAGCGGCCAGTCCGGCTGGTGTTGCCGCTGCGGCATTCGATGCGCACGACGTCCTTAGGCACCGCCGGAGGCTGGGCCAGAGCCTGGCCGCCGGCCGGCAGGTCCGCTGTCAGCACGGCCAGCTCGCCGTAGGTGCGCGCAGAGAAGGCGGCCTCCAGCCGCTCGTCGAGTTCCTCGGCCGTCAGCCGTCCGTCTCCGGCGGCCACGCGGAGCACGTCGATCACCCGATCGCGATCCTCATGCGAGGCCCGTAGCTGCTCGGCCGGGGCGGTACGCCCGGCCGGCGATATCTCGCCCGTCATGGGCAAACTGTATGCCGTGCCGGCGGCTGTGGCGATACGCGGACGCGGACGCTGGCGTTGCTGCGCGCCTCGCACCGACGTTGCTGTGCACCTTGTGCCGGCTGACCTGCCCGCGATGATTGCGGCATGCGCTCAGCTGGGCGTGATCGCCGTTCCGGCCCTCCCTTCGAGTACCGCCTGGGCCTCGCGCAGGCTGCCGATCGCGGCAATGCCGCCCGTCGCCTCGACGAAACGGCAGGCAGCCTCCACCTTGGGACCCATCGAACCGCTGGGGAATGCCCTGCCCCGCAGCTGCGCAGGAGTCGCCTGCCTGATCGGCCGGGCAGTGGTCGTGCCGAAGCCGTCGATCACCGCGTCGACGTCGGTCAGCAGGAGCAGCGCGTCGGCCCGCAGCAGCCGGGCGAGCAGGGATGCGGTCAAGTCCTTGTCGACGACCGCCTCGACCCCGCGCCGCCCCCCGTCTCCGTCGGCCACCACGGGGATGCCTCCGCCCCCTGCGCAGACGACGATGGCGCCGGACCGCACCAGGGTCGTGATCATCGGCAGCTCGATCAGTTCCCGCGGCTCGGGTGAGGGCACGACCCGGCGCCAGGCGGTCCCGTCCGGCCGGACCGACCAGCCATTCCTGGCCGCCAGCTCGCGCGCGGTGGCCTCGTCGTAGACCGGGCCGACGAACTTGGCCGGATCGGCGAACGCCGGGTCGGCGGGATCGACCAGCGTCTGGCAGATCAGGCACCCGGCAGCCCGGCCGGGCAGCACCTGCCGGAGCGTGCGTACCAGCCAGTACCCGATCATTCCCTGCGTCTGCGCGCCGAGCACGTCGAACGGGTACGGGTGCGACAGTGCCGGGTCGCGCTCGCTCTCCAGGGCGAGCATCCCGACCTGCGGTCCGTTACCGTGCGTGATGATCAGATCGTGCGCCGCGGCGATCGGGGCGAGCGCGGCGACCGCCTGGATGACGTGCCGCTCCGCGATGTCGGAATCGGGCTGCTCACCGCGCTCGAGCAGAGCGTTCCCGCCGAGCGCAGCGACGATCCTCATGCCGGGATCGTCGCGATCATCAGCGCCTTGATCGTGTGCAGCCGGTTCTCGGACTGGTCGAACACGATCGACGCAGGCGACTCGAAGACGTCCTCGGTGACCTCGAGCGCGGTCAGCCCCCATTTGCCGAAGATCAGCTGTCCGACCTCGGTGTCGGTGTTGTGCAGGGCAGGCAGGCAGTGCATGAACTTCACCGCCGGGTTCTGCGTCGCTGCCATCACCTGCGCGGTGACCTGGTACGGCAGCAGCTGCTCGATCCGCGCGTCCCATTGCGCGGGCGGCTCCCCCATCGACAGCCAGACGTCGGTGTAGAGGAAGTCGGCGCCGGGGAGGGCCTCGTCGAGCTTGCTGGTCACGGTCACCACCGCGCCCGAGCTCGCCGCCAGGTCGACCGCTAGCTGGTGCACCTGCGGGACCGGCCAGAGCGCCTCAGGCGCACAGATCCGCACGTCCAGGCCGAGCATCGCTCCCGTCACCAGCAGCGAGCTCGCCGTGTTGTTCCTGCCGTCGCCGAGGTAGCAGTAGCGCACCTGGTCAAGCGGTCCGGCCGCGTGGTCCCGCATGGTCAGGATGTCGGCGAGCATCTGCGTCGGGTGCCAGGAATCGGTGAGGCCATTCCATACTGGTACCCCGGACCAGGCGCTGAGCGTCTCCACCGTCTCCTGCGAGAATCCGCGGTACTCGATGCCGTCGAACATCCGGCCGAGGACGCGCGCAGTGTCCTTCGTCGACTCCTTGTGGCCGAACTGCGACTCACCCGGTCCCAGGTAGGTCACGCTGGCGCCCTCGTCATGTGCGGCCACCTCGAAGGCCGACCGGGTCCTGGTGGATGCCTTCTCGAAGATCAGGGCGAGGTTACGCCCGGCCAGCCGATCGTGCCGGAAGCCACGGCGCTTCTCCTGCCGCACGTGGCTGGCCAGGTCGACCAGGTACAAGAACTCGTCCGCGGTCAGATCGGTCTCCTTGCACAGGCTCCGTCCGGTCAGGCAGGTGGGGTTAAGGCGCGGGTCCATTGCATGCTCCTCTCTGCGATAACGCTGCCTTCGGTGTTCGTGCCGGCGGTAGGGACCTAGGTCGGCCCGTAATCGGCGGAACGGCACCAGCGCCGGTCACAACACCAGCGCCGGTCCCAACACCAGCGCCGGTCCCGGTACGGCGTGACTTAGGTCTCTGGAATGGAGGCCGCGGAGCGGGCAGCGTCTAAGGCGAGACTGAGGCAGTATCGGCTTGCGGGAGCGCCAGTCATGAATTTCTCCG
>DASWAA010000065.1:0-6209 GCA_036391385.1 Streptosporangiaceae bacterium
GGACGTCGGTAAGCGCGCGGGCCGCACGGCGGCCAACGGCCTGGTAGCCGCGGCCGTGGACGGCACCACTGCGGGAGTCCTGGTCGAGCTCAACTGCGAGACCGACTTCGTCGCGAAGACCGACATGTTCCAGCAGGTCGCCGCGGACATCGCGCAGGCAGCCCTGAAGTCGGGGGCCACCGACCGGCTGGCCGTGCTCGGCCTGGCTGTGCGAGAAGCCCAGACCGCCTCCGAGCTGATCGAGGAGGCTAGCGCCTCGCTCAAGGAGAAGCTGGAACTCGGCCGCTTCGCCGCGTTCACCGGCGGATACATTGCTACCTACCTGCACAAGTCGGACCCGGGCCTGCCGCCGACCCTCGGCGTGCTCGTCGACCTCGACGAGGCCGGTGCCTCGGTCGCACTCGACGTGGCGCACCAGGTGGCCGCGATGCGGCCGCAGTACGTCTCCAGGGACGAGGTGCCCGAGGACGTCGTGGCCAACGAGCGGCGGATCGCCGAGCAGGTGACCCGCGAGGAGGGCAAGCCGGAGCAGGCGATCCCGAAGATCGTCGAGGGTCGGCTGAACGCCTTCTTCAAGGACGTCGCACTGGTCGAGCAGCCCTCGGTCCGCGACACCAAGAAGACCGTGAAGCAACTGCTCGCCGAGTCCGGGGCGACCGTCCGCGGCTTCGCCAGGTTCCAGATCGGGCAGGCCAGTTGATCGCGTGCCCGGCGGCGGCTCGGCCGGCAGAAACCGCCAAGGCGGCCACGCAGGCGAGAGGAGCGCGCGTTGCCAGATAGCACCTCGTCGGGGGACGGTGCTGTGACCGGCAGCGTCGGTCAGGCCGCCGGGCAGGCTTCCAGCGAGGGCGGCCAGGACGAAGGCCGCCTTCGCTGGCACCGGGTGGTGCTCAAGCTATCGGGCGAGGCATTCGCGGGAGGTGCGGGCCTTGGCATCGCCCCGGACGTCGTATCGCACTTCGCGCGCGAGATCCGCGACGCGGTGCGGCTTGGCGTCCAGGTCGCCGTCGTCGTCGGCGGTGGCAATATGTTCCGTGGCGCGGTCCTGTCCGAGCGCGGCATCGACCGGGCACGAGCGGACTACATGGGCATGCTCGGCACCGTGATCAACTGCCTGGCGCTGCAGGACGTGCTGGAGAAACTCGGTATCGAGACGCGTGTTCAGACGGCCATCACGATGGGGCAGGTCGCCGAGCCTTACATCCCGAGACGGGCGATTAGGCACCTGGAGAAGGGCAGGGTCGTCATCTTCGGGGCTGGCCTGGGGGCGCCGTTCTTCTCCACCGATACCTGCGCTGCGCAGCGGGCTCTGGAGATCGGCGCCGAAGCCGTGCTGAAGGGCACCCAGGTGGAAGGCGTCTATGACGCCGATCCGCGCATGACGCCCGATGCGAGCATGTTCCACCGGCTTGATTACAGTGAGGTCCTGCGCCGTGAACTGAAGTTCATGGACGCGACTGCCGTTAGCCTGTGCATGGACAACGACCTGCCGATCGTGGTCTTCGACCTGATGGGCACCGGTAACGTCGTGCGCGCTGTCCGCGGCGAGGAGATTGGCACGCTGGTAGGCAGGAGCTGGCACGACCGGAACGGGCAGCGCAAGGGCGCACACGTTAAGGACGGTCACGACAGGAGCCGCAATGATTGACGAGACCCTTCTTGAGGCCGAGGAGAAGATGGAAAAGGCCGTCTCGGTCGCGAAGGAAGACTTCGCGAATATCAGGACCGGCCGCGCTCATCCCTCGATGTTCAACAAGATCACCGCGGAGTACTACGGCACGCAGACCCCGGTGAACCAGCTCGCTTCCTTCCATATGCCTGAGCCCCGGATGGTCATGATCTCGCCCTTCGACAAGGGATCTCTGACCGCGATCGACAGGGCGATCCGCAACAGCGACCTCGGCGTGAACCCCACCAACGACGGCGTGATCATCCGGGTCGTCTTTCCCGAGCTCTCTGAGGAGAGGCGCAAGGAGTACATCAAGGTCGCCAGGCACAAGGCTGAGGACAGCAGGGTCTCGATCAGGAACATCCGCAGGCACGCCAAGGATGCGATCGACAAGCTCGTCAAGAGCGGCGATGCTGGCGAGGACGACGGCCGGCGTGCCGAGGCAGAGCTCGACAAGATCACGCATACCTACGTATCTCAGGTGGACGAACTGCTCAAGCACAAGGAGGCCGAGTTGCTGGAGGTGTGAGTCCAGCGGGTGCAGCCCCCAGCATGAGATCAGCTTCGTTCAAAGGTATAACTTTGCCCTCAAAGAGGAACATCTCGCATACTGCACCCGGCGAACGGGTGGCGAGAGGGCGGCTAGCTGTCGAACCGCTAGCGGGCGGAGGGAAGGCTAACCACGTGAGCGAGCGGAAGACGATCAGCACGGGCCGTAACCTCCCAGTCGCGATCGCGGTCGGGCTGGGCCTCGGCGCCCTGGTCATCGTCACGCTCCTGACCGTCAAGGTCACGTTCCTCGCGCTCATCGCTGTCTTCATCGCCGTGGCGCTCTGGGAGATCCGTCATGCACTGAGTACCAGGCAGATCTCGATCCCGGTGATCCCCATCGCCGCGGGCGGCGCGGTGATGTTCGCGCTCGGCTACGTGCAGGGCGCCAGGGACCTGATCGCCGCGCTCGCGGTGACGTTCGTCGTCCTGCTCGCCTGGCGCCTGCCCGGCGGCGCTGACGGCTATCTGCGCGACATCACGGCCAGCACCTTCGTCCTGCTTTACCTGCCGACGATGGCTTCGTTCGTCGCGCTCATGCTCGCCCAGTCAGATGGCGCCCACCGCGCGCTGCTCTTCGTGATCCTGACCGTGTGCAGCGACTCGGGCGGTTACTTCGCCGGCATCCTGTTCGGCCATCATGCCCTCGCGCCGACGATCAGCCCGAAGAAGACGTGGGAAGGACTGGCCGGATCGGTAGTCCTGACGCTGACTGCCGGAGCACTGGGGATGGTCTACCTGCTGCCTGGCAAGGCCTGGTACGGGCTGGTGCTCGGAGCTGCGGCGGTCGCCGCGGCGACCCTGGGTGACCTGGTCGAGTCGATGATCAAGCGCGACCTGAACACCAAGGACATGTCCTCGATACTGCCGGGCCACGGCGGCATCCTGGACCGGATCGACGCCATGCTGATCGTCGCCCCGATCGCGTGGCTGCTGATGACGATCTTCCTGTCCTGAGCGCGCCCGTGCGGGCTAGCTGACTACCCAGCTGCGGCTTTGCGAGGCCATCTGGTTCACCAGGCTCGAGGCGCCCCGCCCGTCGGCGAGCAGCCGCTCCCGATTGGTGATCGGGATCAGCCACAGCCATTTCACCGGCTCTCCGGCTGCGGTGAAACCGGACAGGTCGGGCACTTCCGGTCCGAGCAGCCGCGCCGGGCTGTCGAGGAACAAGATCGCCTCGTTGCCGTTCCCGAGGGGGAACGTCGACGGCTCGTGATACCAGCGGATCGCCTGCCCGGTGCCCAGCCAGGCGATCTCGCGCCACGGGTACTGCGCCAGCCACAGGAAGATCCTGGCGGCCTGGTTACTCGGCAGCGTCGTGGCGACGGCGAGCTCGATCCTGGCGCGGCCGGCCGCCCCGGCACCGGTCTGCTCGATTACCGGCATCCGCTGGCAGCTCATCCCGACGGTGGTCAGCACCGTATAAGGGCGGCGCGAAGTCGGCGGACGCTCGGAGACGCCGACGAGCGGCTGACGCGAGCCCGATACGTCCCAGTAGCCTGCCCCCGGACCGAGCCGGCTCATCAGGTGGCCGAGCATGCCCTGCTGGAACTGCGCCCATGCGTTCGGATCGAGCCGCCACCGCCAGAAGTCGGCGGCCTCGGATACCCGCGGTCCGAGCCCTTCCATGGCGTCGTCGAGCGACCAGCCGAACGGTGTCTGCCCGATCACGTCCCTGCTGTAGCCAGGCATGCCCTTGGACATATCCGACCAGCCCGGGATGACGGCGAGCAGGTCGTTCCCCTCGAAGATCGCCACGCCGTCGCCCTCTTCGAACCACACGGCGCGCAGCGCCTGCGTGTTCAGCGGCGGCCGGCCGTCGGGATGCTTGGTGTAGCCCTCGGGCATCTCGGGCGCCTGGCCGGCGTCGAGCGCTGCCAGGTTGATCTCGGCTGGCGCCCGGCGGTGATTCGCCAGCCAGGTCGCGGCGACGGCGTCGTCGCCGTCCAGCATGTAGGCGGCAGTTGTCAGGCTGTCGTATTCCACGGCCACGCGCCGGCTGCCGTAAGGGCTCTGGCTCTCCAGCAGCGTCGCGGGCCGTCCTGGTTGTGCGGATATCCTGGGCTGACTGATCCTGCCGCGCATGGTCTGCATGGTACGGAAATCTATCTACATTCAGGCGATCAGGTGGCAACTGCGCAGATACGTAGGGGGACTGGCTTGGAACTCACCGAGATCGGGGCACGTCGTCCGGCTCGCGTGCGTCCGCTAGTGCACCTGGCCGACCTCGACACCGCTGGCCGCCGCGCCGCTGTCGCCGACCTCGGGCAGCCGTCCTACCGTGCCGACCAGCTGTCGCGGCACTACTTCGGCCGGCTCACCCAGTCGCCTGACGAGATGACGGACCTCCCGGCCGCGGTGCGTGACAGCCTGGCCGCGGCGCTGCTGCCGACGCTGCTCACCTCGACCCGCGAGGTGACCTGTGATCGCGGCCTGACGCGCAAGACGCTGTGGCGCGCGGCCGACGGCTCGTTCGTCGAGTCCGTTCTGATGCGCTACCCCGGCAGGGTGACGATGTGCGTCTCGTCGCAGGCTGGCTGCGGCATGGCCTGCCCGTTCTGTGCCACCGGCCAGGCTGGCCTGACCAGGAACCTGTCGACCGGGGAGATCGTCACCCAGGTCGTCAACGGAGCCCGCGGCCTGGCTCGCGGCGAGATGGCCGGCGGGCCAGGGCGGATCTCCAACATCGTCTTCATGGGCATGGGCGAGCCACTGGCCAACTATGCGAGCGTGCTCCGCGCCATCCGCAGGATGTCGGACCCGGTGCCTAGCGGGCTCGGAATCTCACAGCGCGCGATCACCGTCTCGACGGTTGGCCTAGTGCCCGCGATCACCAGGCTGGCGGGCGAGGGCCTTTCGGCCCGGCTAGCGGTTTCCCTGCACGCGCCCGACGACGAGCTGCGCGACGAGCTCGTCCCGGTCAACCGCCGGTGGAAGGTTGCCGAGGTACTCGACGCGGCCTGGGGATATGCGGCGGCGACCGGCCGGCGGGTCTCCATCGAGTACGCCATGATCCGCGGCGTGAACGACCAGGCCTGGCGAGCCGACCTGCTGGCAAGACTCCTTTCCGGACGCCTGGCCCACGTGAACCTGATCCCGCTGAATCCGACGCCCGGGTCGAAGTGGACGGCCTCTGACCCGGCCGTGGCGGCAGAGTTCGAGGCTCGCCTGGCTGGCCGGGGCATCCCGGTGACCGTGCGGGACACCCGCGGACGGGAGATCGACGGCGCCTGCGGCCAGCTGGCTGCCGCCGGGGCGAAAGACATCACGCGGCAGGCCTGACCCCGCGCGGCCCCGCCGGAAGTGGCCCGCGCCGGAAGTGACCCGCGACTACCCCCCGATTTCAGCCAGCATTCGCATCCGATTTGACGTCTATGGGGTGAACTAGTTCCGGGTAAGTGCGGATCGGGGTCGCGTGGTGACGCACGAGCACCTGCCCTCGGGCGCTACTGTGACTGTCAATGTCTGGAATGCCGTCATTCACCCGGAGGCGTCGGCAGCTCGCCACGCGGCTAGTTCATGCTGCCTGGCGCAAGATGCAGGCTGCGGGGATCATCACATCCGAGACGGCGGCCGGGCGCAAGTTCGCAGCCTTCGGCCCGCACTCCCTGATCGCGTTTCCGACCGGGAGCATCTATGGCGAGCAGTGGATCGAGGTCGGTGACGGCACCATGCTCGCCGAGTACGTCTCGGTGTGCGCCGGAATGATGCCGGGCCACGATCTCGGGGCCGAGCCCGTCCTGCGGATCGGCGACCGGTGCGTGATCGGACGCGGTAGTCACATCGTGGCGCACTACTCGATCGACATCGGGGACGATGTCTACACCGGGCCGTATGTCTACATCACCGACCAGAACCACAGCTATGCCGATCCTGACCTCCCGATCGGCCGGCAGTGGCCGGTCAACTCCGCCGTGCGGATCGGTGCCGGGACCTGGCTGGGAACGGGCGTCGTGGTGCTGCCCGGAGCGGTGATCGGGAAGAACGTCGT
>DASWAA010000066.1:0-7893 GCA_036391385.1 Streptosporangiaceae bacterium
TCGGGATCCGGGCCTTGCTGCCCGATCCGCTCACTGGCTGTGATCTAGTTGGACATAATGCGTCCTAGCACCCGGACTCGGGGAGGAGGCACCAGTGCCAGCGATGTCCCAGCCGTCGTCCTCAGCCGGGCACGGCCGGTCCGGGGGCGTTGCCGGACCTCCATGGGCATTCAGTGACCTGCCCGGGGCGTCGAATCCGGCGAGCGCGCCGGTCCCGCCTGGGCTGCCGCGTCCGCCAGTCCACGCCGGGCCCGCGTGGCCGCAGGGCGACCCGCCGCGGCAGCCAGCAGGGCGGCCGCCATGGGCCGACGAGCCGCCGCCACCGAGCCCCGGCCGACGGCCGGCGCAAGGCGAGCCCGACTGGACCACAGGTGCACCCCCGACCAGTAGCGGCACGTTCAGCTACCCGCCCGCCGACTCCGGGCCGGGCACTGGCAGCCTACCTGCCATCACCGGCGGCCTTATCCGCCGGCAGGGAACATTCACCGGCAGGGTCAGCCGGGATGGCTCGACCGAGTTCCCGACCGAGCCATCCCGGTATCAGCTCTACGCCTCGCTGGCCTGTCCGTGGTCTCAGCGCGCGCTGATCGCCTGCCGTCTGCTCGGCCTGGACCGCGTCATCGGCCTTACGCTGACCGACCCGGTAGCCGACGAGCTTGGCTGGGCCTTCGGTGCCGACGGCGATCCTCTGACTGGCGCCAAGTACCTTGCCGACCTTTACCGGACCACCGACCGCGGATACCAGGGCCCCTTCACTGTCCCGCTGATCTGGGATCTGCGGTCCCGCCGGATCGTCAGCAACGACGTCGCGCAGATCACCGTCATGCTGGAGACCGAGTTCCGCCCCTTCCACCGACCCGGCGCGCCTGACCTGTACCCGACCGCCCGGCGCCGCGATATCGAGTCGCTGGCCACGCTGATCTTCCACACCGTGAACACCGGCGTCTACAAGGCAGGACTGGCGACCACCCAGGCGAGCTACGACCAGGCCGTCGAGGCGGTGTTCACCACGCTCGACGCGCTCGACGACCGGCTGGCCAGGCGCCGGTTCCTGCTCGGGGACCTGCTGACCGAGGCGGACGTGCGGCTCTACCCGACGCTGGCCAGGTTCGACGCGGTCTACTACCAGATGTTCAAGTGCAACCTTCGGCGGCTCACGGACTACCGCCACCTGTGGGCCTACGCGCGAGACCTGTACACCCACCCAGGATTCGGCGAGACCACCGATCTCGGCCAGATCAAACGGCACTACTACCAGTCCGCTGAATGGGGTCATAAATACCCGATCGTGCCCATCGGCCCTCAGATCAACTGGACCGAGCCGCACGGCCGGGCGCGGATGCAGCCTTAGGCCAAGTGCCTGCTCGCTGAGCCGGCTCCCGTGCCGCCAGGTCGCGATCACCGCTGCGCAAGCTGTGTATTCATGGCTGCGCGCAGCGCTGCCAGCTTCGGCGGGTAGCCTTGTCGGCAGGGGTCGTACAGGTAATCACAAGCTCCGGAAGAGGCGATGTCGGCCGTGTCTGCCGAGTTCTCGCATGCGTCCGCCAGTGTTGCCGCACCATCGGGCAAGGATCCGGCTGGTGCCAGTCCGCCACCTGCCGGCGGCCAGGGCAAAGACGGCCAGGGGGCGGCCGTCCCGCCCGGCACCGTGCGGACGCCGAGCACGGACTTCGGACCCAACGAGTGGCTGGTGGACGAGCTATACCAGCGCTACCAGTCCGATCCCGGGTCCGTCGACCGAGCGTGGTGGAACTTCTTCGCCGACTACCGGCCAGAGCCGGTCGCCGCGTCGCCCGACCTGGGCTCGTCCGCCAGGTCAGCGGTGGCTGCCGCCCCGGCCGCACCCGCGACGGGTGCCCCGGCTGCCGCCAGGACTCAGGCCCCAGTCGCGGCCCCGGGCACCAGCCAGACTCAGGGCCAGGCCGCCGGGCACAACGGCGCGGCCGCCCCTGCCGCGCGGGTGGCTGCCGAGGAGGGGACGGCCGGACAGGGCCCCGACGGCGGTCAGGCCGGTATCCGCCTGCGGGGTGCCGCCGCCCGCACGGTCGCCAACATGGAGGCCAGCCTCGGCGTGCCGACGGCGACCTCGGTGCGCGCCGTGCCCGCCAAGCTGCTGATCGACAATCGGATCGTCATCAACAACCACCTCGCTCGCGGCCGGGGCGGCAAGATCTCCTTCACCCACCTGATCGGGTACGCGGTCGTCAGGGCGCTGGCGATCATCCCTGAGCTGAACGACTCCTATGCCGAGGCCGACGGCAAGCCGGCCCTGGTACGCCCCGAGCACGTGAACCTGGGCCTGGCGATCGACATCCAGAAGGAGGACGGGTCCCGCCAGCTGCTCGTGCCCAGCATCAAGGCAGCCGAGCAGATGGACTTCCGCCAGTTCTGGCTGGCCTACGAGGACATCGTCCGCAAGGCACGGACCGGCAAGCTGACGGTCGACGACTTCGCCGGGACGACGATCAGCCTGACCAACCCGGGCACCATCGGAACCGTGCACTCGGTGCCGCGGCTGATGCCCGGCCAGGGCTGCATCGTCGGCGTCGGCGCGATGGAGTACCCCGCCGCCTACCAGGGAGCGTCCGCCGAGACGCTGGCCAGGGACGCGATCAGCCAGACCGTCACGCTGACCTCCACCTACGACCACCGGATCATCCAGGGCGCGCAGTCGGGTGAGTTCCTGCGCGTGATCAGCGGGCTGCTGATTGGCGAGCACGACTTCTACGACCAGATCTTCGCCGCGCTGCGGATACCGTACGAGCCGGTCCGCTGGGTCCGCGACATCCCGGCCGGCCACGAGAACGACATCAGCAAGGCCGCCCGGGTGCACGAGCTGATCCACGCCTACCGGGTCCGCGGCCACCTGCTCGCCGACACCGACCCGCTCCAGTACACCCAGCGCAAGCACCCGGACCTGGACATCAATCAGCACGACCTGACGCTGTGGGACCTCGAGCGCGAGTTCGCGACCGGCGGCTTCGGCGGCAAGCCGCGGATGCTGCTGCGCGAGATACTCGGCGTCCTGCGCGACGCGTACTGCCGCACCATCGGCCTGGAGTACATGCACATCCAGAACCCGGCCGAGCGCGCCTGGCTGCAGGACCGGGTCGAGCGGCCGCACCGGGACGCCGACCACGACGAGCAGATGCGGATCCTGTCCCGGCTGAACGTCGCCGAGGCCTTCGAGATGTTCCTGCAGACAAAGTTCGTCGGCCAGCGCCGCTTCTCGCTGGAGGGTGCCGAGTCGCTGATCCCGCTGCTCGACGCGGTTCTGACCCAGGCGGGCAAGGTCGGGCTGAGCGAGGCCGTGATCGGGATGGCGCACCGGGGCCGGCTGAACGTGCTCGCGAACATCATCGGCAAGTCCTACGGGCAGATCTTCAACGAGTTCGAGGGCTACGTCGACCCGGGCAGCACGCACGGGTCAGGCGACGTGAAGTACCACCTGGGCGCCGAAGGCCGGTACACCGCCGCGGACGGCGCGACGATCCCGGTCAGCCTGGTCGCTAACCCGAGCCATCTCGAGGCGGTCAACCCGGTGCTCGAGGGCGTCGTCCGGGCCAAGCAGGACGTGCTCGACTACGGCGCGCCGGGGTTCACCGTGCTGCCGGTCCTGATTCACGGCGACGCGGCGTTCGCCGGGCAGGGCGTCGTGGCCGAGACGCTCGAGCTGTCGCAGCTGCGGGGCTACCGCACCGGCGGGACCGTGCACATCGTCGTCAACAACCAGGTCGGATTCACCACCGATCCGCAGTCCTCACGGTCAAGCGTGTACTGCACGGACGTGGCCCGCACCATCCAGGCGCCGATCTTCCACGTGAACGGCGATGACCCGGAGGCCGTCGTCCGCGTCGCCAGGCTCGCGTTCGCCTACCGCGAGGCGTTCGCCAAGGACGTCGTCATCGACATGGTCTGCTACCGCCGCCGCGGGCACAACGAGGCCGACAACCCCTCGTTCACCCAGCCGCTGATGTACGACCTGATCGACACCAAACGGTCCACCCGCAAGCTCTACACCGAGGCCCTGATCGGGCGCGGCGACATCACGCTGGACGAGGCCGAGGAGATCCTGCGCGGTTACCAGCAGGAGCTCGAGCGGGCGTTCACCGAGACCCGCGAGGCGACGAGCCGCCCGAACGAGCCCGGCTCGGTGGTCCGCCGACCGCCGGTGCTCGCGCAGCCGATCGACCACCTGCGCACGCCCACCGCAGTCAGCCAGGAGACGATCAAGCGGATCATCGATACCCAGCTGAACCTGCCGGAGGGCTTCACCCCGCATCCGCGCCTGGCGCCGCAGATCGCCCGGCGGGCGGTCATGGTCGAGCAGGACGAGATCGACTGGGCGACCGGGGAGCTGATCGCCTTCGGCTCGACGCTGATCGACGGCAACGCTGTGCGGCTCGTCGGCCAGGACAGCCGCCGGGGCACCTTCGGACAGCGGCACGCGACCCTGGTCGACCGGCACACCGGTGACGAGTACACGCCGCTGCGCGAACTGAACAACGACAACGCCAAGTTCCACGTCTACGACTCGCTGCTCTCGGAGTTCGCGGCCGTCGGGTTCGAGTACGGCTACTCGGTCGCCAGGCCAGGAGCGCTGGTCTGCTGGGAGGCGCAGTTCGGCGACTTCGTCAACGGCGCGCAGACCATCATCGACGAGTTCATCTCCTCTGGCGAGCAGAAGTGGGGCCAGCGCTCCGGAGTGGTGCTGCTGCTGCCGCACGGCTACGAGGGCCAGGGACCCGACCACTCCTCGGCCAGGGTCGAGCGGTTCATGACGCTGTGCGCCCAGGACAACATGACCGTGGCGATGCCGAGCAGCCCGGCGAGCTATTTCCATCTGCTGCGCTGGCATGTGCTCTCTGATCGGGTCAAGCCGCTGATCGTGTTCACGCCGAAGTCCATGCTCCGCCTCAAGGCGGCGGTCTCCGCGGTCTCCGACTTCACCAGCGGCTCGTTCCGGCCGGTGATCGGCGACCCGGCGGCAGCGGGCTCGGGCCAGGCCGGCGCCATCGACCCGGCACGGGTGCGCCGCGTGCTGCTGAGCTCGGGCAAGATCTACTACGACCTCCTCGCCAAGCGCCAGGCGGAGCACCGTGACGATGTCGCGATCGTACGGATCGAGCGGCTCTACCCAGTACCCGGTCCCGAGCTGGCTACCGAGCTCGGGACCTACCCGAACGCAACCGAGTTCACCTGGGTGCAGGAGGAGCCGATCAACATGGGCGCCTGGCCGTACATGGCGATGCACTTGCCTGGAGTGCTCGGCCGCGGCATCGGCGTCGTCGCGCTGCCGGAGAGCTCGGCACCAGCTCAGGGCTCGGCCAAGGCCCACACAGCAGAGCACGCGGCCCTGATCGCCTCCGCGATCGGCTGACGACGGGCAGGCCCGCGATGTACTTCACCGACCGCGGTATCGAGGAACTGGTCGCGCGGCGCGGCGACGACGACGTCACGCTCGGCTGGCTGGCTGAGAAGCTGACCGAGTTCGTCGACCTGCACCCCGAGCACGAGGCCGCCATCGAGCGGCTAGCCACCTGGCTGGCCCGTGACGAGGACGAAGACTAGAGCTCTCTTCGGCGCCCTTGCGATACATCTCTAGCTTTGCTAACGAGATATATCGTATGTAGGATGGGAGCCGGACCCAGGAGGTCCTGCTGCGCGAACTATGGAGGGGAGCCGCCGTGAGCCCGGTCTTCAGGCACGGGGGGCTGCGCCTGTACTTGCTCAAGCTACTGGACGAGGCGCCAAGGCACGGCTATGACGTGATCCGGCTGCTGCAGGACAGGTTCCTTGGGGTGTACTCGCCCTCGCCAGGCACGATCTACCCGCGGCTGGCCAGGCTGGAGGAAGAAGGCCTGGTAACGCACGAGGTCGTGGACGGCAAGAAGGTTTACAAGATCACGGACGCCGGGCGCGAGGAGCTCAACCGCAGGCTCGACGACCTGGCTGACCTCGAGGAGGAACTCGCGGCCTCGGTGCGTGACATCGCCAGGGAGATCTCCCGGGACGTCAGGGAGACCGTTCGCAGCATGCGCGACGAACTGACCTGGGCGGTTCGCGAGGCAGCTAGATCAGGACGCGAGGCAGGCGGAGCCGCGGGACGTGACAAGGGCCACGCGCGGGCCGCCGATTCGGCCAGCGGCACGGGCGAGGAGCGCGCGGGCGGCACGGATCGCGCCGGCGCCGCCCAGGCCGCCGACACCGCCGACACCGTCGAGGCCGCCGAGGCCGCCGAGGCCGCCGAGGCCGCCGAGGCCGCCGAGGCCGCCGAGAGTGACACGCGGAGCGCCGGCGGTGCCGCCGACGAGGCGTGGAGCGCCTCGACGAACGATGCGGCCGGCTCTGGTACGGGCCAGAGCGCGGCCGACGACAGCGGCGAGCCGGGCAGGGAGCGGGATCGCCGGCGGGCTCCGGGAGACTGGCGGGACTGGGCCGACTGGGCCGAGCGCCACAACTGGCGGCCCTGGGCCGACTGGGCCGAATCGCGCGACTGGCGGGACTGGGCGGACCGGGCGAGGCAGCACGACTGGGCCGACTGGGCCGGCAAGCAAGAGTGGAAGGAACGCGCCAGGACCAGCAAGCAGGAATGGAAGGAGCGCGCCCGAGCCGAGAGCCAGGAGTCGAAGGACCAGGCGAGGTCGGCCAGGCGGGCTGGCGGCGAGAAGGAGGAGCCAGCATCGGGTCGGCCCGGCGCCCGGCGCGATCGGCATGCCGACCTGGCCGGTGATCTCGAGCGACTGGCGGCCGCGTTCGCCAGGGAGATCCGGGGAGTGACCTGGCAAGCCGAGGCGCTGAGCGAGGATGCCGTGGGCAGCCTGGGCAGGATCCTCACCGACGCACTGGGCCGGATCAGGACCGAGGTCTTCCGCACACAGCAGCCGGACACCGAGTCGCGGGCGGAGTCCGAGCCGAAGCCAGACACCGAGCCGAAGCCAGACACCGAGCCGCCGACGGAGTCCGAGCCTGAGCCGGACGAGCCAACCCCCTGACCAGCCGTCGGCCAGATCCAGGACGCTGTCAGAACGCGGATGATTCTCAGTCCTGCCAGCTGAGAATCATCCGCTGTGCCTGCCGCGGGACGGCGGGTCAGAGCGTGAAGACGACCTTGCCGAACAACTCGCCGTTGATCATGGCGCTGAAACCCTCTGGTGCCCTCGCTAGCGGAAGCGTCCGGTCGATCAGCGGCCGCACGCCAGTCTGCTCGCAGAACATGGCCAGCCTGGTCAGCTGATCGAGCGTGCCCATCGTCGACCCGACGACGGAGAGCTGCAGAAAGAAGACCCGAGTCAGCTCCGCTGGCGGCATCGCGCCGCTCGTCGCGCCGCAGACCACGATCCGGCCGCCCGGGCGCAGTGCCTTGACCGAGTGCGACCAGGTAGCCTCGCCAACCGTCTCCATCACCGCATCGACTCGCTCCGGCAGCCGCGCACCGGCTGGGAACACCTGGTCGGCACCGAGTGCCAGCGCGCGCTCGCGCTTGTCCTCGCTGCGGCTCGTTGCCCAGATCCGGTATCCGGCCGCGCGGGCGAGCAGGATCAGCGCGGTTGCCACCCCGCCGCCCGCGCCCTGGACCAGGATCGTGCTGCCGGGCTGGAGGCCCGACTTGTCGAATAGCATCCGGTACGCGGTCAGGTAAGCAGTCGGCAAGCAGGCGGCCTCGGCGAAGGAGAGCCCGGCTGGCTTGGGCACAAGGTTCCGGCGCGGAACGGCGACCCGCTCAGCGAAGGTACCGTCGTAGCGCTCCGACAGCAGCGACCTCGCCGGATCGAGCGTCTCGTCACCGAAGGCCGCCGCCGGGTCGCCGATCACGCCGTGCACGACAACCTCGTTGCCCGCTTCGTCCACCCCCGACCCGTCGCAGCCGAGTATCATCGGGAGCCGATCGGC
>DASWAA010000067.1:0-3758 GCA_036391385.1 Streptosporangiaceae bacterium
GGCGTGCTCGACCACCGGCAGCAGCCGGGGCTGCGCTCCCGAGAACGCGAACGCGGGCGTTCCGAACTGCCGCAGCAGCTCGATGTCCTCCTCGCGGGAGCTCCGCACTGGCCCGACGACCGGCGGGATGTGCGAGGAGAATACGGCGAAGATCCGGCTCAGCCCGCCCTCGACGGGCAGCAGGTAGACGATGTCAGCGTGCTGCAGCCCGGTCGGCGGCCTGGCCTGCGGGACATTGTCGATCTTGAAGATGAGCTCAGGGCCAAGAGCGGAGATGGGCTCGCCAGTGAAGGGCGAGGTCAGACCCGCCTGAGTGCCTCCCGGCGGCGAGCCAGGATGGCGAGACTTCGGGCTGGTCAGCAAGAAGAATCCGCCGACCAGGATTACCACCGCAACAGCAGAGCTGATTCCCGCGATCAGCGCCCGTCGACTGATTCGCACTGCACATCCCCCCTAGGAGCGGAGGTTATCACCGCGGGCACGGCGTCCGGGCGGGCCGAAGGTCAACCGCGCGCGGGTACTCGGACCCCCGGGCCAGGACCCCGTCGTCCAGCCGCAGGACCGGGCGGATGCTGGCCAGCGAAAAGGCCGCAGCGCTATGCTGATGCCATGTTCCGAGCAGCCCGACTTCTTACCGACGAGCCGCAATGACCTGACGGCACTGACCTGACGGCACTGACCTCGACGGCAGCGCTCGCCCGGTATCTGCGGCTCGCCCCTCCATCGTGAGGGGCTTTTTCATTTCCCGGGCCGCCAGCGGGCCGCCCGGACAGGAACGCCATGGCAGCGCCATGGCCGGGAAGGCAGGTGCCCATGGCCGACGACGATCCGCCGTTCCGCTACGGCGCGAGACTGGCCGGCCAGATCGAGGCGCGGTGGCAGCAGCGCTGGGCGGATGACGACACCTTCGAATCGCCCAATCCGTCCGGTCCGCTGTCGGCCGGCTTCGAGCAGGTGGCCGGCCGGCCTCCCTGCTACGTGCTGGACATGTTCCCCTATCCCAGCGGGATCGGGCTGCACGTCGGGCACCCGCTCGGGTATATCGGCACCGACGTGTTCGCCAGGTTCCAGCGGATGACCGGGCATCATGTCCTGCACGCCTTCGGCTATGACACCTTCGGGCTGCCAGCCGAGCAGCACGCGATCGACACCGGCCAGCACCCGCGGGTGACTGTCGCAGCGAACGTTGCCACCATGCGGCAGCAGCTGCGGCGGCTGGGTCTGGGTCACGACTCGCGCCGGGAGATCATCACCTCCGACCCTGGCTACTACCGGTGGACCCAGTGGATTTTCCTGCGGATGTTCGGCTCGTGGTGCGACGAGAGCACAGGGAAGGCCACGCCGATCGGCGAACTGGTCGCGCAGTACGAGTCGGGTAAGCGCCCGGTCCCTGACGGGCGGGCCTGGGCGGACCTGACCCGTTCGGAGCAGCGCGGGCTGATCGACGGTCGGCGGCTGGCCTACCTATCCGACGAGCTGGTCAACTGGTGCCCTGGCCTGGGCACCGTGCTGGCCAACGAGGAGGTCACCGCGCAGGGCCGCAGCGACGTCGGGAACTACCCGGTGTACCAGCGGCCGATGCGGCAGTGGATGCTGCGGATCACCGCATTCGCCGACCGGCTGGCCGGCGATCTGGACCTGGTCGACTGGCCGGAGCCGATCAGGCAGATGCAGCGAAACTGGATCGGCGCGACCGGGGACGTCAGCGACGGCACCAGGACCTACCGGATGCGGGACTGGCTGTTCTCGCGGCAGCGGTACTGGGGCGAGCCGTTCCCGATCGTGTACGACAGCGCCGGGCTGCCGGTACCGCTGCCCGACGAGATGCTGCCGGTCGAGCTGCCTGAGATGACTGACTTCCGGCCGGCGCCCGCCGGCGCGCCGGATGGCGAGCCGCTGCCGCCGCTGTCCAGGGCTGCCGACTGGGCGACCGTCGAGCTGGACCTGGGCGACGGCCGCCAGGTCTACCGGCGCGAGCTGAACACCATGCCGCAGTGGGCCGGATCAAGCTGGTACTACCTGCGCTACCTGGACCCGGCCAACTCGCTGCGCTTCGTTGATCCAGAGATCGAAAGGTACTGGATGGCTCGGCCGGGTGCGGAAGAACCGGGCGTGGGCGGCGTCGACCTGTACGTCGGCGGGGTGGAGCACGCGGTACTGCACCTGCTGTACACGCGGTTCTGGCACAAGGTGCTGTACGACCTGGGGTACGTGTCGACGGCCGAGCCGTTCGGGCGGCTGTTCAACCAGGGTTATGTACTGGCCGACGCGTTCACCGACGAGCGCGGGATGTACGTGCCCGCCGAGCACGTGGTCACCGCTGCGGACGGAACCGTCAGCTATCAGGGACTGCCGGTGCGGCGGCGGAGCGGGAAGATGGGCAAGTCGCTGCGGAACGGCGTCAGCCCGGACGCGATCTACGATCAGTACGGCGCCGACACGCTGCGGCTGTACGAGATGGCCATGGGCCCGCTGAATGTCGACCGGCCCTGGCGGACCAGTGACATCGCCGGAGTGCACCGGCTGCTGCAGCGGCTGTGGCGGTCCATCGTGGACGAGCAAACCGGCCTGACCACCGTCGGCGACCAGCCGGCCGATCCCGACACGCGACAGCGGCTGAACCAGGTCGTGGCGGCGGTGCGGGCCGACTTCGGCGACCTGCGGTTCCATACGGCTATCGCCAGGCTGGGCGAGTTGACCACGCAGGCGGCCAGGATCGCCGCCAGGGATGGCTCCCTGCCACGGGCGCTGGCCGAGCCTCTGGTACTGATGATCGCGCCGCTGGCGCCGCACATCGCGGCGGAATTGTGGGCGCGGCTCGAGCATGGCGAGTCCGTCGCGTATGTGCCTTTCCCCGTCGCTGACGAGGCGCTGGCGGCAGAGGCGACGCTGACGCTGCCGGTCCAGGTGGACGGCAGGATCAGGTTCACCGTGCGGGTGCGCGCGGGCGCTGGGCGGGAGGAGATCGAGCGGGCGCTGCTGGCCGGAGCCGATCTGGCTCGGGCGGCGCCGGGGCGCACGATCGAGCGGATAATCGTGGTCCCTGGCAAGATCGTCAGCGTCGTCACGCGCTGACCTCGGGTGACCTGGTCCTGACCGACCCGGATGCTGGTGGATCTGGCTGATCACCACGAGTTCTACCGTTTTGGTAACAAGCGCCTAGCTCCATACAGTGGCAAGGTGGCGATATCAGGGCAACGGGTGCGCGGCTTGGTCACCATGTCCTCCTTGATCCTCCTCGTCATCGGCGTGATCGTCGCGATGTCCGGCTCCGGGGCCCGGGCCAGGGTCCAGCACCTCGCCGACCAGGCCGGGTATGCCAGCACGCGGACCGTCGCGGCCAGTGGCGCGACCTACGCCGCGCTCGCGACCAGGTCGGTCCGCCTGCTCGAGCAGGATTTCTATAACGGGACCGGCCTGTGGCACATGTGCCTGCCGGCCATCTGCAACACGAAGAACCGGGACTGGGGCGCCGATGCGCTGACCAACCTGCTGTACTTCCGGTGGATGACGTCCCACGACCCGTCGGTCGTGCCGATTATGACCAGGCTCGCCCAGACCGCGCCGATGTGGGCGCCGCACGCGCCTGCCAGCAGCGACAGCGTGATGTGGGACGCGGTGGCCGACATGCGGATGTACCAGGTCACCGGGAGCAAGCTGGCCCTGGCCAAGGCGGAGGCCGCCGTGCGGTGGCTGGGCACCGTTCCTGGTCTCGGCTCGGGCGCCTGCCCCGCCGCGGACTACCAGTGGCCGTACGG
>DASWAA010000068.1:0-4631 GCA_036391385.1 Streptosporangiaceae bacterium
CGTACCAGCTAAATCAAACGAGGCCCCCGCATGTATGAGATGCAGGGGCCTCGCTCGGACTCCTAGCACAGAACCCGCCGATTGCCCCGGCGAGCTGGTCCGCCGGGGCAATCGGCGAGCCGCGCGCTATTCGTCCAGCCATCGGTCCAGGACACCTGCCTAAGTCCGGTTGCCCGTCCATTCGGCATTCCCGGAAGCTAATTCCGAGGTTCCCGGAGGTTTCCCTCCAGTGCCCTCAGAATGTCCCCTCGGACTCCTCGGAGTTTCCCCAAAGGCGCCCGAAGCTGGCCTCCGATACTCCCGGAGTTACCCCCGGGATTCCCGGAGAGTGCTTCCGAGCGGTACCCGTTTTCGCTGGTAGGGAAGTTGTACTCCTAGCCGGCGGCCGAGCACAAGAGGGTTCGCTGACTAATTTCAAGATCTTTTATCCGTCCACACTCGGTCCACCAGCCAGCCGCAGTTATCCACACGTCCGATCGTTATCCACAGTAGTTATCCACAGGGAATGCCGGGAAGGGCGCGTGCCACGAGGTCACGCGCGGGGTCTGGGCGAACGGATCAGAAGACCGGGATGATGTCCTCGGCGCTGATGTCGTCGGACACGTCGACGCCCTCGATGTCCAGCTCGGGCATGGCGGGGAACTCGATCCCCCAGCGCTGCACGATGACCCGGATCTTGGCGATCGCGTCCCGCCAGTTGTCGGCCTGCTGCTCGTAGGAGAGCACGCCGAGGCCGGCGTCCCTGGCGTGATCCATCAGGACCCGGTGGTTGTTAAGGAAGTACGGCGGCAGGTCCCAGAAACCCTCCGGCGGCTCCCACAAGATCATGGACAAGAAGATGAACCCCGCCCGCAGCTGCCGGGTGATCGTGGCCCTGACCTCGTCGGTCAGCCCTGGCCACTCGTTCTCCAGGATGGTCATGCAGATCTGCAGGTGCCTCGACTCATCGCGGCCGATCTTGTGGAACATCTCGGAGAAGACCGGGTGCTTCGTCCCGGACGCCATCCCGCGGAACAGCGTCGAAGCCGCCATCTCCCCCATCATGAAACTGGTGAACAGCACCGGCAGCGAGTACCGGCCGACAGCGTTGCTGTAGCCGTTCCAGTACCGGCCGCCGTTGTGGTAGAGCCAGCCGATGTTGTTGTGCGCGGCGTGCTCGAGGTCGGTCTGCGGCGTCCAGTTCAGCGGGCCGCCTGGCCACAGCGCCGAGATAGACCGCTGGCAGCACTCCTCATGGTTCATCTCGTCCCTGGTGATCGAGAAGAAGCACTTGCGGACCGGATCCTCCTCATGCTGCTCGAACGCGCGGATAGTCGCCCGGGCGAAGACCGCCGGGCCGGATGCGTCGAAGTTCGCCAGGACCGAGAACCAGTACATGATCCCGAGGCGCTGCTCGGTGGTGAAGTCCTCCGCCCGCAGGCCGTCCCAGGGCAGGTCGGCCGGATTCCAGGTCATGAGCTTGGACTTCTGGTAGATCGCCGCGAGTTTCTCGGTCTCTACCCGCCACTCCATCGGGTAGATGTTCGGCTGCGGCACCTCGGGCGCGGGCCAGAACCCGCCCTCGGGGATCACCAGCTCGCGATCGACCTTGGCGTCCGACATGCAGGCACTCCTTCGGGCCCTGGCGACTGGTCAGCGCAGCGCGCCTGCGCAGACGGCAGGCGAAGCTACTTATGACACCCTAACCCCGATCCTGCAATTTTGTGTAACAACATCGTCCGTGCACCGTCGTCCTCAGCCGCGCGGACACGCGCCCGGCTGGCTTCGCCGGCCTCGGCCGGGCCGGCGCACTGGTGGAGTAGGCTGCCGCTGTCCCTGGACACCCAGGGATGATGCTGAGCTCAGCGAAGCCGGTGAGATTCCGGTGCTGTCCCGCAACGGTGATGCCTCCGCCTGGAGGACGAGCCCGGACGCCTGGCCAGTGTCGGCGATCTGTCCTCGGAGGAAGGGCGGTTCGTTCCGAATCCCTCCGGGAGTCGCAACGGACGCACTTCGTCCTCTGGCAACCGGAGGATGAAATGAACATGCGGGTACTTTCCCGTCAGCACAGCAGCAGGTCCAGACAGGCTGAGCCCGATCGGGCAGCCTTCTTCCGAGACCTGCCTGCCAGCCGCAGGCCAGTCATGGTGGCAGCGGCCTTGCTCGTGGCCGCGGCTGCCGGCTGCAGCTCAGCGGCCGGCCAGCAGAGCGGCGCGGGCTCCTCGCCCGCCTCGTCGGCGGCCACCTTCCCCGTCACCGTCGCCGCGGCGAACGGCACTGTGCATGTCAGCAAGCGCCCGACCTCGATCATCTCGCTCTCGCCGGCCGCTACCGAGATGCTCTACGCGATCGGCGCAGGCAGCCAGGTGACCGCCGTCGACCAGGACTCGAACTACCCGGCGAACGCCCCGCGCACCTCGCTCAGCGGCCTCACGCCGAACATCGAGGCGATCGTGGCCCGCAAGCCCAGCCTCGTCGTCGTCTCCTACGACGCGGCGGCGCTCACCAAGCGGCTCGCGACGTTCGGTATCCCGGTCCTGTCGCTCCCGGCGCCCGCCAACGTCGACGGCGTCTACTCCGAGTTCAGCCAGCTCGGGCAGGTCACTGGCCACGAGCGGCAGGCCAGCGCGGAAGTGTCGGCGCTGCGCAAGCAGATCGCCGCGATCATCGCCCAGGTCCCGCACCATTCCAGGCCGCTGACCTACTACTACGAGCTCGACCAGACGTTCTACTCGGTGACCTCGACGACATTCGTCGGCCGGCTGCTCGGCCTGCTCGGCATGAAGAGCATCGCGGACTCCGCCAAGGGAGCGGCAGCGGCCGGCGGCTATCCGCAGCTGTCCGCGGAGTACATACTCAAGGCCAACCCTGGCTACATCATCCTGGCCGACACGGTGTGCTGTCACCAGAGCGCATCGACCGTCCAGGCACGACCCGGCTGGGCCGGGCTGGCCGCGGTGAAGGCGCATCATGTGATCGCGCTGAACGACGACGTCGCCTCCCGCTGGGGCCCGCGCATCATCTTGCTGCTGAAGACCGTTCTCGCGGGCATCAAGGGAGCTAAGTGAGGTCGACCTTGCCTGGCAAGGTCGGGCCGGGCAGGGCGGGCCAGCCGGCCCGCCCTGCCCGGCCAGCCCGGACGTCAGTCCCAGCCGGCCAGACCGAGCCCGCCGGGCCGACGGCTCCAGGTCTGCCGAGGATCGGCCGTCACCGGGCGGGCCGGGCCGTCGCGATTGCCACGGCCGTGCTCGCGGTCACCCTGCTCGCCGGGGTGTCGATCGGCCCGGTCGCCATCCCGCTGCGGGAGATCGGCGGCACGCTGCTCGCTCACCTGCCGTGGCACCCGGCCGTGACGGTGCCTGCGATCGACTCGGCCATCATCTGGCAGATCAGGCTGCCGCGGGTCGTTCTCGGTGCGCTGGTCGGCTCGATGCTGGCTGGCGGCGGTGCGTCCTACCAGGGCGTGTTCCGCAACCCGCTGGCCGACCCTTACCTGCTCGGAGTGGCAGCCGGAGCCGGCCTGGGCGCGACCGTCGTCATCATCACGGGCGCGAGCCCGGCGCTGCTGCCGGTGGCCGCCTTCACCGGCGCGATCGGCGCGGTCGCCCTGACCTACTCACTCGGCGTCGGGGCGGGACGCGGTCAGGACGGCCGGTCACTCGGGCGCGGCTCGGGTCGCACGGCAAGCACGGCATCGATCCTCTTGGCCGGCGTAGCCGTCGCCGCTCTGCTCACCGCGGCCCAGACCTACCTGCAGCAGTCGCACTCGCAGACCCTGCAGTCGGTCTACGCCTGGATCCTCGGCGGCCTGTCGGGCGCGACCTGGAGCCAGGTCGGCCTGATCCTCCCGTACGTCCTCGTATCCGCGGTGGCGCTGCTGGCACACCGGCGGCTGCTCGACGTGCTCCGGGTCGGCGAGTCCGAGGCGGGCAGCCTCGGCATCAACGTCGCGTGGCTTCGCCTCACCGTCGTAGTCGCTGCCACGATCGGCACGGCGGCAGCGGTGTCCGTGAGCGGGCTGATCGGCTTCGTCGGGATCATCGTCCCGCACGCCGTCCGGCTGACGGCCGGCCCGAGCTACCGGGTCGTGCTGCCGGTCTCGATGATCGGGGGCGCCGCGTTCCTGGTGCTGGCCGACATCGCGGCCAGGACCATCCAGCCCGACACCGAGGTTCCGATCGGAGTGATCACGGCCGCGATCGGCGCGCCTTTCTTCCTGTTCGTGCTCCGCTCCAGGCGAGCCCGCCAGGACGTGTCATGATCGGCGTCGAGAACCTGCGAGTCAGGTTCGGAGCGACGACCGCGCTCGACGGCGTTACCCTCCTGGTGGCCGATGGCGAGTGGGTCGGGCTGATCGGCCCGAACGGCGCGGGCAAGACGACGCTGCTGCGGGCGGTCGGCGGGATGGTGACGGCCGACGGCGGCATCAGGCTCGCGGACCAGGCGGCCGGCGGCCTGTCCCGTCGCAAGCTCGCCAGGCTGATCGCCTACGTGCCGCAGCATCCCCAGCTCCCGCCGGAGATGACCGGCGCCGACTACGTCCTGCTTGGCCGCACCCCGCACATCGGGTATTTCGGCGTGGAGTCCGACGCCGACCGGCGGATCTGCCTGGACCTGCTGGACCGGATGGAGCTCTCGCACATGGCCGGCCG
>DASWAA010000069.1:0-10800 GCA_036391385.1 Streptosporangiaceae bacterium
TATCGGAGCAGGCCGGCCGCATGAGTGCCACTGCGGTCAGCGGGGGGAAGTTGCCGCGGTTGCACATGAGGGCAGGCTGATCGCGCTTGGGGCCCGGTGACGGGGGGTCATCCGGACTTCGGGCGCGGTCAGCCTTGCCCGCCGCCGCGATCTGGCTAGCTACGGCTTCCCTGACGCAGGCCGGGGCTACGGTGACTTGCGCGGTCGCGGGCGTGCGGACTTCGATGGCGGCGGGTGATGCCTCAGCCGGTGCGAACGGGCCAGCACGGCCAGCGCGTCGCTGGCGAGCTTGCGTGTCATCCAGCTGAGCATCGGCGGAACCAGCGCGCGCCAGGTGGACATGGTGTGCCCGCCCTGGACCAGCTTGAGTATGACGGTGGGCTGGCGCAGCTGCAGCAGCTGCCGGAAGATCTGGGCGTCCGTCGCATCCGCCGGATCAAGAGTGCCCGCCCCGATCCAGAACTGCGGTATCAGCGCGCCGGGCGGCAAGTGCAGCACTTCGTGCGCCGGAGAGTTAGCCAGCCGTAGCCTGCGGTCGCTGCCAAAGGGACTGACCAGCCTCTCGGGGTGGCTGAGCTGGTTCTGGGTCGGCCGGAAATATCCGCTGAGCACGCCGGCAGCGCCGAAATTGCGGCCGTACTGCAATCCGAGGTTGGCAGCGCAGAACCCGCCTTCGGAGTAGCCCGCAATGCCCCAGGTACGGCCGGCGGGCCAGACCCGGAAGGTGTGGGCGATGTAAGCCGGGACGTCACGTGCCATGTACGTCGCATCCTGCGGCCCGTGCACCTGGTTCAGGCACTGCAGCGAAACGCCCCTGGCGCCGTTCGCGTCCGGCATCACGAGCACGGCCGGCCTGGCGAGCCCGCGGCCGACGAGGTTCCGCAGGGTGCTCGTTATGTCAAGCACGGTGATCCAGTCCTGCGGCTGCCCGGGAAAGCCGTGGATGAGCTCGACGACGGGGAACCGGTAGGCCCGGTAGCCGGGCTGGAAGTACTGCGGTGGCAGGTAAACGTAAACCTGCCTGGTCAGGTGGCTGGCCGGGCCATGCACGAGCAGGCGAAGCGTGTAGCCATCCTGCCGGGCGATGCTCAGGTACACCTCGTTACCAAGGAGTCTGATCACGCCACCCGAGGTACGCAGATGGCCTCCCGGCACCCCGCCGGCCGGGCCGCCCTGGTTGGTGATGTCGGCGACCGCGGAACCCCAGGTCTGGTAGTAGCCGTAGTACTTGTTCACCAGCGCGATGCCGAAGAACGCGGCGGGAACGAATGCCAGGAAGGCGGCGAGGATTCGCAGCACCACGTGCTTCACCAGGATGAGCCACGCCATCAGCGCCACGAAGGCGGCCAGGAGAAGCACGAAGAACACGGTGCTCTGCGGCTCAAGCAATACGTCTCACCCGGATCCAGTGCGCTCGGCTGATGCTCCTGGCGGACCAAACGACCCGCGATCCAGGCAAGTTCCCCGAGGTCAGTGCTGCGGGCTACGGCCGGTTAGCCAGCGCAAGGCTGGCCCCGGTTCCGGCATCCGCGATGCCGATCGGGCAAGCCCCCAGCCAATCGGAGCTGACCTTGCCGCGTACGCGACGTGAGCAGACCACCTCCAATAGCTCAGTGTGGCGAAAGGGCTACTGAGTGATACCTTTTGCGGCATCATTGTCGGAAGGGCTCCGAACACCGCACATGGCTGCCAGCGGCCTAAGCAGGGCCGTATCTGCGCACGTCAGGGGGGATACAGATGACCGAGATCAGCCCGATGTACGCGGGACCAGGCCTCAGGTCTGGTGCGCGGTGAACCTGCTGCTCGTCGCAGGGGCCTCCGTCGGGACTGCGACAGTCTGCCTGTGGTCGTACCTGATCGGCCGGGCCTATCACCGGGGCTGGAGCCGTGGTTACTGGGCGGGACGTACCGCGTTCAGCGATTCAGCCTCGCCCGGCCGCGGGCCCGGTGCCGCGGAGTTACCGCGGACCGCGCGGAGCGCCTGCTACGGCTCTGTCAGCTCGCGCGATCGCGGCGTAGGCAGCCGGAGTCTGGCCGATCGCGGCCCGGAAGTCACGAATCAGGTGCGCCTGGTCGGCATATCCGAGCGCGGGGGCAAGCTCCGCCCAGGGCACCGGGTACCCGGTGCGTACGGCTTCGGCTGCCTCCAGTAGCCGGTACCGGCGGATCACCCAGGTCGGCGAGACGCCGGCGTAGCGCAGGAACATCCGCTGGAGGGTGCGCGGGCGGGCGTCAGCAAGCTCACACAGGTCAGCAAGACGGCGGACCGTCCGGTCGGTTTCGGCTAGCCTGGCCACCCTGGCGACCTCGGCAGCGGCGTCCAGCCTGGCGGGATCGACCGACCGCTCGAGTGCTGCCGCCAGCAGGCCGATCCGGGCTTCCTCGGCAGGTTCGGCGGCGACCTGGCTCACCAGGGCGGCTTCGTCGGCGCCGAGGGCGGGGCCGAACGAGACCACCCGGTCGGTGAAATCCGATGCCGGACCGGTGGCAAGGGCGCCGAGCCCGCCGGGACGGGTCAGCGCGGCGACGGTCCAGCCCTGCCCGGCCAGCACCCGTTCCGATAGACCGCGTGCCACGCCATGCAGCCGGGCTTCGACCGGACCGGCGCGGGTGTCGCCCGGCCTGGCGCTTGGATGGCCGACACTGATGTTCGCGCCCGGATGGGTGAGCACCTGCTGGCGGTGGACCATGCCGGGCGGCAGATCCCAGCGCACCGCCCAGAACCGGTCTACCAGCGCAGCCAGTCCCGGCCCAGCCGGGTAGCGGGTCAGCTGGACTCGCTCCTGGAGGAGTCGCGGATTGAGGATGCCGCGGCTGTCCCGATGCACGGGCTCTGGCTGGGATGCGCCCATACTCGCGACCCTATCGGGCAGCTCTGACGCGAATCTTCAATCGGGCCAGGGCGGCCCGTGAGTAGGGTGACCGGTCATGACCGCCTCCACGCATGCAGTCGAGAAGACCGCCGACCTGCTCGCCACCGTGCTCGCCGACCTCGCCGGGGTAGTCGGCGGCATCGACCTGGCGCAAGTGCACGATCCGACCCCGTGCGCCGGCTGGGACGTGGCCGAGCTCCGTGACCACGTGCTGGGCTGGCTGACCACGTTCGCGGCCGGGTTCGCCGACCCGGACGGCCAGGCGCCCCGGGCGAGCCTCGATGGTTACCTCGGACCGGACGACCCGGTAGCGGGAATACGCGAGGCCGCGGCCACCCTCGACGCCGCCATCCGCGCCGGCGCCGCCAGCCGGCCGCTGCGGCTCGGCGAGGCGGCCATGCCCGGCGGCATGGCGCTGGACATGATCCTCTGGGAGTACCAGGTGCACGGCTGGGACCTGGCCCGCGCTACCGGGCAGCCGTGGTCGCCGCCGGCCGAGGCGACGCAGGAGTCGCTGGCCTTCGCCCCGGGCATGCTCACCGCGGACTACCAGGGCGAGGGAAAGGCCTTTGCCGCGCCGGTCCCGGTGCCGGGTACCGCGCCGCCGCTGCACCGGCTTCTCGGCCTGTCGGGCCGCGACCCGGGCTGGTCCGCCGCTGCCGCCTGAGCGGATCACCGGCCAGGCGCCAGACGGGCGGGAGGGCTCCGTGACAATCCAGCACGGCGGACTTGAGTCAGACCCCGACGCCTGGTTCGGTCAGATCGTGCCGAACACCGGGACTGGTGGCTTCGCCGGGTGGTCTGGCACGGCCCGGATCTGTCATGACGACGACGGAGCCTATTTCGAGATCAGGCGCGCCTGATCATGCCGGAAGTCGGGGCGCACCAGCTGCCGGATTGTCCGGTTACCGGACTGACCGGCGCTATCCGGGGCTGCATTGCCGGCTGGGATGCCGGCACGTAACAGTGACGGTCGGGCCGGGCCGCAGCACCGTGACGGTGACGGTCGGACCTGGCCGGGTCACGGTCACGGTCACGGTCGGCTCCGGCGCGGGCAACGTGCTGGTCACCGTCGGCACGGGGTTACCGCCGTGCGGCGCGTTATGAGCGCCGAGCAGGGCAGGGGCCGCGACCGCGACAATCAGGGCCAGCCCGATCCCCGACGTGATAGCCAGGCCGGTTCTGGACCGCAGCCGGTCCCGCAGCCTCCTACGGTGCCTCCTGCCGCGCCGTGGTGCCTGCGGGGTGGTCATGGCTGTCGATCGTAGACCTTGGGCTTCGCGCCAGGTGCCACGGTCTCAGCGATCGGGGACGCGCGCCCCGTCATCCGTCGCCGGGAACGAAACGCACGCCACCGATCTCACGCGGATGCTCGCCGGACAGCCCGGCGATGGTCACCGCCGTGATCCCGGCACCGTGGCCGGCCCGGGCCGGAACGAATCTGAGCCGCTGGCCCGCTTCGGCTAGCTCGACGACGGCGTCGTCGTTGTCCTCGGTCGCTGGCACGCCGAGCACCGCGGCCCAGCGTCGCGCCGTGGCGAGCGGGTCGCCGATCCCGACTGTCAGCCCGGTCAGGCCGCCGGGACCATGAGCAGGGGCCTGGCCGGTCCACGACGGGCCCGCCCACCTCCATGAGCGCGGCGGATCTGCCCAGTCGACCGACACGATGGCCCCTGGGACATCCTTGGGATGCAGATGGGTGCCGGCCATGTCCGGCAGATCGGCCTTCCAGACGACACGCACACCGAGGCCAGCGATCCGGCGGCGCGCCGAGTCCAGGTCAGGCACCTGGAATATCGCCATGTAGCCGCCATCGCCGCCGCGCCGCTCCAGGTAGCGGCCAGCGGAGGTATCGGGCCGCGTCGGCGCTACCACCTCGACGAAGGTGTCGCCCACCGTGAATACCGCGTTGGTCAGGCCGAACTGCCCTACGCCAGGGTCATGGAAGGGAGCCTCCCAGCCGAAGGCGTGCCGAAGCTCGTCGCTGACGCGCTCGCAGTCGCGGGCCACCAGGGCCACCTGGCGCAGGCGAGGTCCGGAAGGCACATCGCAACAGTAGACGCCAGTCCGGGCCGGGCCAAGGCGCAGGCGGCGTCAGGTGCGTCCGGAGTTCGTTACGTGTGCCGCGGCACGTTGCCGGTCAGGGTGAGGACCATCCGCGCGAACTTGTGCCCGGTGTCCGCGGTGGGCTCGAACATGCACGGGCAGCCGCCCTCGATGACGCTGATGCCATGCTGGCGGCCGTATTCGGCGGCCTCGGGTGAGACGCTTCCGGCTCCGGGGCCGCGGTGCATCCAGACCCGGTGGATGCCGAGGTCGGCGCACTCGTGCATGGTGGCCTCGGCGGTCTGCGGCCGGGTTCCGATCACGACCCAGTCAACGCCGCCCGGGATGGCGGCCAGGTCGTGGTAGCAGGTGTCGCCTTCTACCTTCTCGGCGTTCGGGTTCACCGCGAAGACCTGGTACCCGCGTTCCCGCAGTCGCTGGTAGACGACGTTGCTGCCATGTCCCCTGGGCGTGCGCGAGACCCCCGTGACGGCAACCCGCTTGCCCTCAAGGAACTCCGCCGCCGCCTGCTTAATCGGCTGCATCTGGGTCCTCCTTCATTCCGCGTGCCGCCCTGGCGTCGGCCGGCCCTGCCACGCCTCGGTAAGACGGGTGGCATGCTTCCAGGCTCACCCCGCGCACCGGAGCCGCGGCAGGGCAGAAGGTCCTGCTGTTCGCGCGTGCCTCGAATGGCCATGACAGACGACGAGCGCCGCGAGCGCATCGCCCGCGCAGGGTGAAGCGTCAGCGCCTGACGACGGGCAGACTCGTGCCTAGAGATGACGCTGCGCGACGCAAGCGTCACGCATCGGAGGTAGCGGCATGGCCAAGAGGAAGAAGAACAAGCAGGAGCGTCACGATGCGGAGCGCCAGGGTCCGGCGGCCCAGTCGCAGGCCACGACCGACCAGGCTGCCCAGGCCGGCTCGTCTCCGAAGATGAAGACCAGGGACTACGAGCGCGAGATGCGGCGCCTGCATGGCGAGCTCGTCGCCATGCAGGAGTGGGTGAAGGAGACGGGCGCGAAGATCGTCGTCATCTTCGAGGGCCGGGACACTGCCGGGAAAGGCGGCACGATCAAGCGCATCACCGAGCGGGTCAGCCCTCGCGTGTTCCGGGTCGTGGCCCTGCCGGCGCCGACCGAACGTGAGAAGTCGCAACTGTACGTGCAGCGTTACCTTCCGCATTTCCCGGCCGCCGGGGAGGTCGTGATCTTCGACCGCAGCTGGTACAACCGCGCGGGCGTCGAGCGGGTGATGGGATTCTGTAAGCCGGAGGAGACCGAGCGGTTCCTGCAGATGGTGCCGGGGGTCGAGAAGGCGATCATCGATTCCGGGATCCTGCTGCTGAAATACTGGCTGGAAGTCAGCCCCGGAGAGCAGACCCGGCGGCTGAAGAGCCGCATCAACGACCCGCGGAAGATATGGAAGCTGTCCGACCTGGACCTGAAGTCCTACAGCCGCTGGTACGACTACTCCAGGGCCAGGGACGCCATGTTCGCTGCTACCGACACCGCCTGGGCGCCCTGGTATGTCGCGATCACCGACGACAAGAAGCGCGGCCGGCTGAACATCATCAGCCATCTGCTCAGCCAGGTGCCCTACAAGCCCATCGCCCACCAGGACATCACACTGCCGAGGCGGCAGAGCGCTCATGGCTACACCGAGCCGAGCCTGCCCGTGCGACACATCCCGACGTTGTTCTGAGCGGGAGCCGCGGTCAGGGCACCCGCCGGCTGCCTATCTGATTTATCGCAGAATATATTTATGTCGCAGTTGCGACTTTCGGGAATCCTTCATTACTATGGTATGCCCGGTCTGATTTCGTCACGCTCGGAGACTTGAAAGGTCTCGCGGTGATCGTCGCATGACCAGTTCGGATATCGCGTATAGCGACCTCCACGCCGCCGTCGACAATGCGGTGGAAGGCGTGTTCTTCGGGGCGCCCGATGGCCGCGTCTTCTACGCGAACCCAGCCGGTACCCAGCTCTTGCGCGGTAGCTCGGCAGAGCTCACGGCGGCGGGTCACAGCGGAGTCTGCGACCTGCAGGATCCGGTGTGGCAGTCCTTGTTCGAGGCACGCCGCCGTCATGGCTGGGTAAGAGGGCGTGCTCCGATGGTCCGGCTCGACGGTACCCATTTCGTGGGCGAAGTCTCCTCGGCCATCTTCCGCGGGGCGGACGGCGAGGAACGCAGCTGCTGGATCGTGCGAGATGTCACCACGATGGTGCGCACGGAACGACGCCTGCTGGCTTATGAGGCGATCGCCGAAGCGCTTCTGGCTGGCAGGCCGGCGACCGACGTGCTCGCGCTGATGGCACGGCACGCATGCGCCATCTTCGACGCCGTGCTCGCGTCGATCCTGACTCCGGACGACGGCGGCCAGGGGGTCGTGATGGCAGCCGCGCACGGGAAGGGGGCGGCGGACCTGGTCGGTCACAGCTTCCCGCTCGGGGTGATCACCGAGAAGGTCATGACCGACCTGCGACCGCTCCTGGTGGATGACGTCACCCTGGCGTCCAGGACTGACCAGGTCCGGAGCATGGGTATGGGTCCGGGAATGATGGTGCCGATCCTGGCCGGAGAAGCGACACTCGGGGCCTTGTTCATCGGCACCCGTTCGGGACGCCAGCCTTATGACGAGGACGATCTCGCCGACGCGGCTAAGTACGCCGCCCGGGTGGGCCTGGCGCTCTCCCTGGACGGGGAAAGGTCCGAAAGAGAGCGCCAGGATCGGCTGCGTGCCGAGCAACTGCAGCGGGCACTGGAATCCCGGGTCGTCATCGAGCAGGCGAAGGGCTTTATCGCCCGCACGCACGGCGTCGGCACCGAGGAAGGCTTCGACCTGCTGCGTAAGTACGCCCGCAGTCACAAGGCCAAGATTCATGACGTAGCCCGCCAGGTCGTCGAGCGCAAGGTCCGTATCTGACCTGGTTACTCCGGCGCCCTGCGCCGCGCGAGAAGTTCTGGGCCAGCTCCAGGCGAGGTAATCCAGCATCGGGCGGGTACCAGGTGAAGGGAAGGAGAGGCCGCTGCCGCGCCCGCAGTGCCTGGGCGCCGTCGTACAGCCGCTGCTTCTCATCGGGAATTCGGTTATCGGGGATTCGGGCAAAGGGGGGTTCTCGTCATGTCCGCTGAAACCTATCCGATCGGTGTCAGATCGGGGCAACGGGCCGGGATCGCCGGTGCGTCATCTGACCCGGCCGAGGGCCGCGGCGGCGCCGGCGGTCCCGGGTATCGCGGAGCGGCCGCCGGCCCGCAGGCCCAGCCAGGCCAGCAGCCCGGATGGTCAGCGCAGCCCGCTCAGCAGCCGCCCGCGCCCGGCCAGGGCTGGACGGCCGGCCGGATCACGGCCGTGGTGATCGGCTCGATAATCGTCCTCGTCTCGGCTGTCTTGCTGGCCGGCGGCGCCACGCTGCTGTGGGCTGGGCTGACCCAGCGCCAGGATGGCTACCTCACGTCCTCGCAGACCACGTACTCGACCAACGGCTACGCCCTCGCCTCGGAAACCATCCACCTGCATTCACTCGGCTGGGACTGGGCTAACCCGCTGATCGGCACGACTCGCCTGCGCGTCACCGAGACCGGGACGGTGCGGCCGGTATTCGTCGGGATCGCGCCGGCCGCCGCGGCCGATGGCTACCTGTCCGGTGTTCAGTACTCCACGGTCACCGGCCTGGGCGGCGGAACCGTGATGAGCGCGAACCACCCGGGCACGGCCCCGCGGTCGGCGCCGGGGGCGGCCAGGATCTGGGCCGCGCAGGTCTCGGGTGCCGGACGACAGATACTGACCTGGACGGCCCGCTCCGGCGACTGGCGGATCGTGGTGATGAACCGGAACGCCGCCGCCGGGCTCACCGTGCGCGCCGACGCCGGCGTGACGGTGCCGGCATTGTGGTGGATTACGGGGGGCCTGCTGGCCGCCGGCGTGCTGCTCGCGGTCGGAGGGGTGCTGCTCATCATGCTGCCAGTGCGCCGGGCTCATCGCGAGCGCGCACGCGCCTCCTATCGCTAGTCACGATGAGTCCAGACCTGAGCGAGGACCGGACGTTCGGCGCCTACCACCTGATCGGGCTGGTGGGCACGGGCGGCATGGGGGTGGTCTACCGGGCCGAGCAGCGACTGCTAGGGCGCGTTGTCGCGCTCAAGGTCATCCGCCCGGAGATTGCCGAGTCGGGCGACTACCGGGCACGCTTCCTGCGGGAAGCCAGGCTCGCCGCCGCAGTCGATCATCCTCACATCGTGCCTGTGTTTGATTTCGGAGAGGAGGCAGGGCAGCTCTACCTGACTATGCAGTGGATTGATGGCGTGGAACTTCAGCGCCTCATTGACCGGCAGCCACTTGAGCCAGCGCGGGCGGTCCGCATCGGGACGCAGATAGCCGCGGCACTGGACGCGATCCACAACGTCGGAATGCTGCACAGGGATGTCAAGCCAGCCAACATCCTGGTGCGCAATATCGGCGGGGAGGATCACGCCTATCTTGCGGATTTCGGCATCGCCAAGATCACCAATGCTCAGGGCGGACTCACGCGGACGGGCTGGATGGTCGGCACCTCTGGCTATCTGTCACCGGAGCAGATCCAGGGGCAGCAGCCGGATGCGCGCAGTGATCTTTATGCGCTTGGCTGTGTCATCTTCGAGGCTCTCACCGGCCGGCGGCCCTTCGTCGGCGAAAACGACCAGGCATTGCTCTGGGCCCATGTCAGCAGCCCGCGGCCGGTGGCGTCGGAGATCTGTCCCGGCCTCGGGCGCCGATACGACGAGTGCCTGATCCGGGCACTCGCGGTCGACCCGCATGACAGGTTCCAGTCCGGCCGCGAGCTCGCGGCGGCGCTGGAGGCGGCCCACACGGGTCAGCCGGGAATCCGGACCCCGACCGAGATGGTCGAACCCGAGAAGCCGCCGCTGCCGCCGACCGTGACCGCGCCCGCGCCGCCGGGCGGCAGATCCGGTCCGCCGGAGCCTCGGGTGATCGCCGCGCGGCCGCCCAGGCCCGCCGAGCCGGTGACGGGTCCTGCCCCTGCTGATGCGACGGCGGAGGCTCACCCGCGCGCGAGCAGGCCGGCCCGCGGATATGCCGGCCGTCTTGCCGTCGTGATCGGCAGCCTGGCGTTCCTGGTGTCGGTGACGATATTGCATAATTACGTCAATTACGGTTCAGGCTGGCGAAGCCTGTGGCAGGCGACTCACGGGGAGATCGCGTCGCCGCTGTACTCGAAGGATTTCTGGATTCCCGTGGCGCTGGCCGGGATCGCGCTAGCCGGCACCGCGGCGACCATTCGCATGCGCGGGCGGTTCGCTATGGTCGCGGTGACGATGGCCGCGCTCGGGGCAGTGGGTTACACCCTCTACCTGCCGGCCATCGGGGCATCTCCGGGATTCGGGCCGTTCGGTGCGAGTTACTGGACGTCGCTGGCGGCGGCGGTCGTCATGGTCCTCGGGGCAGCGCTCACGCTCCGCCGATGGCGATGAACGACCATCCGGTCGCGGTTGCGACCGGATCACCGCCGCTGCCGGCGCGGGCTGCGCAGATCGCCTCGGCCAGGCTCCGGCCGCGCCTGAGCTCCTGGTGCAGCACCAGCATGAGCTCGGTCGTGGCCTGGTCGTTGACGGGACCTACGCTGGCCAGGATTCCGGCTGTGCCGCGCGGCGCGAGCGCGCTGGCCAGGCCGAGCAACTCGTCGCCCCCGACTCCCACGTGCGCGGCAGAGTCGCAGCTGGACAGGATGACCCGGTATGGCGAGCGGCGGAGGCCTTCCAGGTCGTGCACGGTCAGCGGGCCGTCGTCCAGGTGTAGCGACGAGAACAGCGGACTGTCCGCGCGGAAGGTCCCGTGCGCCGCGATGTGGGCCAGGTCGGCACCGTCGAGAGCCTGCAGGAC
>DASWAA010000070.1:0-9719 GCA_036391385.1 Streptosporangiaceae bacterium
AGGCTGGACCAGGTGACCGGCGCGCTGGAGAACTCCGGCGTCGTGGTCCTGGCGTGCACGATCCCGCCGGCGTCGATGATCCGCTGGACGAACGCCGCCGTATCCTCCGCGACCACGTCGCGCAGCGGCACCGAGCCCAGCGTGTTGCGCTGCCCGGCGATCGGCGCCTCCTCCTTGACCGCCACGGCCAGCCCGTCGAGCGCTCCGACCGGCTCTCCCCTGGCGTACCGTTCCTGCGCTGCCCTGGCGGCTGCCAGCGCCTCCTCGTAACGGGTCTCGGCGAACGCGTTGATCGCGGGCTCGACCGCCTCCGCGCGATCCATCAGCGCCTCGAGCAGCTCGACCGGTGACAGTTCCTTACTGCGGAACTTTGCCAGCGCGTCGGCCGCGGACAGGTAGTGCAGGTCACTCATGGCTGGTCAGGCTTCCTCTCCCGGGCTGAGCAGTGCACCGCGCCGCGGCTTCCAGCCGGGCCTGGGCACGCTCGCGCGCAGTCGCTTGGTGTACTCGTGCTGTGGATCGTCCAGCACTCTGGCGGTCTGGCCGCGCTCCACCACCTCGCCCCGGTGCAGCACGATCACGTCCTGGGTCAGCTGGCGCACCACGGCGAGATCGTGGCTGATCAGCACAAAAGACACCCCGGTGGAATCGCGGATGTCGGCGAGCAGGTTGAGCACCTGAGCCTGGATCGACACGTCCAGCGCGGCGACCGACTCGTCGAGTATCAGCACCCGCGGCTCGGCTGCCAGGGCGCGGGCGATCGCGACCCGCTGGCGCTGCCCGCCGGACAGTGCCCGGGGCAGCGCCCTGGCCTGCCGCGCGTCGAGGCCGACGAGTCCGGCGAGCTCGGCGATCCGGGCCTGGCGCTGCTCGGCCGTCAGGTCATGGTGCAGCCTGAGCACCTCGTCGATCGTCGCCTCTGCGGTCTGCCTCGGATCAAGGCTGGTGTAGGGATCCTGGAAAACGATCTGGACGTCGCTGCCGCGCAGGCGGCGCTCCCGGGCCGACCGCGCCGGGCGGGACCGGTCCCGGCCGCAGGCGGTGATGGTCCCGGCGGTCGGCCGCTCGAGCCCGACGATCATGCGGGCGATCGTCGTCTTGCCCGACCCCGACTCGCCCACGATCGCCAGTGACCCGGCCGGAGGTACCGCGAAGCTCACGTCGGCGACCGCGACCAGGTCGCCGAACTCCTTGCGGAGCCCGGAGACCTCGAGCACCGGCTCAGACATCGGCCTCACTCCGCTCGTGCTCACCGGTCGTCAGGGTCCCGCGCAGCTGCACGACGCGGGCGCAGCGCGACTGACCGCCGTCGAGGCTGGTCAGCTCCGGTACCGCGGCCCGGCAGACGTCCCTGGCGTGCGGGCATCGGGGCGCGAACGCGCATTCGGTATCCGGTGCCTCGAAGGCCGAGAGCGGACGGCCAGGAATCGCCGCCAGCCGGTGCGCGGTCTGCGCGATGTCCGGCCTGGCCGCGGCCAGCGCGGCGGTATACGGGTGCAGCGGATCGCTGTGCAGCAGCTCTGACTCGCGCACCTCGACGATCTGGCCTGCGTACATCACGGCGGTCCGGTCGCAGATCGCCGCCGCAAGCTCCAGGTCGTGGGTGATGAAGATCATCGCCAGTCCCAGGTCCCGGCGCAGGTCGTCCAGAATCGCCATCACCTCGGCCTGGGTCGTGACGTCCAGCGCCGTGGTCGGCTCGTCGGCGAGCAGCAGCCGTGGCTCGGTCAGCAGCGCCGAGGCGATCATGACCCGCTGCAGCATGCCGCCGGACAGCTCGTGCGGGAACTGCCGCAGCCGGCGCTGCGGATCGGTGATCCCGACCTGGCCGAGCATGTCCGCCGCCAGCGCCATGGCCTGCGCCTTCGGCACGCCACGGTTGGTGCGCAGCGCCTCGGCCATGAAATCGCCGATCCGCCGCACCGGGTTCACGTGCGCCCGGGGATCCTGGAAGATCATCGCGACCTTGCCCCGGTACTCCCGCAGGGCCGCGCCCGACAGCCCGGAGACGTCCGCGCCGTCGAACCTGATCTGGCCGCTGACCTCCGCGCCAGGCGGCAGCAGCCGGTCGATCGCCCGCGCCGTCATGGACTTGCCCGACCCCGACTCACCGACCAGGCCGAGCGCCTCGCCAGGCCGCACGCTCACGCTGACGTCGCGCAGCACGGCCCGCTGCGCGCCTTCGACCGGCAGGCGCACGGTCAGTTCGTCGACCTCAAGCAGCGCGCTGACGTCCGCCCGGTTGCCGGTAGCAGCCTCGCTCATCGCCCCGCCTGCGCCTGCTCGAAGAGCCGCTCGCCGAGCACGTTGAACGCGATCACCACGGCGACGATGCACGCTCCGGCGGCCAGCGCGGGCAGCGGGTAACCCTGCGGAATGCCGATCTGGTTCTCGGAGATCATGAAGCCCCAGGTGTCTGTCGGGCCGAAACCGAGGAAGGAGACGGCAGCGATATCGACCATCGCGTAGCCGAACATGATCGTCGCCTGGGCCACGATCAGCGGCATGATGTTCGGCACGATGTGCCGCAGGCAGATCGACGTCGCCGAGGCGCCCTGGACCTCGAGCGCCGCCACGTACGGCTGGCTGCGCTCCCTGAGCGCCGCACCGCGCAGCACGCGGCCGACGTAGGGCATGTAAGCGATGGCCAGCGCCGTCGCCGGGGTCAGCAGACCCGAGCCGAACACCGCCGCCGCGAGCACTGCCAGCAGGATGCCAGGGAACGCGAACAACACGTCAAGGGCGGAGGACAGGACACCGTCCACCGCGCCCCGGTACCAGGCGGCCACGACGGCGATCAGCGTGCCTGCGACCATCGCGCCGGCCACCACCGCCAGCGGCCCCAGCATCGAAGACTGAGCGCTGACCAGCAGCCGGGACAGCACGTCTCGGCCCTCGAAGTCGAAACCGAGCAGGTGGCCGCCGGACGGGCCGACGAAGGTAAGGGAGATGTTCGGGGTCAGCTGATACGGGGCGACCAGCGGGCCGATCAGCGCGAAGATGGTCGCCGCCGCGATGACCACCGCCGACGCCATGCCCGCCGCCCCGGTCCCGCGCAGCAGCCCGAGCGCGCCCCCTCGCCTGGCGGTCGGGGCGGCGGTCACGGTGACCAGCGGGTTGACGACGCTCATGCCCTGCTCCCCAGCGCCACCCGCGGGTCGAGCACCGCATAGGCCAGGTCGATCAGGACGTTGATCACGACGAAGGCGGTGACCAGGACCAGCGAGATGCCCTGGACGACCGCGAGGTCCTTGTCCTGCGCGGCCTGGACCAGGTAGGCGCCGAGCCCGTTCAGGCCGAAGAACGTCTCGACGACCGCGGCCAGGGCGATCAGCGAGGCGATGGTGATGCCGGAGACGGTGGTGATCGGGATGGCGGCGTTGCGCAGCACGTGCCGTCGCACAAGCTGCCGGCGCGGGATGCCCCGGCTGACCGCCGTCTGCACGTGCTCGCGCCCGGCCTCTTCCCTGATGGCGGCTCTGGTCACGCGGGCGACGATCGCCAGCGAGGACAGCGCGAGCGCGACGGCGGGCAGCGTGAAGTGCTGGATGTTGCCGAGCAGGCTGGTCCCGTTACCCAGGGACGGGAACCAGCCGAGCTGCACTGAGAACACCGTGACCAGCACGATCGCGGCGACGAAGGACGGGATCGCGGCCGAGATCGCACTGGCGACCAGCGCCGAGGTGTCCAGCCAGCCGGGCCGCAGGCCAGCCAGGACCCCCAGGCCGATCCCGAGTACCAGGATGATCACGGATGCGTACAGCACCAGGCCCGCGGTCGTCCAGATCCGCGAGGCGATCAGCGTGGACACGTTCTCCCGCAGCGTGATCGAGATGCCCAGGTTCCCGTGCACCGCGCCGTCCAGCCAGTACCAGTACTGGGCGAAGAAGGGCGCGTTCAGGTGGTAGCGCGCCTCAAGCACCCGGATGCTGCTGGCCGGCAGCGAGCGCCCGCCGGACAGCGCGGCGAGCGGGTTGCCTGGCGCCAGGTACAGCGCGGCGAAGATGACGAAACTGGCGACCAGCAGGCTGGCGACGAGCATCGCCAGCCTGCGGCCCAGGAAGGCCAGTCGCACTCAGCGCCCGCCGAGGCTGTTCGCCCAGGGAGCGAACATGTACGCGAACGAGCCGGTCGCGCCGGTCAGGCTCTTGCTCATGACCAGGATGCTCGTGGGCTGGACATCCGGGATCCACGGCAGTTCCCTGGCCGCGAGTTCCTCCGCCTGGGCGATGAGCGCCGCCCGCTTGTCCGGGCTGGCCGTCGACCGGGCCTGCTCGAGCAGGGCGGTCATCTTCGGATCGCTGAAGTTGTCGTAGTTCTGCGATCCGCCGGGCAGCACCAGCGTCGCGAGCAGTGCCGCCGGGTCGGCGTAGTCGCCGTAGTTGACGGTCAGGAACCCGTCGATGCTGGCCCGGGCCTTGGGGTCGATGAAGAAGTTGATGTAGTTCTGCGCGGAGACGTTGTCGAGCACCACCTTGAGGCCGATCGCCTGGGCGGCCTGCTGGTAGGCGCCGGTCACCGCGGAGATGTTGGACAGCTGGCTGGAGGTGCCGATCGTGATCGTCTTGCCGGCCGCGCCTGCCTGCTTGATCAGCTGCCTGGCCTTGGCGAGATTCATGGTCATCACCGGCGAGGCGCTGTACGCCGTGTCGAAGACGGACTTGCCGTAGCCGAACGTGCCCGGGTTGGCCAGCCAGCGCGGCATCAGTGCGGCGCCCTTGTACACGTTGGCGACGATCGCCTGGCGGTTCAGCGCGAGCGAGAGCGCCTGCCTGACCCGCACGTCGCCGAGCACTCCCTTGCTGTTCGACACGATGAAGGCGTCGGTCGACCAGCCCGGGCCCTGGTACACACTGACCGCGTTCTTCGCGGCTTCGAGCTGCGGCAGGGTGGACAGGCCGAACGAGTAGGAGCCCTGGATCGAGCCGGTGATCATGCCGGAGGTGAAGGTCGTGGTGTCAGGCACGCCCTTGAGCAGGATAGAGCCGACCTGCGGCTTCACCGCCGGGTTCCAGTAGTTCGTGCTGGCCACGGCGGTGACGCCGACGCCGGGGGTGAAGGACTTCAGCTGGTACGCGCCGGTGCACATGATGCTGCCGGACGGCGTGCCGTACTTCTTGCCCTGCTTGACGGCGAATGCCTTCTCGATGACGATGCCCGGCATCGAGGCCAGTTCGCCCTGCAGCCAGTAATCGGGCTGCTTGAGCGTGATCGTCACCTGGTTGCTGCCTGTGGCCGCGATGGAGGAAACCCGGTTGAACACCAGGCCGTAGAAACCGCCGAGCGCCGCGTCGGTGTTGCGCTGCAGGCTGTAGACGACGTCGGCGGGCGTGACCGGCTTGCCGTCCCAGAACTTGGCCCGCGGCTTGATGGTGAAGACCAGCTTCGTCGGTGACGGCGTCGACAGCGTGGCCAGGCCCGGCTGCAGGGAGCCGTCGGGCGCCTGCTTGAGCAGCGACTCGCACATCAGCGAGATCGCGGTGTTCTCCGGGTAGTCGAAGGCGTAGATCGGGTCGAGCGAGTTCACGTCCCGGTAGACCGCCCAGGTCACCGAGGAGACCGGCTTGGTGCCCGGCGCGGTGGTCGTCACCAGGCCCTTTGTCGGCGAGATGTTGCCGGCCGTGTTGCCGGTTCCTGCCGACCGGCCGCAGGCGGCGAGCGCCAGGGCCGCTACGGTTGCCGCTACCGCGACGGACGTCGCCGTCAGGCGGCTTGTTCTCCTGGCCATCTGTCCTCCTCGATGTCCCCTCCCGGTCAGCTGGCCGGGCAGAGCTGGTGCTTGGCGTGCTGCGCTATGTCCGCTGCCGCTGATACCTGACCTCGCCGCGGATCCAGGTCGAGGCGACGGATGCCTGGCAGATATCGCCGGCCGGGGCGTTCGCGAGGTCGGCGTCGACGATGGCGAAGTCGGCGTCGAGGCCGGGCCGTACCGAGCCGGTGACGTCCTCCAGGCCGTTCACCCTGGCGCTGCCCGAGGTGTAGGCGGCGAGGATCGCCTCCAGGCTGAGCGCCTGGCCGGGAAGGAACGGCTCGGGCGCGGTGTCAGCAGGCTCGGCTGGCGTCGACCGGTTGACGGCGACGTGCGCGCCCCAGAGCGGGTCGGGGCTGGACACGGACCAGTCGCTGCCGGCGCACAGCGCCGCGCCGGCCTTCAGCAGAGACCCGAACGGGTACTGCCAGCCGCTGCGCCGCTCGCCGAGGAACGGAATGGTCAGCTCGTCCATCTGCGGCTCGTGCGTCGCCCACAGCGGCTGGATGTTCGCCGTCGCGCCAAGCGCCGCGAACCGGCCGATGTCGTCGGGGTGCACGACCTGCAGGTGCGCCAGGTGATGCCGTAGCCCGCTGGCGCCGTTCGCGGTCCTGGCCGCCTCGATGGCGTCGAGCGCGTTGCGTACCGCCCGGTCGCCGAGCGCGTGGAAATGCACCTGGAAACCCTCGCGGTCCAGGGCTGTCACGAAGCGCGGCAGTTCGGCCGGGTCGATGAAGTCAAGGCCGGAATGCCCGGTCGAGCAGCCGTGCCCGTCCAGGTACGGCTCGAGCATCGCGGCGGTGTGGTTCTCGGCCACCCCGTCGAGCATCATCTTGACGCTGCTGGCGCGGAACCTGCCCGCCTGGCCCTCGCGGCGCCGCTCGATCAGCTCGGCGACCTGCTCGATGCCCCGGCCCCTGTCCCACCACAGCGCGCCGACGACGTTAGCGGCGAGGCTGCCGTCGCGCGCGGCCCGCAGGTAGGCGTCGATCGGATCGGGCAGGCCGGGATGACTGCCCACGATGGCGTCCTGCCAGCCGGTGATGCCGAGCGAGAGCAGGTAGTCCTGGCCGGCCAGCAGGCCCTGGTACCAGTCCTCCGCACTGGTGACCGGCAGCAGCCGGGAGACCAGGCCGGTGGCGCCTTCCTGCAGCGTGCCGACCGGCTCGCCGGACGCGTCACGCTCGATCCTGCCGTCGGCGGGGTCAGGCGTGCTGGCGTCGATGCCGGCCAGCTCCAGCGCCCGGCTGTTCACCCACGCGCCGTGGCCGTCCCGGTTGGGCAGGTAGACCGGCCGGTCGGGCACCACGGCGTCGAGCAGGTCCCTGGTCGGCACTCCGCCGGGGAAGGCCTCCATCGACCAGCCGCCCCCGGTGATCCACTCGGCGTCCGGGTGATCGGCCGCGTAGGCGGCGATGATCTCGACGTAGCCGGCGCTGGTCCGCACCCCGCTCAGGTCGCAGCGGCACAGCTTGTCGCCGCCGAAGACCGGGTGGACGTGGGCGTCGATGAAACCGGGAAGCAGCGTCCCGCCGGCGAGATCGACGACCTCGGCCCCGGCCAGCGCGTCGGCGCCGTCGGCCGGGCCGACGTAGCTGATCTTGCCGTTGCTCACCCGGACCACGGTCCCGGCCGGCGCGAACCTGGCACCCTCGAAGATCGATCCGTTATGAAACGCCAGCTCTGAGGCGACCCGCACGCAGACCTCCAGTATCAGGGCCAATTGCGGCACAGTAGATCACCCGCCGGGTACATAGTCAATGGCTATGACAAAGCCTTGGCAGACTGGGCTGCGTCGAGTAGCGTCAGCGTCGGCGGCGGTTCAGCGGAGCAGAGGAAGGCGATGGCAGCTGCGAACGGACGGCGCCTGCGGCGCGGCAGCCTGACCCCCGACGTCATCGTCACCGAGAGCCTGCGACTGCTCGACGCCGAGGGAGCCGACGGGTTCAGCCTGCCCAAGCTTGGCCGGGCACTCGGCGCCGACCCGACAGCGGTGTACCGGCACTTCGCCAGCAAGGACGACCTGGTCCTGGCAATCGCCGACCGGCTGCTCGAGGAAGCGACAGCTGGCCTGGCGCCGCAGCCATGCTGGGTGCAGACGGTGCAGGAGGCCGCCAGGTGCCTGCGCCTCACCTACCGGGCGCACCCCGCCGCGGCGTCGCTCTCGTCCTTCCGCACGACCCGGCGGCCCGCCGAGATGCGAGTCGTCAACATCCTCATCGGCGCGGTGCTGCAGGCAGGCTTTGAAGGAGCCTGCGCGGCACTGCTCTACCGGGCTATCGGCGATTTCATGCTGGCCGCGGCCGGCGCGGAGGCGGCTTTCCTCGCGCTCGATCCCAGCCTGCAAGACGCCGACCGGGCGGCCTGGACGCGCGCGTACCTGGCCGTCGACCGGACCGAATTCCCGCATATCTGGCAGATCAGGGACGAGTTGGCCGGCGTGACCGACGACGGCATCTTCGAGATGATGCTGTCATTGTTCGTCAGGGGCTTGCAGGATCTCGCTCCGCGTCCGTGCGCCTGCGCGAAGCATGCGGCACCGGTCGGCCCGGGCGCACGGGCCGACGGCTCAGAGTCCCCGTACGCGCCGCTCGATGAGGCTCTGGAGGATGTACCGTGACAGCTCGCCTGACCAGAAGACCGGGCGGCGCCGCCCGGCTGCGCGAATTGCTCGACTCCGGCCAGACGATCGTCGCGCCGGGTGCCTTCGACCCGCTCTCCGCCCGGCTGGTCGAGGAAGCCGGCTTCCCCGCGGTCTACATGACCGGGTTCGGAACCTCCGCGGCGCTGCTCGGCCGGCCTGACGTCGGCCTGCTGACCATGACCGAGATGGTCGGCAACGCCGGCCGCATCGCCGCCTGCGTCGACATCCCGGTGATCGCCGACGCCGACACCGGCTACGGCAACCCGCTCAACGTGATCCGCACGGTCGGCGCCTACGAGGCCGCCGGCGTGGCCGGCATCCACATCGAGGACCAGGTCGCGCCGAAGAAATGCGGGCACATGGACGGCAAGCTCGTCATCCCGGCGCACGAGATGGCGCAGAAGGTGCGCGCCGCGGTCGAGGCACGGACGCAGCCCGAGTTCGTGATCATCGCACGGACCGACGCCAGGGCCGTCGAGGGCCTGGACGGCGCCCTGGAGCGCGCGCGCCTGTACCGGGAGGCCGGGGCGGACGTCCTGTTCATCGAGGCACTTGTTACCGAGGAGGAGGTGGCGTCGGCCGCGGCTGCCTTCCCCGACGTGCCGCTGCTGTTCAACTGGGCAGAAGGCGGCAAGACCCCGGCTATCAGTCTGGAGCGGCTGAGCGATCTCGGGTACCGGATCGTTATCTTCCCGATTGGCACGCTTCTTGCCGCAACGGCGGCCATGCGCGAGATACTGCGGGAAATTGCCCGAGCCGGCACGCCGGCGGCAGCCCTGGCTGATCTGCCGACGTTCGCCGAGTTCGTGGACTTCATCGGACTGCCCCAGGTCCGCGACGTCGACCGGCGCTATGCCGCAGGCGACGCCGCGGCCAGGCAGGGAACGGAAGGCTGACGATGGCAGCTACATTCGAGCGGCCCAGCATCACGGCCGAACTGGCCAAGGCGATGATCGAGGCGGCCGAGCAGAAGGCACAGGAGATGGGCCACCCCTTCGTGATCGCCATCGTCGACGAGAGCGGCGTGCTCAAGGCACTCAGCCGGATGGACGGCGCAGCGCTCCTGTCCATTCAGGTCGCCCAGGACAAGGCCTACACAGCGGTCGGCTTCGGCATGCCGACCGACATGTGGCACGACTTCGTCAAGGACGACGCGCCGCTCGCGATGGGCGCTCCCACGGGCATCGACCGCCTGATCGTCTTCGGCGGCGGCTACCCGATCAAGATCGGCGACGCCATCGTCGGGGCCATCGGCGTCAGCGGCGGCCACTACAGCCAGGACATGGAGATTGCCCAGGCCGGCCTGGCCGCCGTCCCCGAGGCCTA
>DASWAA010000071.1:0-2038 GCA_036391385.1 Streptosporangiaceae bacterium
CACGGGGCGGGACGGGTCGCCCCGGCTGAGGAAGTACCCGTGCAGCGAGTGCGGGTGCCGCGCGGGGTCGACCGTCTCGGCGGCCGCCCGCAGTGCCTGGGCGGCGACCTGACCGCCGTACAAGCCGAACCGGTCACTGGAGACGACGCAACTCCGAAAGAGATCTGCCTCGATCCGCTCCAGGGTGAGCACGTCGACGAGCCCAGGATTCGTACCGTTTGCGACCTGTTCCGCTCCGAGTGACATGAGCCTAAGACTATGACAGCCGCCTCATCGCCAGCGGTCTCGGCGCGGGCTGTCCGAGGCGCACGGAGGGCTTGCCCAGGACGGGCTGCCTCAGTGCACGGGCGGGGGAGTGCCTTCGGCACTGGCGGCGAGCTGCGGATCCCAGGCGCAGACCGCGCACGCGTGCCGGAACGCCGACCTGGCGAACTCAAGCCCGGTCGCATGCGGGTCAGCGGCGGCTCTCACGTCGTCCCAGGCAAGCAGGTACTCGCCGAGCGCTGCGTCCCAGTGCGCGGCGGGCGGCGACAGGGACGCCTGGTCATAGCCGTCCGGAGCGGGATGAGCGTAGGCGTAGAACGCGGCGTGCGGGTGCCTCGGGTCCCCCGGCCACCAGCCGACGGCTACCTCCTGGGCGTCCATGGCGTTTCGCATGATGAAGTCCTGCGCGGGCGGCTGCGCCGGGCGGCCGGAGAACAGGCTGACGGCCAGGTCGAAGGAGCCCCACCAGGCGTTGACCGGGGTCCTGCGGCCCCGGTACGGGGCGGCGAACTCGGTCAGGACGGCGGCCGCCCGGCTCGCAGCGGCGAAGTAGCTCGCCACCTGGTCCTGGTCGTAGCGCGCGTGGTCGTAGTCCTCGTCCAGCGGCGCGCTCCACGGGACCTCCTGCGGCGCCGGGTCGATCCCGACCTCGCCAGCCAGTCCGCGGACGGCTGTCAGCAGTTCCCTGGTCACCTCAGCGACCGGCCGGTCCGGGGTGAGCGGGACGCGCGCCACCCGACCGTCGCTGTGCTCGGCGGCTGCCTCGTGGGCCCGCAGGTCGAGCAGGACGACCAGCGATCCTGAGCCATCTGGCGCGGGCAGCGGCGCTGTCTCCCAGCCCCGGGCGGTGAGCCGCAGCGCCGCATGCTGTAGCTGCGGCTCCCTGGGCGCTAGCCTGGCTGCCAGCTTGCCAAGCACCTGGGTGTGGGCGTGCAGCGTGTCACAGGTCTGGCTCCACTGCTCGTACGACGTCGCTGGCCATGTCATGTCTTGCACGCTAGCCCGCCCCGATCGAAAGGCTCAACCCGCCGCACCGTGGCGCCACCGGCGAACCCGGTAGTCGTCCGCCAGCTGGAGGGAGTCGCGAGGAAGGCTGCGTTCTGGCCGGTTATGCCATCATCGGTGACATGGTGAACTTCTCCGGACCGGTCACGGCGGGCGGGATCGTAAGCCCCCTGTGCGTCGTTCCGTTCGACCTCTCGGCGAACGGTTACGTCGAAGAGGAGTTCCTGGTCTCGGGAACGGCCAGTTGCTACGTCGTGCCAGGAGAGCAGGGCCCGGATGGCCTGTGGGCAGCCGAGGCCAGCGGCAGCGCCGCGTTCCGAACCAGGATCGTGATCCGCCGCCCTACCGATCCGGCCCGCTTCAGCGGCACGCTGCTGCTCGAATGGCTGAATGTGTCCAGCGGCCTGGAGGCCGACCCGGACTGGGCTTACCTGCACGAGGAGATCTTCCGCTCTGGCCACGCTTACGCCGCGGTGTCGGCACAGGCACTCGGGGTCCAGGGCGGCGAGAGCCTGATCGGCTTGCCCGGACCGCCGTCCCGGGGACTGCGTGGCCTTGACCCGGTCAGGTACGGCGACCTCGAGCATCCAGGCGACCAGTACTCCTTCGACCTGTTCGGCCAGATCGGAGCGGCCCTGGGCGGAAAGGGCCGAGGCGGATCGGCCGAGTCGGGCCGGGTGCTAGGGAGCCTGGCGCCCCTTCAGGTCCTGGCGATCGGCGAGTCGCAGTCGGCGTTCTACCTCACCAGTTACATCAACGCGGTGCATCC
>DASWAA010000072.1:0-14137 GCA_036391385.1 Streptosporangiaceae bacterium
AGCAAGACGATGACCAGGATGGGCAGCACCCACCGCAGCGTGGTGAGCAGCCGGTAGAGCGACTGCGCCTGCACCAGGTACTTCGCCGAGAACAGCGGGAACGAGGGGTTGATCGGCGGCAGCTTGTTCACCAGGGTCAGCCCCCGGCCCGAGAGTCTGTGCTTGACCTGATCGATGAAGGGCCCGAGGCCAAGCACCACCTTGCCGTCGGAGATCGTGAGCGAGCTCTTCTTGCCCTCCAGCGCCAGCACGAGCTGCTCATGCGCGACCGTGTTCCCCTGTACCCACAGCTTGTTGACCGCGGGGCTGGCGACGACCTTGGCGACGGTGGCGTGAATCAGGCTGTCGACGCCGCTGGCGATCGAGCCGGAGAAGTTGGAGATCAGCCCGCCGAGCCTGGTCAGACCTCGCGCGGACAGTTCCCTGGCGGCCTGGTTCGCCACCGCCGCTACGTCGATCTGCTTCGAGACCGCCGTGCTGATCTTGTCGGTCAGCGCGGATTGCACGGCCGGCTCCCTGATCAGCGGTGCGACGTTCTCCACGTACCTGCTGGTATTGGAGACCTGGTTGGAGGTCCACACCGCCAGCACCGAGATCGGGGCAAGCACGCAGCCCAGCACGATCAGCACCGCCGACACCGGAGCGCGCCAGCCGGACCGGCGCCGGCCAGCCGCGCCAGCCCCGGCCGGCACCGCCGCCTGGGCGGCTGCTGCCTGCTGTGCCGCCTGCGCGGCTGCTGCCTGCTGTGCCGCCTGCGCGGCTGCGGCCGCCTGTGCCGCCTGCGCGGCTTTCGCGTGCTTCTCGGCCTCTGACTGAGCCGTCACCAGCCTGGCCCTGAGCTCGCTGACCTCGGCCCGGAGCTGCTCGACGTCCTGCCCGCCTTCGTCGGTTGCCAGCGTGCGCTCCTTACCTGCGCCAGCTGCGATCCCCGCACCTGGCGCGATCGGCTTCCCTGCGCCTGGGGCGATCTTCGCGCCGAGGCCGTGATCCCGGCATCACCCGGCGAGAGTGATCGCGTGGGAGGGTGCGCCTTCTGAGATAGTGCGAGTATGAGTGACGAGGCGGCTAAGCCAGATCCGCAGCACGCTGGCGAGGATGCCGCCGCTGGCGGCCATGCCGACCTGGGCGGCGCTCATCCGCGCGAGCCGCACGCGCCAGGAATGGCGGGCAGGCTCAACTGGCTCCGAGCCGGGGTTCTCGGCGCGGACGATGGCATAGTCTCCGTGGCCGGCCTGGTGGTCGGCGTCGCGGGTGCGACGTCCTCGCGAGGCGCGATCTTCACCGCCGGCCTGGCCGGGCTGGTGGCCGGCGCGGTCTCGATGGCGCTGGGCGAATACGTCTCGGTCAGCAGCCAGCGCGACAGCGAAACCGCTCAGCTGCGCCTGGAGCGCTACGAGCTCGCGCACCAGCCCGAGCAGGAACTCGCCGAGCTGACCACGATCTACCAGGCCAAGGGCCTCTCACTGGAAACCGCCAGGCAGGTGGCGGTCGAGCTCACTGCCCGCGACGCCTTCGCCGCGCACGCGGAGGCAGAATTGCACGTCGACCCCAAGGACCTTGCCAGCCCGGCCAAGGCGGCCGCCGCATCTGCCCTGTCCTTCGTGCTCGGCGCGCTGCTGCCGCTGGCCGCGATCCTGCTCCCGCCGCCGTCCTGGCGAATCGTGGTGACCGCGGTGGCCGTGCTCCTGGCGCTCGCAGCCGCCGGAGTGATCAGCGCTCGCATCGGCGGCAGCAGCCCGCGCCGGGCAGTGATACGCGTCGTCGTGGGTGGCGCCGCGGGACTCGCCCTGACCTACGGTATCGGCCGCCTCTTCGGCACCGCCGTCGGCTGACCGCGGCCTCCCGACTAGCCGGGCTTGCGGCCGATCCCGCCGTACCAGTTGACTTCCTCCGGTGCTGGCCGGGGTCCGTCTGGCCGCCGCCACTCGGACACGAGCACGACGCCGGGATCGATCAGCTCAAGCCCGCCGAACGCCAGCTCCGCGAAGACCGCGGAAGTCCTGGCCTGGCCTGTCATGCCGCCCTGCCGGTAGGCGCGCTCGAGCCCGCCCACAGCCACCGGATCATGTTCCGGCGTCACATGCGTGGCGACGAGGAAACTGCCCGGCGGCAGCGCATCGAGCAGAGTGCCGATCAGGCCCGCCGGATCCTCCTCGTCGGCCACGAAGTGCAGGATCGCGACGAGCATGAGCGCGACCGGCTTGGTCAGGTCGAGCGTCTCGGTCACGGCGGGATGAGCAAGGATCTTCTCCGGCTCGCGCAGATCCGCGTCGATATAGGCGGTCCGGCCTTCCGGAGTGCTGGTGAGGAGCGCCCGGGCATGGACAAGCACGATCGGGTCGTTGTCGACGTAGACCACGCGGGACTCCGGCGCGATCGACTGAGCGACCTCGTGCACGTTGCTGGCACTGGGCAGGCCCGTGCCGATATCGAGGAACTGGCGGATTCCCGCCTCGCGGACCAGGTACTGCACCGCACGGGCGAGGAAATCCCGGTTCTCGCGCACCGCTGTCCTGACCGCTGGCCAGCTCTGCATCGCCTTCTCGCCCGTCTCGCGGTCAGCGGCGAAATGGTCCTTGCCGCCCAGATAGAAGTCATAGACCCGGGCTGAGTGGGGTTTCGTCGTATCGATGACCGGCTGCATCAGCCCGCCTTCCGCAGGTCCCATGGCGACCATTCCTGGTCCCTCACCGCAAATCCTACTGTCAGCCGCGAAAGGACCACAGCCTGGTCATCGGCGGCACGGAGCCGATGGGTCCGCACTGGTTCTTAGCGATCTCGCGCGATTACCTGCAATCACCCCGGGGCACGAGTCCTCAGCAAACGGGAGGCGATTGCACATGTGCGGGATCGCAGGCTGGGTGCGGCATGCCGAGGGAGGTGCCGACCCGTCGGCGGACGTCCTCGGCGCGGCCATGCGCCACCGCGGCCCTGACGAGGCCGGGCAGGTCGCCCTGCCGCGCACGCAGCTTGTGTTCCAGCGGCTGGCGCTGCTCGATCTCGAGGCAGGCCATCAGCCAGCCGCGGACGAGCGGCGACGGCTCTGGTCCGTCTTCAACGGCGAGATCTACAACCACGCCGAGCTGCGCCGTGAACTCGCCGCGCGCGGTCACGACATCGCCGGTCACGGCGACGCCGAGCTGATCCCGCACCTGTACGAGCAGTGGGGGCCGCTGTTCGTCGAGCGCCTGCGCGGCATGTTCGCGCTTGCCGTGTTCGACCGGCAGAGCGAGACGCTCTACCTCGCACGGGACCGATTCGGCATCAAGCCGCTGTACCTGCTGCGAACGCCACGGCACGTGCTGTTCGCGTCGGAGGCGCGGACCATCATGGCGGCGACCGGGCGGCTCGACCTCGACCCGACCTCGCTGTGGCATTACCTGAGCTTCGGTTACGTGCCAGATCCGGCCACCCCGTGGCGGGACCTGGTCAAGCTTCCGCCCGCGCACTACGCGACCGTAAGGGACGGAGAGATCAGCACGTACCGGTACTGGCAGCCGAGCATGCTGCCCGGGCCCGACCGGAGCCTGGAGGCGAGCGCCGACGACTGCGCGACAGCCCTGAAGGACTCGGTGACCATGCACATGGCGGCCGACGTCCCGGTCGGCGCCTACCTGTCCAGCGGAGTCGACTCCAGCGTGCTCGCGACCGCCGCGGCCGGGCTCACGCCGTTGCGGACGTTCAGCGTCGGCTTCGAGCAGGCGGCCGGCACCCACGATGAGCTGGCGGCGGCACGTGACCTCGCCCAGTGGCTCGGCACCGAGCACGAGGAAGAGGTGATCACCGAGCGCGACTACACCGAGGCGCTGCCGCAGATCGTCGCCGCCCAGGAGAGTCCGCTCGCGGACCCGAGCGCGCCAGCCCTGTGGTTCCTGGCCCGGGCTGCCTCGCGCAGGGTCAAGGCGGTGCTGTCCGGTGAGGGCGCCGACGAGCTCTTCGCCGGCTACCCCATCTTCCGCCAGCCGCAGGCATTGCGGGCATTCGACTGGATTCCGCCCGCTCTGCGCCCCGCGCTCGGCCGCGCCGCCGCTCGGCTGCCGGACGGGATCAAGGGAAAGGGCTACCTTCAGCGCGGCACGACACCGCTGGAACGGCGATTCCTCGGCAATGCCCCGCTCTTCGGAGACGAGCACAAGCTCCACCTCATGGGACCGGCCCTGCGGGCGGACGGGCAGCCGCAGTCGTCCTATGACCTGCTCGCGCCGCGCTACGAGGCCGTGCGGGGACAGCCTGACCTGGTGCGCATGCAGGCGATATCACTCCAGACGTGGCTGCCGAGCAGCATCTTGATGAAGGCCGACATGATGGCGATGGCGCACTCGCTCGAGGTCCGGGTTCCGTTCCTCGACCCGGAGGTGTACTCCGTCGCTGCCACACTCCCGCTGCGCCACCGTATCGCCGGCGGGCAGACCAAGGTGGCGCTGCGAGCGGCAGCCGCACGGCTGATCCCGGCCGAGACGGCGCTGCGGCCCAAGCTCGGCTTCCCCGTCCCGTTCCGCGCCTGGCTCGGCGGGCGACTCGGCTCCTGGCTTCGCGAGCTCTCGGCCGACTGCGACGGCTCGGTGCTTGACCGCCTGGAGGTCCAGCGGCTGCTGGCTGACCAAGCCCATCCGAACCGGCACCGGCAGCAGTGGGCGCTGCTTGTCTTCCTGCTCTGGCACCGGTCCTTCGCCTGACCTGCCTGCCTGCCCGCCGCCATTAGAATGACGCCATGCGCTTCGGAATGTTCGTTCCCCAGGGATGGCGTCTTGATCTGGCCGGCATAGCCGTCGCGGACCAGTGGGCCACGATGCGAGATTTCGCGCAGGCGGCCGACAAAGGCCCGTTCGAGTCGATCTGGGTCTACGACCATTTCCACACCGTTCCCGTTCCTACCGACGAGGCCACTCACGAGGCATGGTCGCTGATGGCCGCGCTCGGCGCCTGCACCAGCAAGGTCAGGCTCGGCCAGATGTGCACCTGCATGGGCTACCGCAACCCGGCCTACCTCGCTAAGGTCGCTGCCACCATCGACGTGATCACTGGCGGCCGGGTCGAAATGGGCATCGGCGGCGGCTGGTACGAGCACGAATGGCGTGCCTACGGGTACGGCTTCCCCGGCGCCGGCGACCGGCTCGGCATGCTGGACGAGGGCGTGCAGATCATGCGGCAGCTCTGGACGACCGGCACCGCGACGCTGCACGGGAAGTACTACCAGGTCGACGGCGCCATCGGCCGGCCACTGCCGCTCCAGGACGGCGGCATCCCGCTGTGGATCGCGGGCGGCGGCGAGCGCAAGACGCTCCGGATCGCGGCCAGGTACGCCCAGTACACGAACTTCGACGGCACGCCGGAGGGCTTCAAGCGCAAGTCCGACGTCCTGGCGCAGCACTGCAAGGACGTCGGTACCGACTTCGACGCGATCGTCCGCACGACCAACTTCAACGTGGTCATCGGCGAGACCGAGAAGGACGTGGCCGACAAGCTGGCCTGGATCAGGGCACACTACGAGCCGCTCGTCCCGGCCAAGGTCCTCGATGGCTCGATGGGGAACTTCACCTCGGGCCTGATCGGCACGCCCGAGCAGATAGCTGAGCGGCTCACCCAGATGCGCGAGCTCGGCCTGGCCTACGCGATCGGCTACTTCGTCGACGCCGCCTATGACCGCGGCAGCATCGACCTGTTCGCCGGCAAGGTAATACCGGAGCTGGCGGACTGAGCGCCGAGCATCCCGCAAGCCGGCGCTGGCCGTCCGGACGGCCGCTCATCGCGGCGGAGGCTCGCCAGCCCGTGCTATGGCTGCTGGTCGGCTGCGTCGTGGTCACGGTGGTCATCGGCCTGCTCGTCGTGCACCAGTCCCAGGCCGGGGCATTCGACCGCTCCGCTGACTCCTGGCTCCGCGCTGCCTTCGGCGGTCGCTACCGGCTGCCGCACCTGGCCGCCGACCTGGCCGAACCCGTGCAGTACACGCTGGCGGCCGCCGTCATCGTCGGCGCCTGCCTGGCCGCCGGCCGGCTGCGCGGTGCCGTGCTTACCGCCGTCAGCCTGCCGGGGGCCATCGTGGTGACCGAGTTCCTGCTCAAGCCGCTCGTCGGCCGGACGCTCGGCGGCCACCTCGTCTACCCCAGCGGTCACGCTAGCCGCGCCTTCGCCCTGGCCACGGTGATCGCCGTGCTCCTGCTCGGCCCGCAGGCCCCCCGCTGGCCTTTGCCAGCGCGGCTCGCCCTGGCAGTGACCGCCCTTCTGGTCGCCGCCTGCGTCGCCGTCGCGGTGACCGCGATCCGCTACCACTACTTCAGCGACACGCTCGGCGGCGCCGCGGTCGGCGCAGGCGCCGTCGTGGCGACGGCGCTCGCCCTGGACTGGATCGCCGCTACGCTGCCCGCATGGCGGCACAGGCGGTGACGGCTGAGCTCTGGCCCCGTGCATGATGGCCCGATGAGCACAGTGACCCCCGAGTGGATCTGCCGGCCGCGGGCGCGGGACTGGCGGTGCCAGCCGCCCGGCCGGGGTGCGGCGGCGTTCCACGCCAGCCTGCCCGGTTACCGGCCCACCCCGTTGCTTGAGCTGCCCGCGCTGGCCGGCGAGCTCGAGGTCGGCCGGGTCTTCGTCAAGGACGAGTCCGCGAGGCTCGAACTGGGCGCGTTCAAGGTGCTCGGCGCCTCGTGGGCGGTCGCCCGGGTCGTCGCCGCTGCCGTCGGGCAGGCCACGGACGACATCGGACAGGGCGGCCGCGGACTGACCCTGAGTGCGGTGCGGGAGGCCGCCGCCCGGCATCGCAGCGAACTGGTGACCGCGACGGACGGCAACCACGGGCGCGCGGTCGCCTGGATGGCCAGGCAGCTCGCGCTGCCGGCCCGGGTATTCGTCCCCCAGGTCGTCTCACCGCTGGCCAGGTCCGTGATCGCTGGCGAGGGCGCCGGGGTGGTCGTCGTGGCCGGCTCGTACGACCAGGCCGTCGAGCGGGCCGCGTCCTACGCGGCCGACGCTCCGGACCGGGTCCTGGTGCAGGACACTTCGTGGCCGGGTTATGAGCAGATCCCCGCCTGGATCGTCGAGGGCTACGACACGCTGCTCAGCGAGATCGACGCCCAGCTTGACGAGCGGGGGCTAGCCGGTCCCGATCTGGTCAGCGTTCCGACCGGGGTCGGCTCTCTGCCGCAGGCGGTCGTGGCTCATTACCGGGCGGGCCTGACGGAGCGGGCGCCGTCGGTGCTGTCGGTCGAGCCTGACACGGCCGCCTGCGTCCTTGCCAGCCTCGCCGACGGCATGCCCAGGTCTGTGCCCACCGGCAAGACCGTCATGGCCGGGCTGAACTGCGGCACGCCGTCCGGCCTCGCCTGGCCGGTGCTCGCGGCCGGACTGGACGCGGCGATCGCCGTACCTGACAACGCGGCGATCAGGGCCATGGACGATCTAGGGCGGCTAGGGGTGCCCGCGGGTCCGAGCGCGGCGGCCGCACTGGCCGGGGCTCGTGCCGCGCTGACCGGTCCGGGCGCCCGCGAGCGCCGGAAGGAGCTTGGCGTGACCTCGTCCGGCGTCATCGTCCTGCTCAGCACCGAAGGACGGGCAATGGCGGACGGTACGAGGTAACCCGGCCTCCTGCAGCGAGCTAGCGCCCGAGCTAGAGCGCGAGCAACTCGCCGAGACGCTCCACCGGGAACCCGGGGCTGCGGTGCCCGTCCCGGCCGACCATGGTCCGGGCGGCGACGAGCACGTTCAGGACGGTCTCCTCCACGCACCGCACCACTGCCTCGTACAGGGGGTCAAGCTGGCCCCACGGCACGAACTCGATGCTGGGCAGGTCCTCGGCTCCGTCGCGGGCGTCGATGGAGCTGTCCAGTACCCCGGCATTGGTCGCCGAGAAGGCAAGGAACAGGTCACCGGAGAAATGGCTGCCGGTGGTCCCGGTCCTGGCCAGCCCGAGCGGCACCCGCCGGGCGAGTGCCTTGCACTGGCCGGGCAGTAGCGGAGCGTCGGTCGCGACGATGGTGATGCAGGAGCCGGCACCGGGCGGTGCCAGCCAGTCGGTGTCCTCCATCGGGTTGTCACCGGCCAGTGCCTCGCCGACCCGGCGGCCGGCCACCACCAGCTCACGCCGGCTGCCGAAGTTCGCCTGCATCAGGGTGCCGACCGTGTACTGGCGGGATCCGATCCGTACCAGCCGGGACGCGGTGCCCGTACCGCCCTTGAATCCGTAGCAGTTCATCCCGGTGCCGCCGCCGACGGAGCCCTCGGGTACCGGCCCGCTGCGCGCACCGTCGAGGGCGCGCCTGGCGACCTCCGCGGTGACGTGCGGCCCGTTGATGTCGTTCAGGTACCCGTCCCAGGTCTCGGCGACCACGGGCAGGTGCCAGCGCGGCGCCAGCGCCGGGTTCTGCTCGATCGACCATTCGATGATCCCCCGGTGCACCGGCCCGACGGCGTGGGTGTTGGTGATCCCGACCGGAAGTGACAGCGCGCCGGTCTCGTCGAGCCAGGCCGTGCCGGTCATCTCGCCGTTGCCGTTCAGCGAGTACCAGCCCGCCGGGCACGACCGCCCGACCTGCTCACGGCCGAGCGGCAGGACCGCGGTCACCCCGGTCCGGACCGGGCCGGTCCCTACGTTCAGCGGACCGTCCCCGATGACCAGGGTCTGGTAGCCGACCTCGACGCCGGGCACGTCGGTGATGGCGTTCCACGGGCCCGGCTCGCCCTGGAACTCGATGCCCAGGTCGCGGGCGCGCGGCCGCCCGGAAGCCGGCTCCGGGCCTGCCGCAGGGACTGAGCCGCCCAGGTCTGCGTTCGCCATGGGTGTCAGTACTCCGTCTCGTGGCCGTGCGCGCCGTCGGGTGCGCCGGCCGGATGGATCTCCAGGGCCGGTCCCATCAGGATGCCGCCGGCTTCCTCCACGGCGTGCTCGTCGTGCGGCGCCGCCGGCATCGTCCAGCGGGTCTCCCGCTGCGGGTGCAGGTACGCGTAGTAGTAGCCGTACCCGACCGCCAGTGCGCCGGCCGCGATGATCACCTGCCAGGGGTTGCCCTGCCACAGCTGGTAGGTCACGTAGCCGAGGGTGAGGATGACGATCACCGGTGCCAGCGGCCAGGCCGGCATCTTGTACCTGGCGTGGGCGGTCGTGCCGTTGCGCCGGCCGACGATCGCCGAGAGCGCCACGATCAGGTACAGCGCAACGAGCGTGGCGCCGGTGGCGGTGATCAGCGAGCCGATCGGCACGATGGCCGCGACGACCGCTGCCGCGATGCCCACGACCAGGGTGGCGGTCACCGGGGTCTGCAGCTTCGGGTGGACGTAGCCGAGCGACTTGCTGAGCGCGTCCGGGTAGGCCCGGTCCCTGGCCGAGCTGTACAGGGTCCGCCCGGCCTGCAGCGTGATGGCGACGGTCGCGTTGATGATGGCCAGGGCGATGCCGAGGCTGACGATCGTGTTGACCACGCTCCCGCCGCGTGCGGTGACGAAGTACTCCATCGGCGCCGGGCTGGCGATCAGCCTGGACAGGCTGGGGGCGCCGAGGATCACCGCGGTCATCGGGATCAGCTCGGCGGCGACCGTGATCGCGAGCGACCACATGATCGCCCGCGCGATGTGCCGCGCGGCGTTGCGCGTCTCCTCGGAGAAGTAGACCGCGGCGCCGTAACCGTTGTACGAAAAGATCGCGGTGGCGGTCTGCGCCGCCACCAGGCCGAGGCCGACGGAGACGAGCGTCCCGCCGCTGCCGGCGCTCTGCGCGTGGAACAGGGTCGTGACTGGCCTGGACACGTGCACGAAGCCGAGGAAGGTCAGCACCACCAGGGCGGCCATCTCAAGCACCAGGAACGTGCCGGTCACCCACGCGTTCGTCCGGATGTTGAGCACGGCGACGACGGCGCACGCCACGATGACGGCGACGCCCACCCACTTGGAGTTCGTGCCCGAGACGGCGGCGGACAGGTACTGCCCGGTCCCGAGCGCGATCACGCCGATGATCAGGATCAGGCTCAGCGTGTTCATCAGGAACAACGCGAAGCCGGTGCCCTTGCCGAGCACGCGGGCGGCGAACGAGTACTCACCGCCGGCGATCGGGAACGCCGAGGACAGCTCGCCGTAGCAGAAGGCCATGAAGATGCCGACGATCGCGGCGGCCACGAAGGCGACGAAGGACGCTCCCCCGACAGCGGCGAGCACCGCCGGGATGATGATGAACACGCTGGACGCCGGGGTCACCGACGACAAGGTGATCAGGACGTTGCCGCGCAGGGTCAGTGACCGCGACAGCTCCTGCGTGTACCGCGTGCCGTCACTACCTGCTGCTGACGGCGCAGCGACCGGCCGATCCGCACTCATGGCCCCTCCATCTCATCCGGCCGGCCGGCTCATCCCGCCTGCCCGTCGGAGTTATTTGTCGATAGATTCGACGAATAACCTCGGCTTGTCAAGGCAGAGGTAGCGTTTTCCTGTCAGACGTGGTCAGATACTGACCGCGCGCGGCTCGCCGCGCTGCTCAGCGAAGGAGTGCTCTCGCCATGCCAAGGCCCCGTGACCAGGCCGCTCGCCGCAAGCTGCTGCTCGAGGCCGCGGTCCAGGTCATCAACGACCGAGGGCCGGCCCGGATGCAGATGAAGGACGTCGCCGATATGGCCGGGATGGCGACCGGCTCGGTGTACTACTACTACGACAACGTGGACGAGTTGCTGCGGCACGTCCACGCGATGGCGTTCGACCGGTACTACACCGCCCGGGTGCAGGCGATCTCCGGTCTCGCCGACGCCCGCGACAAGCTCCGGACGATGGTCGACCTCGGCCTGCCCCGGCCGGCGGACGAGCCGCTGTCGCTCGCGCTGTACCAGGTGATCGTGGCCAAGGCGAGAGACCCGCGGCACGCGGACATGATCACCAGCCTGTGCGGCCAGCAGTGCGACCTCTACCAGCGGATACTCGACGAGGGCACCGAAACGGGCTTCTTCACCCCGGTCCTGCCTACCAGGCACGTCGCCCAGAACCTGATCTCCCTGGAGGACGGTTACGGGCTCGGCCTGTCCACCGGGAACCACGACTACGACTTCGAGCAGGCACGCAAGCTCGTCCTTGAAGCCGCCGCGCACTGGACCCGGTGCCCGGACCTAGTCGACGCCCCGTAGCCGCACCCCCGGCAGATGACGTTCGGCCCGCACCGGACGGGACGACGGGCCCTGCCCGCCGCTGCCGCGCGCGGTGCATCGTCAGCATGAGCGCTCAGCACGCTGACGGAGGACTCCATGAGACATGCGCGGCAGGCCGCGACGATCGGCGGCGCCATCGCCACCGCGGTCGGGCTCGCGATGCTGGCCGGCTGCGGGACCAGCGCGAACGCACCCAGGTCCCCGGCAGCGACGCCCTCAGGCCCGGCCTGGTCTTATTACCGGTCCATGATGGGGCGCTTTCACGGCGGCCCGATGATGGGCGGGACCGGGGCCGCGGGGTACCGGTGGATGATGGGCGGCGCCACGGCCCCGGCCTGGATGCGCGGCCACGCTCTTCCCGGCTACATGATGAACTCCGGCGGCATGATGGGAAGCGGCACCCGCGATCCGGGAAAGATCATGGGCCGGCTCTGGGCGAACGGCCCCGGCCCCCGGGTCAGCCCGGCGCAGGCTGCCAGGCTCGGCAGTCTGACCCCTGCCGGGGCCGCTATCGATCGGGCCGCGAACCGGATCACCTTCACCGGAGCGAGCGCCCGGCTCACTATCGTGGCCAGCCCGTCCGGGGGTCCTGACGAGACCTTCCGCATCGCCGGCCTGGTCAACCCGGCCATCGTGGTCAAGTCCGGCGTGCGGGTCAATGTCGAACTGGTCAACGCCGACCCGGACGCGGCGCACGGCCTCGTCATTGCCTCCGGTCAGGCCGCGAGCGCGTGGATGCCGATGATGGCCGCCCGCGTCGCGTTCCCCGGAGCGGAGCTGTGGTTCCTGGGTGACCCCACCTCGGCGGGCATGCACGCCGGCACCATCAGCTTCGTCGCGAGCAGGCCAGGAGCCTACCGCTACCTGTGCCCGGTCCCGGGGCACGCCAGCAAGGGCATGACCGGCGTCTTCACCGTCCGCTGAGCGGGGGCCGCGACGGCCATCATCGAGTCGACTACCGCAACGTAATGCGCTGCTACGCTGCGTGTTCATGGTGGCAGTACGTCGCGGCCCGCGGGTCATCGCTCGTTACCTGCCCTGGGCGGGCGCGGCTTGCCTTGTGCTGCTGACCGGATGCGGCACGAGCGCCCCGCCCGCCGGCGGCACCGTAAGCCTTGGCACCGTAATCCCTGGCACCGGCAGCGCGACGGCGACCAGCCCGACGGCACTTGGCACGGAACTGGTCCGCCATTACTTCAAGCTGCTGGTCGGCAAGGATGACGTGGCCCTGGGCAGGCTCCTAGCGCCGTCCTTTCACGCGGCGGGACCTAACGGCACGACGATCGGCAAGGCGGCCTATCTCGCCAGCTTGCCGGACGTCAGGTCCTTCACGGTCAGCGACGTGACCGGGCGCGAGTACCTCGGCGTGCTCGTCGTCACCTACCGGCTGCGTCTGGTCGAGCGCGTCGGGGGCACCGATCACCTGGTCGGCCCGCGACGACGGCTGACGGTCTTCGCCTGGCAGCACGGCGCCTGGCGGATCGCCGCCCACGCCTACCCGGGAGCGTCCGGCCGGAAGAACTGATCCAGCAGGGTCCGGCATGTTACGCGGCGGGAATCACCGTCACCACCGTGACGATCAGGCCGTGGCCTACGGCCCAGCGCCCGTGGTAGGTAGTGAGCCGCTCGCCGCCTATCACTGGCCCGGGGACGAGCAGCCGCGCGGCGAACGTACCGCCGGGCTCGATCTCGACGTCGGCCTGCTCGAACCCGAGCCATTGGCCGGTCATCGGCGACCACGCCTTATAGACCGATTCCTTGGCGCTGAACAAGATCTTGTCCCAACAGGTCCCCGGGACGACTCGCCCGAGCCGCGCCAGCCTCGCCTGCTCAGACTCGCTGGCCACCATCCGCAGCACGCCGTCCGGCAGTTCCGAGTGCGGTTCGGCGTCGACGCCGATCGCGACGATGTCGGCCGCCCGGCCAATCGCACAAGCCCGGTAACCCTGGCAGTGCGTCAGGCTGCCCACAACGCCCGGCGGCCATCCAGGCGCGCCGGACGGCCCGCGCAGGATCGGTGCGGGCGGGAACCCGGCCCGTTCCAGGGCGTCGCGGGCGCACATCCGCGCCGCCGTGTACTCCCGCCGTCGCTTCGGAACTGCGCGCTCGATCGCGGCCGCCTCTTCGGGCAGCAGCTCACCGTAGTCGTACCGGTCGTCGAATACCTCAGCGACGGTGACGCCAGGCGGCACGATTCCGGCGAGCATCAGCGTCCTCCCTCAACGTCGTGAACAGCCACTACGGTCTGACGCTCTATGGTCTGAGGCTCTATGGTCTGAGGATCAGCCGGATCATCGGCCTGGCCGAGAGCGAGGGAGGAGTGCAGCGCCACGATGTCATCCTGATGCACAACCAGCCGATCGGGAACCCAGCCATAGTCGCGGCGCTCCCGGTGATCATCCGGTACTTCCAGCGTCACGACTATCACTTCGTGAAGCTGCAGGGAAGGCTAGATGCCCCCGAACGGAACCCAGCCGACCTGTGGCTGATCACGCAGGAAGTAACGCTTTAGCCCCGTCGTCGCGAGGTTCAGGACGATCATGCCAAGGAACAGGACAGGCGGCAGGAGGAAGATCGCCGTGGAGGGGCCTGCGCCAACGGGCGTGATTAGCAGGATGTACATCCACATCCCGGGGAAGAGCCGCGACGCGTGACCGAGGTGCTGCCACCAGTAGTAACCGAGCCAGAAGGCCAGCGGCGCGGAGACCGGGGCCATCCAGAAGATGACGAACAGGCTGCGCCGACGCACCCGGCGGCTCACCGAGTCCACACGCTCGTCCGGGCACCACGGGCCGGATGCCTTCGCGAAGGAGCGAGCACGCTTAGCGCGCGCGGGCGGAGTGTCCCGTAGCAGGAACAGGACGGCCACTACCAGTGTGACGACGACCAGCCCGAGCACCGCCAGCCCGGCGATTACCGGTCCACTCATCAGAGCCCCCAGCCGGCACGTCCATGATCAACGGATGATCCTCAGCAAGGATGACTGAAAATCATCCGTTGTGCATCAGCGACCTCTCCCCAGT
>DASWAA010000073.1:0-14632 GCA_036391385.1 Streptosporangiaceae bacterium
GCCGGGCCGGGACCAGCCGGGCCAGGACGAGCCCGGCCGGGACCGGGCAGGACCGGTCCGCCCTGTGGCGCCCGAGGGCACGCTTGTGCTGTCGCTGGTTGTCGGACTGCTAGTTGTCGCCGTGATGGCCATCGGCGTGACCAAGCTCGTGGACGACGTGACCGAGGGCGGCGGGGTAGCGGTACTCGACCATCCTGTCGCGCGGTTCGTGGTCCCCAGGCGAGTCCGGCCGCTGACGACCGTGCTCGATGTGGTGACCAACGCAGGCGGGCCGGTCGGCATGGCCGTTCTGGCGCTGATCGCCGGCGTGCTGCTCGGTGTGGCATGGCGGTCCTGGACGCCGCCTCTGGTGCTCGGGGTGACGTATGCCGGGATCGGCGGCATCACCCTCGTCGTCAAGTCCGTCGTTGGCCGGCCCCGGCCACCGGTCGCCCATGCGGTCCAATCGGCCCCCGGCTTCAGCTTCCCGTCCGCGCACGCTGCTGTGGCCATCGCGGTCTGCGGAGCCGTGGCCTGGCTCTGCGGGCTGCGCTTGCGGTCGTGGGCAGGAAGGGCAGCCCTCTGGTCGGCCGCGGCCATGATCGCCGCCCTGGTCGGACTGTCTCGCATCTACCTCGGCGTGCACTGGACCAGCGACGTACTCGGCGGCTGGGCGCTCGGAGCCTTGTGGCTAGCCGTCGTGATCAGCGCCTGGACCGTCTTCACCCGATCCCGCCGGACCCGGGCGCCAGCGGACCCCGAAGTTCCATGATCACGGTGATCTGCCGGCACCATCCGCAGAGGAATCACCGTGATCATGAAACTCGGCGTCGGCCCGCGCCGCGGTCAGTTGATGACCTGGCCATAGCCCGGCGTCAGTCGCAGTCAGGAGGCTGACGGAGTCAGGCCGAGGCGTTGCCCGCGTCTCCCAGGTTTGCTTTACTGTCGCAAATGCCTACTCCGTGCAGCTCTGACGCATGACCACCAGCTTGCGGACTACCCGCCCGGTCGGGGACGCGGGTCTGTCCATCCCGCCCGTCGCGCTCGGCTGCGGCAACTTCGGCGGTGTCGGCTCGGCACCGGAGTTCTTCGGCCGGGGGCTGACCGAGGACCAGGCGCTCGCCCTGATGGATGCCGCCTGGGCGCTCGGCATTACGCATTTCGACACGGCGGATGCCTATGGCGGGGGTCGCAGTGAGAAGGCGATCGGGTGGTGGATGCGCTCGCGCGGGGTCAGGCCGCTGCTGACGACGAAGACCTTCAACCCGATGCGGGCCGGGGGAGACCACGGCCTGCGGCCGGAGCGGATCGCCCGTCACCTGGAGGCCAGCCTCGAGCGGCTCGGGGTCGACCAGGTCGAGGTGTACCTGGCCCACGAATTCGACCCGGATGTGCCATTGCATGAGGCGTTCGGCGCCTTCGAGTCGGCCCGGTCCGGCGGCACGATCCGAGCGTACGGGGTGAGCAACTTCGACGCCTTGCAGCTGCGTGCCGCCCTTGCGGCGGGCACGCCTGAGGTGATCCAGAACAACTACTCGCTGCTCGCGCGCCAGGACGAGCGCGACGTGCATCCGCTCTGCGAGCAGCACGGCGTCGCCTATCAGGCGTTCAGCCCGCTGGCTGGCGGCTGGCTCACCGGGAAGTATCGTCGGGGCGAGCCGTTTCCGGTCGGCTCGCGGATGACGCAGCGCCCTGAGCCGTATCGGGAGTTCCTGGCGGGCCAGACCTTCGATGTCCTGGACCGGCTGGAGGCGATCGCGTCGGCGCGCGGAACTTCGCTGGCTGGCCTGGCGCTTGCCTGGCTGCTGGCGCAGGACCGCGTAGCCCAGATCGTGGTCGGTCCTGGCAGCCCGGCGCACCTGGCACCCGTGGCCGAGGCGCTTGAGCATCCGCTGACTGAGGAGGAACTGGTGGCAGTCGAGAAGGCGCTCGCGCCATGATGCCGCTCGCCGAGATCGAGGCGGCCAGAGTCCGGATCGCGGGCCGCGCGGTCCGCACGCCGCTCGTGCGACTGCACGCCGACGGGCCTGCGGAGATCTATCTCAAGCTGGAGAACCTGCAGCCCATCAACTCGTTCAAGATCCGCGGCGCCGCCAACGCGATCATGCTCGCCGCTCCGCAGGACCGGGCCGGCGGGCTGGTCACCGCGAGCGCCGGGAACATGGCGCAGGGAGTTGCCTGGGTCGCGCGGGAGCTCGGCCTGCCCGCCACCATCGTCGTGCCGGACACCGCACCGCAGGCGAAGCTCGCAGCGATCGAGCGCCTGGGCGGCCGCGTCCTGAAGCTGCCTTATGGCGACTGGTGGAACACGATCATCACCAGCCAGGTCGAGGGCGTCGACGGGCTCTTCGTGCATCCGGTCCAGGACCCGGCGGTGATCGCGGGGAACGGGACCATCGGGCTAGAGATTCTCGACGACCTGCCTGACCCTGACGCGGTCGTGATCCCTTTCGGCGGCGGCGGGCTCACCACCGGCATCGCCAGCGCCATCAGGGCGCTGCGACCGCAGACGAAGATCATCGCCGTGGAACCCGAGACCGGGGCCGGGCTGGTCGCCGCTTTCGCCGCCGGACGGCCTGCCGATGCGGAGTACAGCCCGTCACTGGTCGACGGGGCCGGCAGCCGCCGGGTGCTTGACAGCATGTGGCCGGTCGTGGCGTCGCTCGTGGACAGCGCCGTGGCCGTCCCGATCGACGACGTCGCGGACGCGATCCGGCTGCTGGCCGAGCGGATCCGGGTGATCGCCGAGGGAGCAGGCGCCCTGGCTGTGGCTGCCGCGCTGACCGGACGGGCAGGCGGCGGCAAGGTCGTGTGCGTCGTCTCCGGCGGGAACATCAATCTCAGCACGCTTGCGGAGATGTTGCACAGGCAGCAGGCCCCGCGGGCGGACTGATCGGCTCGATGTCGTGGCACCTGGCCCGGGCCGGGCGAGGCGAGGGGCCCTCGCTTAGGTGCGCTCCCGGCGATAGGGATCGGGCAGGTCCTCGATGAGGGTCAGCTGCGCGAGGCCGTCAGGTTCGACGAGGACTGGCTGCGGTGCCGCACCGTCGGCGAATTCCAGCGCAACCAGGCCCGACCGCTTCATGCCGAGCACTGGCTGCAGGTGGTCTGGCAGGAATGCCCAGGTCGTCGGCACCCAGACGTGGTCTACGTCATCAAGGCGAAGCTGGCGGTACTGGTGCACATGACCACTCAGCACGAGTGCCAGCCTCTTGCCAAGGAACAGCCTGGCCAGGTGCTCCCTTGCGGGCTGGGGTACGAACCGGAAGGCCGGCGACTGTTCCAGTTCGGGTCCGGGAGCCGCGATCGGCTTGTGCGTGACGAGCGCGATCGGCTGATCTGAACCGCACCTGCCTGCCTGTTCCTCGAGCCATTCCCACTGGCGGTACTCCGCGGCCAGGCCCGAGCCGAAGAGCTGCGCATTGACTGCGAGCAAGGTCCAGCCGCCCGCGCTCAGCGACCAGTGATCGGCGCCTATCACCTCGTTCCACCGCTGCTGCCGGCCCGCATCGATGGCATAGCCAGCCGGCGCTCCGGTCAGCGGGTTGTCGCCGACGTCGTGGTTGCCGGGCACCGCGTGCCAGGGCACGGGCAGCCGGTCAAGCTGCGCTCGGCCGTAGTGCAGATCAGAGGCATCGTGCGCTCCGTCGAGGCTGAGATCACCCAGATGAAGAACGAGGTCAGGATTGACGGAACTGATATAGCGGAGCGCCGCTTCCCAGTTCGCCTGCGCCTGCGGCGCCGCAGGTGACAAGTGCGTGTCGGATACGACGATCACCCGCGACCCGCTCACACCGGCACAGTACGTCGCCTTTATCGGTTTGGACGCTGTTTATCCTGATTGCTCATCCGCTGTTCAGGATCTCGTTACCCTGGTCACGGCGCATCAAGACCAGAGTCTGCTGACCCGGCGCATCCGGCGCTACGGGCGCAGTCCGGACAGTCCGTCGACCAGCCGGTCCACTTCCTCCGCAGTGTTGTAGTGGATGAAGCCAATTCGCACGGACTTGTCGTCGTAGCCGAGTCGCTTATAGAGGTTCAGCGAGTACCAGGAGTCGTGCGCCCAGACCCCGATCTGAGCGGCCGCCAGGCTCTCGGCCACCCGCTCCGCTGGCACGCCGTCGACGTTGACCAGGAACGTCGGTACCCGGCCAGCCATTCCTGGCAGGCCATAGACGGTGACCGAATCCGGGAGGCCGTCGAGGAAGCGCTGGCCGAGGGAGCGCTCGTACGGGGCTATTGCCGGGAAGCCCCCGATCGAGTCCAGGTAGTCGATCGTCGCGTTGAATCCGGCCAGGAGCTCGTAGGGAGACGTGCCGGTCGCGAACTGCCGGCCGAGCGGCAGGGTGGGCGCGGGCCTGGCCTTGTAGGGACGCCATTGCTCGATCACCTCTGCCTTGCCATAGGCGAGGCCGAGGTGCGGGCCGCAGAACTTGTAGGGCGAGCAGAGCAGTACGTCGGCGCCGATCTCCCGGACGTCAATCGGCTCGTGCGCGGCATAGTGGACGGCATCGACCCAGGCCAGCGCCCCGGCATCGTGCGCCAGCCGGCAGACGCGCGCGGCGTCCACGATCGTGCCGACCGCGTTCGACGCCCAGGCGAAGGCGACCACCTTAGTGCGCGGCCCGAGCTTGCTCTCCAGGTCATCGAAGTCGAAGGTGGTGTCCTTCTTCAGCTCGACGTGCCGGACGACCAGGTCCTTGTCGTGCGCGAGCTCCAGCCACGGCGCGACCCCTCCGTCGTGGTCAAGGGAGGACACGATGATCTCGTCGCCGGGCTTGAACGACCGTCCGGCGGTCCGGGAGAGTGCGAAGTTCAGCGAGGTCATGTTCGCGCCGAAGACCACCTCGTGCGGGCCGCAGCCGAGGAAGCTGGCCGCCTTGGTCTCGGCATCCTCGAGGATCTTCCTGACGCGCTGGCTGGTCGGGTAGACCGCGCCGAGGTTCGCACTGGCCTCGCGCAGGGCCAGCGAGATCGCGTCTCCGACCTCGTCTGGCACCTGGGAGCCGCCGGGCGCGTCGAGAAAGGCGAAGCCGTCCTGGAGTGCGGAGAAGCGGCTCCTGATGGCCGCGATGTCCAGCTCTCCGCCTCGTATTCTCGCCATCGCAGCTCCCCGTCTCTCGCAAGGCCGGCCCGCTCCCGGCCTGATCCCGGGGATCAGGCACCTCAGCAGCCAGTCGAGTTCCTAAATTACCCCTCTTGCACTCCTGTACACCTCAATGGTTTGATCGCCCTACAAATGAGGCGCTGGGGAGGCGTCCCCGCGACAGGGACATGAACGCCGGTCGGCAGCTCGCCGACCGGCGCACTAGCAAGCCGGGTCACTCGCCGTAGTCGGAAGTCCAGGCAAGGCGGAAGTCCAGGCGAGGCACTGACTCAAGTCAAGGAATCATCCCGGAAGGGGAGGCCGTATCCATGAGAGGACGCGGGATCGCGGCCGCGACCGTGCTCGGTGCACTGGTCGTGGCAGGCTGCGGCAGCAGCAACAGCGGGGGAACTAACGCAGGCGGCGCGCCGAAGAAGTGCGTCGCGTCGATCGGCATGGAGGGACCGCTGACCGGCCCGGTGGCCCCGCTCGGACAGGAGCAGCTGCACTTCGCCGAGCTGGCGGTGGCTCAGGACAACACCGCCAACAAGACCGACATCACGATCGTGCAGGGCGACACGCAGCTCAACCCCGCGCAGGCGACCACGGTCACGCAGGGCTTCACCTCTAACAATTCGATCGTGGCCGTCGCCGGCCCGGCCGGCAGCCAGGAGGTCTCGGCCGTCGGACCGCTGATGGCCCGCGCTGGCCTGGCATTTATTTCCGGATCGGCGACTAACGCGGCACTGACCACTGGTACCTTCCCGACCTTCTTCCGGGTCGTGTCCAAGGACAGCGTCCAGGGCCCGCAGGACGCCAACTACATCATCGCCAACCTGCACCCCAAGGCCCTGATGATCGTCGACGACCAGGAGTCGTACTCCACCGGCCTGGTCGCGGCGATGCTGCCGGTCTTCAAGAAGGCGGGCATCAAGGTGGACCACGAGTCGGTCCCGCAGAAGCAGACCGACTTCTCCTCGCTGGTCACCAAGCTCACCCCGGCCGACACGGTCGTGGTGCTGCCCTGGCAGGTGGCGGCCAATGCCCAGCAGTTCGGTCGCAATATCGCTCAGCAGCACAAGAAGGCTGTGATCTTCGGCACGGACGGCCTGTTCTCGCCGGGTACCTTCACGATCGCCGGCTCGTACGTCTCCTCGTTCGGCCCGGACATCACCGGTATCCCGGCTGACGCGTCGATCGCGGCGGCCGCCAAGGCGAAGTACGGCTCCTTCGGCACCTTCGGCCCGCCCGTGTTCGCTGCCACGCACGTCATCGACGAGGCGATCGCGGCGGTCTGCAAGTCGGGCCAGAGCCCGACCCGGGCCAACGTGCTCGCCGCGATCAAGAAGACGAACGAGCCGACCTCCATCCTCGGGCAGCCGATCGCGTTCGACTCGCACGGAGATCTGGTCAACGGCAAGTTCTTCCTCTTCAAGATCGACTCGACCGGCAAGTACAACCTGATCCCGAGTTCCTGATCGGGCCGAGTTAACAAGCTGTCCTGGCAGCGCGGCCGGAGCTTCCGGCCGCGCTGCCAGGCGGCCTGGGTGATGGACAGGTTCGCTCCGCATGAGCTTCTTCTTCCAGGAACTGGTGAACGGCGTCACCACCGGTGCGCTGTACTCGCTGGTCGCGCTCGGCTTCTCGATGGTCTACGGGGTGCTGAAGCTGCTGAACTTCGCGCACGGCGACCTGTACATGGTCGGCGCGTTCATCGGCTACTTCGTGATCCAGTGGTTCGGCGGGCCGACGGCGCTGACGATTCCGGTGCCGCTGCTGCTCCTGATCATGTTCGTGCTCGCCGCGGGCCTGGTCGGCGGCCTGGGCGTGGCGATCGAGCGGTTCGCCTACCGTCCGCTGCGTAACGCCCCGAGGATCGCGCCGCTGATCACGGCGATCGGCATCTCGTTCTTCCTGGAGAACGCCGCGCTGCTGCTGTTCGGCGGTCAGTACCGGATCTACAACACCCCGGATTTCATCCCGTTCTCGTCGGGAATCCAGATCGGCTCGGTCACCATCGATGCGGTACAGATCATGGTGCTCCTGCTCGGCCTCGTCCTGATGGTCGGCCTGCGGGTCCTGGTCAACACCACCAAGCTCGGCAAGCAGATGCGAGCGGTAGCCGCCGATCGGGAGGCGGCGGAGATGCTCGGCATCAACGTGAACGTGACGATCGCGATGACCTTCTTCCTGGGCTCCGCCCTGGCCGGCGTGGCCGGGGTGATGGCCGGGCTGCTGTTCAACCAGGTGACGAACTACATCGGATTCCTGGCCGGCCTCAAGGCATTCACCGCGGCGGTCGTGGGCGGCATCGGCTCGATTCCCGGCGCGATGCTCGGCGGCCTGCTGATCGGGATCGCCGAGTCGTTCATCACCGGCTACCTGTCATCGACCTATACCAACCTGCTCGTGTTCGCGCTGCTGATCGCCGTGATGCTGGTGCGGCCAAGCGGCCTGCTCGGCCGGGCACAGCTGCAGAAGGTATGACGCTGCCGTGACCCTGGATGCGCAGCCGCCAGCCACCGGACCGGAGATCGGCGCCGACGAGTGGGTCGCGAGGCGGGAAGGCCGCCGCGAGTACCTGCCGTCCTGGCTCGGGAAGGCCCAGCACGCCAGCGACCGGATCGGCTGGTGGCCCAGGCTCGCGGTCGCCGGGCTCGCCGGGCTCGCACTGCCGCTGATCGGCCTGGGTCAGTTCCAGCTTCAGGTAGGGATCGACTCGCTGGTCGTGGCACTGCTCGCGGTCGGGCTGAACATCGTGGTGGGCTGGGCCGGCGTCCTGGACCTCGGCTACGTCGCCTTCATGGGCATCGGCGGCTACGGATTCGCCCTGCTGTCCTCGGCCCAGCTTGGCATCCACCTGTGGGCGGTCGCGTCGATCCCGATCGTGATGATCGGGGCCGGCGTCATGGGCCTGGTCGTCGGATGGCCGTCACGCCGACTGTTCGGCGACTACCTGGCGATCGTCACGCTGTTCTTCGGCGAGGCCTTCGTCGAGTTCACCAACAACGTCGCGCCCGGCACCTTCGGAGGCCCGAACGGGATACCCGGGCTTGACCCGCTCCGGGTCCCCGGCATCTCGCTGACGTCCAACGACAGCTACTACTACCTGCTGGTGATCGTCCTTGTCGTCACGATGGGCGTGCTGCGGCTGCTGGAGACCTCGCGCACGGGCCGGGCCTGGCAGGCCGTACGCGAGGACCCGCTGGCGGCCGCCTCGATGACCATCCCGGTCAACCGGGTGAAGCTGATGGCCTTCGCCTTCGGCGCGATGGTCGCCGCCCTGGCCGGAGCGATCTACGCCGCGCAGCAGATCAGCGTGTTCCCGACCGACTTCGACACGCCGTTCCTCATCATCGTCTACGCGGGGCTGATCCTCGGCGGCGCCGGCAGCATCGCCGGAGCCGCGACCGGCGCGCTGGTGGTCATGGTCATCCAGGACGGCGTGCTGCGCAGCCCGACCTACTCCGGTTACATCTTCTACGGCGTGATTCTGCTGACCTTGATCGCGAAGCTGCGGCCCTGGCGCAAGCTCGGCGCGGTCCTGGCGATCCTCGTCGCGTTCGGTTTCGCCGCGCATGCTCTGGCCGCCGTGATCTGGCCGGCTGCCGTCGCGGGCGGACCGCAGTCCACTGGCTTCATCGCGACCGCGCTGCGCTACTGGGTGATCGTTCCGGCCAGTCCCGCGGTCTGGGGCAAGTTCGGCTTCGTGCTGCTGATCTGCCTGCTGATCGCGCTCGTGCAGATCAAGGGCCGCTGGCGGACGATCCTGCTGGTGCCGACCATCTACCTGGGCGCCTTTGTCTGGGAGAGCATCCTGGTCGCGCAGCCGTCGGTCACCAGGCAGCTCATGATCGGAGCGATCCTCATCGTCATGATGAACGCACGGCCGCAAGGGCTGCTCGGGAAAGCCCGCGTCGAGGTCGCCACATGAGCTCAGATCCAGTCTCGCCGGGCAAGCCAGGCAGGCCAGCCAGGCCCGAGCCGCCCGAGGGCGCCGTTCTCAGCCTTAGCCAGCTGTCCCTGTCCTTCGGCGGGCTCCAGGCGATCACCGGGCTTGACCTGGACGTCGGTCACAGGGAAGTGGTCAGCCTGATCGGTCCTAACGGCGCCGGAAAATCCACGGTCTTCAACGTCGCCACCGGGGTTTACCGGCCAAGCTCAGGTGACGTCCGGTTCGCCGGCCAGTCGATCATCGGCCTGCCGCCGCACGTGATCGCCCGACTGGGAATCGCCCGGACGTTCCAGAGCCTGCGGCTGTTCCTGAACATGTCCGTGATCGAGAACGTCCTGGCCGCGACCTACGGCAGCACGCGGGCGATGCCCTGGGAGTCCGTGCTGCGGCTGCCCAGGGCCAGGCGCGAGGAGCGCGAGGTCAGGGAACGCGCTGAGGAGGTGCTGTCGTTCTTCGGCCAGCGACTGGCCGGCTACCGCTGGGATCAGCCCGCGTACTCCCTGTCCTACGCCAACCGCCGCCGGCTCGAGATCGCCAGGGCGCTGGCCACCCGGCCCAGGCTGCTGCTGCTCGACGAGCCGGCCGCCGGGATGAACCCGGCCGAGACACATGAGGTCACCGAGCTGATCGGGCGGCTGCGCGACGAACTCGACCTGGCGATCCTGGTGATCGAGCACGACATGCACGTGGTCGCGGGCTGCTCGGACCGGGTCGTCGCGATCGACCACGGCGTGAAGATCGCCGAAGGCGACTTCGACGAGGTCGCCAACCATCCGGCCGTCGTCGAGGCCTACATGGGCAGCGACCCGCAGGCGCTGGCGGGATCCGGATGAGCGACCAGCCGGAGGGGCGAGTGACCGCGCCGCTGCTGCGCCTTGAGAGCGTGACCACGTACTACGGGCAGATGCGCATCCTCGAGGGGATCTCCCTGGAAGTGCGCGAGGGCGAGCTGGTCTGCCTGCTCGGCGGCAACGCATCAGGCAAGTCCACGACGCTGAAGACCATCCTGGGCATCGTGCAGCCGCGATCGGGGCGGGTGCTCCTGCGAGGCGAGGACGCCACCGGCTGGCCGGTGCCGCGGCGAATCGCCCGCGGCATCGCGATCGTGCCGGAGAACCGTCGGCTGTTCGGCCAGATGACCGTACGGGAGAACCTTGAGCTCGGCGCGGTGCTGCGCAGTGGCGAGAAGCTCGATGAGGACTTCGACCGGGTCCATGCGCTGTTCCCGCGCCTGCTCGAGCGTCGCAGCCAGCTGGCCGGCACCCTGTCCGGCGGTGAGCAGCAGATGGTGGCGATGGGGCGGGCGCTGATGTCACGGCCGAAGCTGCTGCTGATGGACGAGCCGTCGATGGGCCTGTCGCCCGCGCTCGTACAGCAGAACTTCCAGATCATCAAGGAAGTCCACACCTCGGGCGTAGCCGTGCTGATGGTCGAGCAGAACGCGACGATGGCGCTATCCATTGCCAATCGTGGCTATGTGCTGTCCACCGGGGAGATCGTCCTCGAAGGCCCCGCCTCGGAGCTGCTGCGCAGCGAGGACCTCAAGCGCGCGTACCTGGGCCGTTGACCTTTCGCGGGCCTGAGCCTATTTTGCTCTTAATGAGAACTTTGATCGCCGCCCCCACGTCTGAGTCCAGGCTGCCGCGGTGAACGCGGGAGCCGTCGTCCACGCGGCGGACGTCATCGCGGACCGGATCGCTGCTGGCGCCAGTGTCCGGACGATGCTCGACTCAGGACCGGATGGCGCCCGCCTGGCCCGTCGCCTGGCAGAGATTCCGCCTGGCACGCAACTTGACGGCGCAGCCGGCGCACTTGGCGAGCTGTGGTTCGTGATCGGCGGGAGCGGGACCGTCTCGATCGACGGACATGCCGGCCTGCTGCTCCAGCCGGACCGAGGGCTGTGGATGCCGCCTGGCGCGCGCTACCGGGTTCAGGCCGGCGACGACGCCGAGCTTCGCATGGACCTCGTTACCCTCCCGCCTGCGGCGCACGGCGGCCCGGTGCCGGCCCAGACCGTGCCGCTGACCAGCGACCTGTGCGACTGTGAGGTGGAGACGACCGGGGACCGCAGGTTCCGGGTCCTGTTCGGACCTGGCCGGGGCTGCGCGACCGCCACGCAGTTCGTGGGCGAGATTCCGCCCGGCAAGGCGCCGGACCACAGCCACCCGTACGACGAGGTCGTGCTGGTGCTCGAAGGCGAGGGCATCGTGCACATCGACGGCGGGCAGCATGCTCTGTCCGCTGGCACCTGCACCCACCTGCCGCCCGGTTTGCTGCACTGCCTGGAGAACACCGGGACGACGACGCTGCGCGTGCTTGGCGTCTTCCACCCCGCGGACAGCCCGGCAGCGAAGCTAGAGCAGCGCAGCTAACGCCAGGCGCGCCGCTGCGGCACCCCATCGATGGCCCATCGATAGTGCGGCCAGACCATCTCGCCGCACCATCGACTGGGCAGCGCTGAGTACTGGCCGCCTGGTCTGCGGTGGACAATGGTGGATGTGCCACACCGGGTCCGCGGTAGCTACGAGGGAAGCGCCGCGCGGCACTATGTCGAGTCGGGAGTGGCCGTGCTTGCCGCCGATCCCGGCCGGCCAGGCGCGTGGACGCTGCTTGTCGACGGCACCCCGCAGTCACATGTCGATCTCGATGACCCTCGGCACCTGGAGTTCGAGTACATGCGCCGGCTCGGCCACGTGATCGACCTGGCGGCGCCCGCGGGACAGCCGCTCCGGGTGCTGCACCTCGGCGCGGGCGGCCTGACCCTGGCCCGGTACGTGGCCGCCACCAGGCCCGGGTCGGCTCAGCTCGCGGTCGAGTCGGACGCGGCGCTCGTCGACCTGGTCCGCCGCCGGCTTCCCCTGGACCAGCCCGGCCGGAGGGCGAGCCCTGGCCAGGCCGGACGAATCAGGGTCCGGGTCGCCGACGCCCGCGCCGTGCTCGAGCAGGTACCGGCGGGTTCCTTCGACGTGGTGGTCGCCGACCTGTTCGCCGGCGCCCGCACGCCTGCGCACCTGACCTCGGCCGAGTTCGACGCCGCCGCGCACCGCGCGCTGAGCCCGGCTGGCGTGTTCGCGGTGAACGTCGGGGACGGGCCGCCGCTCGTTCATGCTCGTGCGCGGGTGGCGACGCTTCGCTCGGTGTTTCCCCTCGTCTGCCTGATCGCCGAGAGTGCCGTGCTGCGTGGCCGCAGGTTCGGCAACCTGATCCTGGTCGCCGCGGACCGGGAACTGCCGGTCGCTGGGCTGACGCGGCGGGCGGCCGCTGACCCGTTCCCGGCGACCGTGCTGCACGACAGCGACCTCGTCCGGTTCGCCGGGGGAGCCAGCCTGGTCACCGACGCGCACGCGGAGCCGTCTCCCGCTCCGCCCGCTGACATTTTCGCCCGGCGGCGAGCATAGGATCAGCCCCAGTCCCGGCGGGAATGCTGGTCAGGCGCGCTCGCGCAGCCTCTCCAGCAATGGCACCGGGTACTCCGGGCCGCCCGGCAGCCAGCCAAGCTCCAGCTTCTGCTGGCCGGTGCCATCAGGGCGCCAGATATGGCATGACCCGCGCAGCGAGAGCATGACGACCGACGGGTCGATCGGCTCGTCCTCGGCCACGGAGTCACGCTGCCCGGCCCGCAGTGCCGCGTTGGCCTGGAAGATGGCCGGGCCCATCGCGCGGGCAAGCTCGTGCAGGTGCGTGCAGCCGCTGACGCCGGCGAACAGCTCGCGCAGCCCGCGGGTGAAGCCGCGGCTGACAGACAGGCCGACCATGGAGGCGAACTTCGGTGCGATGAACGGGCACTCCTCGTGCGGGAACGCGTGCATCTGCGCCTGCGCCTGCGCGATCTTCAGGTCTGGCAGGCTGACCTGAAGCTGCAGCTCCATATCGTGCAGGACCCGCCGGTCCTGCTGCGGGCGCTCGTCGCGGAGCCGGCCGATCACCCGCAGCGTGGCGCCCTCCTCGTAGCTGTCGACCTCGATGGTGCGGCGGTGCACGGGCGTGTCGTTCACGGCTCTCCTTGCTGATTTACCCGCATCGTACCGGTACGGGTGGCAGTGCCCAGCGCAGGATCTGCCGGAGCGCCGCTCCTAGCCGACGCGCCGGCCGGCCCGCCTGGCCTTTGCCGACGGCTCGCAGAGCATCGGGCCGCTGGTACGGCCGAGGAACTCCGAATAGTCCTGCGGTGCGCGCTCCGCGCCAATGACATACCGGTCGGGCGCCATGGTCAGTACGGTCATCCGCCGCTTCGCGTCGTTCATCTCCCTGACGAGCCGGGCCGCCCGGGCGGCCGCCCGCCGGAGGCCTCGCGCCGCACCTTTCATGGCTACTCTCCCGAATGCCGTGATCCTGCAGCTCAGGATGCCATTAAGTCCGGTCTTGCGACATCGGGAAAACGCCCTAATAGTCGGGCACGAGACGCCTTAGGCGAGCTTCCGCCGCGACGGAGGCTCAGGCGGTGCTGCGCCAGGCTTCGGCAAGCGCCGCGTAGCTGGCCTTGCGGCGCTCCCGGTCCAGGCTGGGCGTGACCACAACGATCTCGTCCGCCTGCGCGAGCTCCCGCATCTCGAGCAGCCGCTCGGCGACGGCCTTCGGCTCGCCGGTCACCATCCGCCCGTCGTCCTGCCGCCCGGCGCGGAAGTCCTCCGACCTGGCCAGCTCGGTAACCAGCTCGGGACGCAGCGGCTCGCGGATGCCGCGGCGGATATTGCGGATCGTCAGGGTCCACGCGGCCTCGAAGTCGAGCACCGCCTCGCCGTCCTCGCTGGCGAACGCCAGGACGGACATCGCCGAGTAGGCTTGCGCGCCCTCGGTGCGGGGCGTGAACTCGCGGCGGTAGCCGCGCAGTGCCTCGAACGCCAGGTCCGGGCTCATGTGGTGCGCGAAGACCGCATTCATGCCGTTGACCGCTGCGAACGTCGGCCCGTATGGGCTCGATCCCAGTATGAATAGTTCCGGTCTGTCGTCGGTCAGCGGCGCGGCGATCAGCGGCGCATAAGGATGCCCTTCGGGGAAGCCGTCTCCGAGGAACGCAAGCAGTTCGGCGACCTGGCCTGGGAACTCGGCGGCAGGGTCACGCACCATGCCGCGGCGCAGCACGTGCGCGGTCAGCGGGTCGGTGCCGGGCGCCCGGCCGAGCCCTAGGTCGATCCGCCCCTGATGCATGGCCAGCAGCGTCCGGAAGGTCTCGGCGACCTTCATCGGCGAATGGTTCGGCAGCATGATCCCGGCCGCGCCGACCCGGATCCGGGAGGTGAAGGCACCGACGTGCGCGATGAGCAACTCCGGTGCACTGCAGGCGAGGCTGGTCATGTTGTGGTGCTCGGACACCCAGTAGCGCCGGTAGCCGGCGGTCTCGACGGCCTGCGCGACGCTGACGGCCCCGGCTATAGACGACGCCGCGCTCTCGCCGTATTCGATCCCGACGAAATCAAGTACGGCAAGCGGAAGCGACCCGCCAGGAACATCGTTCATCTTTGTTCCAATGCGGCATCGTCCGGCGGCATTCCCCGTCGGTCGGCGAGAATCAGTGACTGGGCCGGACGGCGATGAAGGCCAGTACATACCAGCCCAGCCCGGCGAAGACCACAGCCGGAACCAGCGCAGCGGTGAGCAGCACAGCCTGGAGC
>DASWAA010000074.1:0-5410 GCA_036391385.1 Streptosporangiaceae bacterium
CGCGAGCCGCAGACGACGGCCTGGCCAGGTAACATGGCTGATGATGGAGTTCCTGGCCCTACGCGACGGCATGTTGCAAGCAGTGAGCGCGGACGGTAATGCTCTGGTACCGCTCGGGGAGCCGTTCCGGCAGCGTACGCAGGACCTGGGGCGCTCCGGCGCTCCCGTCGGCGTGGTCACCACCGAGCGGGTGCCGGGCGGCTGCCTGTGCTCATGGGCGTATGTCGGCGGCCGTCTCACGCTCAAGTACTCAAGTACCGCCTGCCCGCTGCTGCGCGATCACCGGTCGGCCGGCGAGCGCGCCAGCGCGCCGCGGGCTGATTCCGCCGCTTCGCCCTGACCGGCGAAGGGTAGCTCCCTGGAGCCGTGCGTTACATCCAGCTCGGCGGGGCGCGCTGGATGTAACGCACGCAAACTAATGGACTGCAACTAGTAACGGTGCGGACATTGGCGGCCGATAATGAGGTAGACGCAGGCGGCGTGGGTACCCCCGAGCTCACGTCGCCTGGTCCTTTTCCCTGGACTATCCAGCTTGTCCCGTTAGTCGGCTATGCCACCGTTAACGCCGCTGCGACAAAGTCTCCTGCGTGCTGCGGTCACGCCGGCCGTGCACAGGACCTGCCTCTCCCGGTAGCGTTCCGGTATGAGTGAAACCGCAAGCGCGAGGAGCGGCGACCCCGGCCCGACGCCGGCTGCTCCGTTCGGGCGGATGCTGACCGCGATGGTCACCCCGATGACGAAGGACGGCGCCGTTGACTACGAGGGGGCGGCGCGGCTGGCCGACCACCTGGTCAGCAAGATGCGCAACGACGGCCTTGTGATCAGCGGCACCACCGGCGAGTCGCCGACCACGTCGGATGCCGAGAAGGACAGGCTGCTGCGCACGGTGATCGAGGCGGTGGGGGACCGGGCCAGCGTGCTGGCCGGGGTCGGCACCAACGACACCGCGCATACCTGCGAGCTCGCCAGGCAAGCCGAGCAGGCAGGTGCCGACGGGCTGCTCGTCGTCACGCCGTACTACAACAAGCCGCCGCAGAACGGTCTGGTCGCGCACTTCACCGCGGTGGCGGACTCGACCGGGCTGCCGGTCATGCTCTACGACATCCCCGGCCGGGCGGGCGTACCGATCGCGACCGAGTCCCTGCTCCGGCTCGCGCGGCACGACAGAATCGTCGCCGTCAAGGACGCCAAGGGCGACCTGACCGCGGGCTCCATCGTCATGACCGCGACCGACCTGGCCTTCTACTGCGGCGACGACTTGCTGAACCTGCCGTGGCTGTCGGTCGGGGCCTCCGGGTTCGTGAGCGTGGTCGGTCACGTCGTCGGGGACAGGCTGGCCGAGATGATCGACGCGTACTTCTCCGGTCAGGTCGCGCTCGCGCGGGCGATCCACCGGGAGCTGATGCCGGTGTACACCGGGATCATGACCCGGACTCAGGGCGTGATCGCCACGAAGGCGGCACTCGGGCTGCTCGGCCTGCCCGGCGGGCCGGTCAGGCTGCCGCAGGTCGATGCGACTCCGGCCGAGATCGAGCAGATCCGTACGGATCTGGTCGCGGGCGGCGTGAAGCTGAAGTGACTCATCCGCATCCAGAACTAGGTCCCCCGCCACCGCTGCCCGGCGGCGGGCTCCGGATCGTCGCACTCGGCGGGCTCGGCGAGGTCGGCAGGAACATGACCGTCTTCGAGTACGAGGGCCGGCTGCTGATCGTCGACTGCGGCGTCCTGTTCCCCGATCCGGATACTCCCGGCGTGGACCTGATCCTGCCCGACTTCAGCGCAATCGACGACCGGCTCGACCAGGTCGAGGCGCTGGTACTTACCCACGCGCACGAAGACCACATCGGAGCAGTGCCTTACCTGCTGCGACGGCGCGGCGACATCCCGCTGGTCGGATCTAAGCTGACGCTGGCCCTGATCCGCAGCAAGCTCACCGAGCACCGGATCACGCCGGAGACCGTAGAGGTCGACGCCGGCGGTCATGGGTCTTTCGGCCCGTTCGCCCTGGACTTCTTCGCGGTCAATCACTCGATCCCCGACGCACTGGCCGTCGCGATCAGGACCGCTGCCGGCATAGTCCTGCACACTGGCGATTTCAAGATGGACCAGCTGCCGCTCGACGGGCGGCTGACCGACCTGGCCGGCTTCGCCAGGCTCGGTGCCGAGGGCGTCGACCTGCTGATGTCGGACTCGACCAACGCCGAGGTACCCGGCATCGTGACCAGCGAGCGGGCGATCTCCTCGGTGCTGTCCGATGTGTTCAGCGCCGCGGAGCAGCGGATCATCGTGTCGTGCTTCGCCAGCCACGTGCACCGGGTGCAGCAGGTGATGGACGCCGCAGCCGACCACGGCCGGAAGGTCGCACTGGTCGGACGGTCGATGGTGCGCAATATGGGTGTTGCCAGGGAACTCGGCTACCTGAAGGTCCCGCTCGTGCCTGGTGGCCTGATCGTCGACATGAAGGACGCCGAGGAACTGCCGCCAGACAAGATCGTGCTGATCTCAACTGGCTCCCAGGGCGAGCCGATGTCCGCGCTGGCGCGGATGGCCGGCCGGGATCATCCGATCAGGATCGCCAGCGGTGACACGGTGATCCTGGCGTCCTCGCTGGTGCCAGGGAACGAGACCGCGGTCTCGCGCGTCATCAATGACCTGACCAGGCTCGGCGCGCGGGTGGTGCACAAGGGCAATGCCCTGGTACACGTCTCCGGGCACGCGCCGGCCGGGGAACTGCTTTACGTGCTCAACATGGTCCGGCCGCGCAACTTCATGCCGGTGCACGGCGAGTGGCGTCATCTCAAGGCACATGCCGACCTGGCCGCGCTGACCGGAGTCCCGACCGAGAACATCGTGCTGGCCGAGGACGGGATCGTGGTCGACCTCGTCGGCGGCAGGGCGTCTGTCACCGGGAAGGTGCACTGCGGCTATGTCTTCGTCGACGGGCTGTCAGTCGGCGAGGTGACCGAGACGTCACTGAAGGACCGGCTGATCCTCGGTGAGGAGGGGTTCATCTCCGTTGTGGTCGTCATCGACATGACCAACGGCAAGCTCGTCGCGGGTCCGGAGATCCACGCCCGGGGCTCGGGGATCGACGAGTCGGCGTTCGGCGAGGTCCGGCCGATTCTCGAGGAGGCACTCGCCCGGGCTGCCGCCGACGGGATCAACGAGGCGCATCAGCTTGGCCAGCTCATCAGGCGCACGCTCGGCAAGTGGGTGAACAGCAACTACCGCCGCCGCCCGATGATCATCCCTGTCGTCGTGGAGGTCTAGCCGTAATTCAGTCGCCCTGGCGAGACTGCCGGGCGATGATGGCGTTCCATGAGCGCCTCGTCGCAGCCCGATCCTGCCCTCGCCCGGATCCTGCGCGGGCTGGACGCGACCGGCGGATCAGGGACCGCCGTCGGCGCTGACCTGCTTGACGTGCTCGCCGAGAGACTGGCAGGCACCGAGCTGACGACGCTGCTGCTCGAGGTCTTCCGGCGGCGGGCAACGTCGATGACGCCGGCCGACGTGCTGCGGCGCTATCGCGGCGACCGGTTCGTCGCGCCGGCGCCGGCGGACGTCCGAAGGCTGCGCTGCGCCGAGGATGCCATGCTGACTGCCCTCGGTGAGCACTTCGACGTGCTGATGCTCGCGCCCGTGCTGCCGCTCGGCACGCACTGGGCGACGGGCGGTGTCGACCCGCGTAACGTCATCGCGACGATCCGGGGCAGCGAGGTCGCGGCCGATCCCACCAACGGCCTCGCCCTGGAGGCCGCAGTTCGCCGCCGGTTGCTGCTGGACGCCGATCCTCGCTCGGCCGAGCCGGTCAGGCTGGCCGCGACCCAGCGGGTGATCCGAGCGCAGCTGTTCGGCGGACCGGTCAGCTTCGCTCACTTCCAGCTTCTCGGGCTCGTCACGGCGGGAAGGGACACCGGGGGGCGCGCCTTCGAGCGCGAGCATCTGACCGAGCACCTGAGGTTCGCGGCCAACGGCCTCACCAGGGCTGGCCTCACCGGCGTCACGATCGCGATCACGTGCCTGGACGAGCCCTTCCGGCAGGTGCAGGCTGACGTGGCGCACGCCCTGTCCGGGCAGGCTGGCGTAGCCGTCACGCAGGCACCTGACCGGGAGAGCGGAGCGTATTACCGGGGGCTGTGCTTCAAGGTCTTCGTGGCAGGACCTGAGGGCGAGCGGCTCGAGGTCGCCGACGGTGGTTTCGTCGACTGGACGGCGAAGTTGCTTGAGAACCGCAAGGAGCGCTTGCTGATCAGCGGTTACGGCATCGATCGCGTGGCGATCGCGAGCTCCGGGGCCCAGTGAGCACGAGCCGGAATGTCGCTGCAACACAGGACGTCTGACCCTATTTCGCGGTCTGTTCGACCCTGCCGCGATGCCCGCCGCTGATCAACCGTGATAGTGGACGGGCCTGCCCGCAGCTGCGTCAGCCCGCAGGCTCAGTTTCCCGGCCCGGCAACCACGCCGGGCGTGCGGGGAGCGAGGGGTGGCAGGGATGACGTCGACAGAGCATCCGGCGCAAGCGCCGGACCGGACCAGGACGGCTCCTCCCGGATGGTATGGCGATCCGTGGCAGCGGTTCGCGCAGCGATGGTGGACAGGGCTCGGGTGGTCGGGCTACGTGCGGCAAGGGCGCGCACACTACCTTGACCCGCTGCCGGAGGAATTCGGGCACCTGCAGTACCTGGAAGGCTTCCTGGATCGGGCGCGTACTGACCAGGTGCTCAGCCCCGATACCTACCGGATCCTGATCGGCCAGGTCGCGAGCCGGGAAGCGGAACTAGCCGCAGGCGTACCAGGGGCAATCGCACCAGCCGGTGCCGGAGCGTCCGCTGCCCCGGCCATGCCGACGGTCCCGGCAACGCCGACGGTGCCGGAAACGCCGACGGCCCCGGCCATGCCGACGGTCCCGGCAACGCCAGGAGTTCCGGCGAAGCCGATGGCGCCAGTTCCTGCCGCGGCGTCGGCCATGCCACCCAAGGTCGCCTCGCCTGCGACACCGCCGCAGCCTAAAGAACCAGGTCCCGCGCGTCGCCGGGCCCGCGCCATGCGCTCAGCCATCAGCTCCGACCTCGCCGTCCACGGTCTGGCCTACCTCGGCGTGCTGCTGCTCTTCACGGGGCTGTTCGGCGTGGTGGCGTTCTCGTTCTCGTCGGTGCGGGTCGAGTTCCGGCCCGTGGCCGAGGTCGTCGTGCCTGCCGCGGTGCTTGCCTCCGGCTGGCTGCTCGCACGTCGCAAGCTCACCGTGCCCGCGCGTGCCGTGGTCCTTCTCGGCGGTCTGCTGCTGCTGGTGGCTGCGGTCGCCTTGTTCCTGGACGGTGCATCCGTGCCGCCCGACCCGGCCGGTACCGCGCTGGTGGCAGCCCTCACGGCGGCACCCGTCACGCTCGCCGCGGTCTACGCCCTGTGGGCG
>DASWAA010000075.1:0-9908 GCA_036391385.1 Streptosporangiaceae bacterium
CCGATGCTGTCGCAGCCAATGCTATGGGGCTGTGACTGGTCTCTGCGTGCGTCTGGCGCAAGCCCGCCCGGCACGGACTTCGTCGGCCCTGCCCAAGCGTCCCACCCGATCCTGAACGTTGGCTGAGAATCTGCTCGGCCATCGCTGACCGCGTCGCCGGCAGGCCGATGCCGCCCGGAGACACGGCGCCCGGCCGGAGCGAGAATGTAAAGTCTTCTTGCGCGGCGCAACCGCTAGTGGCTATCGTGCGGCTTATGACCTTGAAGGCGTTCAGATGGCATGGCGGCATGGCCGCAGCGGCTTGCATCGCACTGGCGATCGCCGGATGCAGCAACTCCCCGGCAAGCACATCGGGCGGCACCAAGCCGTCCGGCACGGCGAACGTCGCGTATGCGGCGTCGCTGACCTACCTCAACGAGAAGATCTTCGGTCCTGCCTTCGCCAAGGCGACCGGCTACAAGTACCTGGGAACTCCGGGGCCCTCGGACGGGCTGTCCGCGGAGATTGCGGCCAAGTCGATCAGCCCGAACGCCTTCATCAGCGTCGGCGGCAAGCCGATCGCTTCGCTCGGTCCGGCCTTCTCCAAGTGGTACATCCAGTACGCGTCGACGTCGATCGTGCTGGCCTACAACCCGGCGAGCAAGTACGCGAGCCAGTTCGAGGCGATCGCGGCCGGCAAGAAGCCGATGTCTGACCTGTTCTCGATCCTGGCGCAGCCCGGGTTCCAGCTCGGCCGGACAGACCCGAACACCGACCCGCAGGGCCGGGCCTTCATCTACATGCTCGAGCTCGCGCAGATGAAGTACCACCTGCCGAAGAGCATCGTCACCAAGATCCTCGGCGGTCCGCCGGCCAGCGCGAACTCGACCCAGATCTTCGAGGAGGCCGCCCTCGACTCGCGGCTGCAGGCCGGCCAGCTCGACGCGGCCAGCGCCTACCTGTCGCAGGCCAAGCAGCTGCACCTGCACTACATCACGCTGCCGGCCGACATCAATCTCGGCGACGCCGCGCTCGCGGCGCAGTACGCGACGGCGTCGATCACGATCACCGACAACGGCCAGCAGGTCACCAAGACCGGCGCCCCGCTCACGCTGGACATCACGACCATCAGCGGGACCAAGGACCAGGCAGCGGGCAACGCCTTCGTCGCGTTCGTCCTCTCCCCGGCCGGTCGGGCGCTGTACGCGAATCAGGGCGGCTATACCCTGCTGACGCCGACCGCGAGCGGCGACACCAGCGCGATACCCGCCTCTATCAGGAAAGAGCTTGGCAGCTAGCCCCGTCACTGTCCCCCCGCCGGCGCCCGGACGAGACGGGCCCGGCGGGGCGGCAGTACCCCGCGGGCTCCGTTACGCCAACCGGTCACTGGCCCTTGCCGGGACCGCCGTCATCTGGATCGCGCTGCTCGGGCCGGTCATCGCGCTGCTGACGCACCTGTCCTGGAGCGCGATCACCGGCTCGCTGAGCGCCCCTGGCGCGTTCGCGCCGCTGCTGCTGTCGGTCGAGTCCGGGGCGGTCACGCTCGGCGTCCTGCTGCTGCTCGGCACTCCGCTCGCGTGGGCGCTGGCCCGCGGGACGCTGCCGTTCCCGCGGGTGTGGGAAGCCGGGGTGCTGGCCAGCCTGCTGCTGCCGCCGCTGGTCGTGGGGCTGCTCCTGGTGTTCATGATCGGCCCGTACACGGCGATCGGGCAGCTGCTCGCTGACCTGCACCTGTCGGCCACGAACACGTTCCTGGCGCTGGTCATCGCCCAGGTCTACGAGTCGGCTCCGTATTACGTGCTTGGCGCGCAGGCCGCGTTCGCCAGCGTGGACTACCGGCTGGAGCAGCAGGCGGCGCTGCTCGGGGATCCGCCGAGGCGGGTGTTCCGCCGGGTGACCGTGCCGCTCGCCGCGCCGGGACTGGCGATGGCGCTGGCGATCGCGTGGGCCAGGGCGATGGGAGCCTTCGGGGCCGTGGTGATCATCGCCTACCATCCAACTGGGCTTCCGCTGCAGATCTGGACGACGCTGCAGGAGACCGGGCTGCCGTCCGCGCTGCCGTTCGCCCTCGTACTGCTAGTTGTCGCGCTGCCGCTGCCGATCGCGGCCTACGTCTGGAGCGCTCGTGCTCGAAGCCGACGTCGAGGTTGACCGGCGTGACTTCACCGTCCGCGCCCGCCTGACGGTCGCGCCGGGGGAGCGGCTCGCGCTGTTCGGTCCGTCCGGCTCGGGCAAGACGACGCTGCTCGAGACGATCGCCGGGCTGGTGGCGCCGCGCCGGGCGCTGGTCACCCTGGGGTCTCGGGTGCTGACGTCGACGGACAAGCCGGTGACCCAGCTGCCGCCGTGGCGGCGCCGGGTCGGCCTGCTCCGGCAGGACCCCGGCCTGTTCCCGCACCTGTCCGTGCGGGACAACCTGCTGTACAGCCGCAGGGCGCCGGGAGCGTCGGCCGAGGCCGAGCTGGCCGAGCTAGCGGGAGTGCTCGAGATCGACGGGCTGCTGGCGGCGATGCCGGCCCGGCTGTCCGGCGGTCAGGCACACCGGGTCGCGCTCGGGCGGCTGCTGCTTTCGCACTGTGATGCGCTGCTGCTCGACGAGCCGTACACGGGCCTGGACGTGAGCTTGCGCCGGACGCTGACCGACCTGGTGGTCTCGCTCGTGGCGCAGCGGCGCGTGCCGGCGATCCTGGTCGCGCACGAGCTGGCCGAAGCGCAGGCGTTCGCCGACCGGATGGCGGTGCTCGACGAGGGCCGGATGCTCCAGGAAGGAGCACCGGACGAGGTCGTGCTGCGGCCGGAGTCGCTGCGGGTGGCTGAGCTTGTCGGCTACACCGCGTTCGTGCCGGTGCCGGGTTCTGGCCAGGCGCACGCCGCAGTGCATCCGGATCGCGTCCGCGCCGGAGCGCATGCTCAGGACGGGCTGGTCATCTCCGGCGTCGTCAGCAGGTGCCGGCCCGCCGGGGCGCAGTGGGACGTCGAGCTGCGAGCGGGCGCCCTGAGCGTCACCGCGCGGTTGCCTGAGGCGGTGCCGGCCGGGCAGGAACTGGAGGTCACCGCGATCAGCCCGCCCTGCTTCGCGGCCGACGGGGCCGCGATCGCCTGGCGTCCTTCCGGGACGGCAGCCGGGACGGCTGCCGGTCTGGCCGGCCAGGCAGAGGCGCGCCGGTGAACGGCGGGACCCGGCTCCGGCTGGCGCGACAGGCGCGTGGCTTCTCGCAGCAGCAACTCGCCGGGATGGCCGGAGTGTCCAGGCAGGCTGTATCGGCGGTCGAGTCCGGGCAGTCCGACCCGTCGCTGCGGGCCGCGCTGGCGCTCGCCGAAGCGCTCGGGATGAGTGTCGAGGAACTGTTCGGCGGGGAAGGCGCGGCGCCTGTGGTGTCGGCCCGGCTGCTGGGCGGGCCAGGAGAGGCGGGCGGGGCGGGCGAGGCAGGTCAGGCGGGCGAGGCGGGTGAGGCGGGCTGGGCGGGGGCGCGCGTCACACTGGCCCCGGTCGGTGCCTCGTTCGTCGCGCTGCCGCTGGCGGGTCCGGCCGTCAGCCGGGCCGGGTTCCTGCCGGCCGGCGGGCTGCTGACCGGAGGGCCTGCCGGAGCCGCGACTGCCCGAGCCGCGACTGCCGGAGCGGCGAGGACGGTGGCAGTGCAGCCGATCGGGCCGCCGCGGCCGACGCTCGTCGTGGCCGGCTGTGATCCGGCGCTGCCACTGCTCGCCGAGCCGCTCAGCCTGCTCGACCCTCCGGTGGCGTTCAGCTGGTGGCCGTGTTCAAGCGGGGCGGCGCTGCGGCTCGCCGCCGCCGGCCTCGTCCACGCGGCGGGCGTGCACTTGCGGGACCGGGACGGCAACTACAACACGGCCGCCGCGGCGGAACTGCTTCCGGGCGGTGCCGAGGTCTTCGGCTTCGGCGGCTGGCGCGAGGGGCTGGTGCTGCACCCCGCGGTCGCGGACCGGGTCGACGGGGTTGCCGACGTGGCCCGGCATGGCCTGCGGCTGGTCAACAGGGAACCCGGCGCTGAGGCTCGCCGGGTGCTCGACAACGAGCTGGCCCGTTCGGGAATCAGCCGGAGCCAGGTCACGGGCTATGAGACGAGGGCGGCCGGTCATCTGCAGGTCGCTGAGGCCATCGCGGCCGGCCTCGCCGAGGCCGGCGTCGCCTGCGAGCCGGCGGCCCGCGCCTACGGGCTCGCCTTCGTCCCGCTGACGGTGGAGCGGTTCGATCTGATCATCCCCGCCGCAGTGGCTACCTCTCGGGAGGCCCTGGCACTGCTCAAGGTGCTCAGCTCTCGGTGGCTCATCGACCAGCTCGCCAGCCTGCCCGGTTACGATCCGGCATCCTGCGGCCTGCACGTCTCCACATTGCCGTCGGCCGAAGGCGCCTGATCACCTGGCCAGGAACTGAACAGGTCGCGGAATTTACGGTATGCAATTGTATTTGCAATAACCAGTTAATCATCTGGTAAACGAGCGCATTGGTACCCGACCTTAGGGCAAGACAAAGGCTACTGTGCCTGACGTGACAATACGGGAGCGTGGATGCGCAAGGCGGGCGGAGTGACCGTTGACCGGACAGCGGCCTGGCTCAGCGCGCCGGACTCCCTGGCCTCCCCGGCAGCCCCGGCCTTCCCGGCAGCCCCGGACTCCCTGGCTTCCCCGGCGTCCGCAGTCGAGGTAAGGGCGGACTCTGTCCGCAAATTGTCCGTGACGGTCATTGTTCCCGCGTTCAACGAAGAGCTTGGGCTTCCCGACACACTTGACTCCCTGCTGCGCCAGACCGTGCGGCCGGATCGAGTCATCGTCGTGGACGACTGCTCGACTGACAGGACGGGAGATATCGCGCGGCGCTACGGCGTGGAAGTGCTCAGGCCGTCGCGGAACCTCGGGAGCAAGGCGAAGGCGCAGAATTACGCCCTGCCGTCCTGCGATACCGAACTGGTGCTGCCAGTCGATGCCGACACCGCTCTAGCTGACGACTACATCGAGCGGATCGTCGTGCCGTTCAGGGATCCTGCCGTAGTAGTCGCGGCTGGAAACGTTCAGACCAAGATCACTAAGAGCATGACCGAGCGGGGACGGTCCATCGAGTACCTCTTTGGTTTTCATTTCTACCGGCCGATCCAGAATCTCGCCAACTCCCCGGTCGTGTGCTCAGGCTGCTGTGCGGCCTTCCGGCGACGTGAACTCGTGGAATTCGGCGGGTTTCCTGAGCGCACGATCGTGGAGGACATGGACTACACGTGGTCACAGCAGATCGCGGGCCGCAAGGCCGTGTACGTGGGCGGTGCGACCGCCTGGGCGGCTGATCCTTCGACGGTCTACTACCTGCGCAAGCAGGTGTGGCGCTGGCAGGCGGGATTCTTCCAGAACGTACGGATCCACTGGCGCGGGCTGATGCGGCACAAGCCCGTACTTGGCATGTGGATAGGGCTCGCGCTCTGGGATATCCTCACCGCGCCGGCCTGGTGGGTATCGCCAGTCGTCATGCCGTTGTTCTTCCATATGTCGATCGGCGAAGTCATCTTCTGGTGGATCGGCCTGGAATCGGTACTCCTGTTGCCGCCGCTCATGTATGCGTGCGTGCGGCGACGCCTCAATCCTGCGGTAGTACTCTGCAACGTTCCGTTCGTCTACTTCAACAAGCTGATCAATACCTACTACGCATGGAAAGCAATAGTAGTCGAGCTTGTGCTCGTCCCTCTTGGCATATCCAGGGGACTCGTCGTCTATGAGAAAGGGAGGTAGCCAAGTGTACGGACAGCTGCCCACTACGGGCTTCACTGGTGCCCTGTACGCCATCATCGGCCTGTGCCTGACCGTCATCTCGGGGATCGGCATGCTGGCCACTCGTCTCCTGCGAGCGAACTGAGCCAGCCCTCATGCCGGTCGGCCGTCATGCCGCTAGTTCCTGGCTGCGAGCAGGCAGGGTCCTGATCGCAGCCAGCTTTCTAGCTGGCGTTTCGCTGCTGCTGTATACCGGGTACCTGGTGCTGGATCCGTTCGCCGCGCAACGGCAGCAGCAAGAGGCGCGGATTCTGCAGCGCCAGTGGCAGAACACGAGAGCGCCGCAGAGCAGCGATGCTGCGATGCCCAGGCTGCGGGTGAAGACAGGCCAGCCGTTCGCTTTCATCCGGATACCGCGGCTGGGACGGCACTGGCGGTTCACGATCGTGGAGGGCGCCTCGCTGACCCAGCTGGCTACGGGGCCAGGCCATGTGACCGGGACCCAGCTTCCGGGTCAGCCGGGCAACTTCGCGGTCGCGGCGCATGACATCACGGCAGGCAACCCTTTCCTGCACCTCAAGGAGCTCCGAAGGGGCAACGTGGTGATCGTCACGACGAAATTCGCCACGTACAGGTACCGCGTGCGGTCGGAGAAGGTCGTCAGCTACACCGATACCGCCGTACTCGATCCGGTCCCCGGCAAGCCTGGTGAGCAACCGCGGCAGAGCCTGATCACCCTGATCACCTGCACTCCGGTCACCCTCGCGTTCACGCCCTACCGGGTCATCGTCACCGGGGTGCTCGTGAGCACGACACGCAGGCAGGCGGAGCCGGCCCTGGGCAGGCCGGTCAGCAGCTTCCTTCGGGCCGCACTGCTCACGCACCGTCCGTAAGAAGGCCGCGCTGGCATACGCCGTGAATGAACAGGTTGGCGCCCGGGCGACAGCTTGGCTCAGGATGGCAGCCATGAGACTTCTCGTACTTGGCGGGACGCATCATGTGGGCCGGGCGGTCGTGGAGGCCGCGCTCGCGCGTGGTGACGAGGTCACGACGCTGAACCGTGGCATCAGCCGGGCTCCGGAGGCCGGAGTCGACCCGCGAGTGGCTGACCGTACCGACGTGGCGCAGCTGAGCTCGGCGCTCGGGGACGACACCTGGGATGCGGTGATCGACACGTGGAGCCGGGCACCGCGCGTGGTCTCCGACGCGGCGCGGCTGCTGTCCGGGCGGGCGGGTCACTACGGGTACGTGTCGAGCCGGTCGGTCTACCGGTGGCCGATCCCGGCCGCCGCCGACGAGAGCGCGCCGGTCGTCGACGGCGATCCGGCGAGCGAGCAGTCCGACGACTACGCCGCGGCGAAACGTGGCGGCGAGCTCGCGGTGCTGGCGAATTTCGACGGTCCGTCGGTCTTCGCCCGGGCTGGCCTGATCCTCGGGCCGTACGAACTGGTCGGCCGGATGCCCTGGTGGCTGCGCCGGATCGAGCGCGGCGGCGACGTGCTCGCGCCTGGTCCCCGGGACCTGCCGATCCAGTACATCGACTGCCGCGACCTGGCCTCGTGGATGCTGCACGCGGCGGACGAGCGGACCAGCGGGCCGTTCAACGCCGTGAGCAAGCCCGGCCACGCCACGATGGGCAGCCTGCTTGACGCCTGCGTCGCGGTGACCGGCTCCGGCGCCCGCCTGGTGTGGGCCGACCCTGAGGTGATCGACAACGCCGGAATCCAGGGCTGGACCGAGCTCCCGGTCTGGATCTCCCCGCACGGCGAGGGCGCCAGCCTGCACGACGGCGACGTGTCGGCGATCTACGCCGCTGGTCTTGTGTGCCGCCCGGTCACCGAGACGGTGGCAGACACCTGGCGGTGGCTGCAGGCCGAGGGTGACCCGCCGGCCAGGCAGGGCCTGCCGGCGCACGGGCTTGACCCGCGGCGCGAGCGCGAGGTCCTTGCCGGCCTGAGCTAGCCGGGCCGGCTGCGTCCGGCCGATGCTCGCGCGCCTGCTGGCGCCAGACAAGGGCTCGTGCTCATCTATGCCGGGCCCGCACAGCAGCGCCCGGCGGCCCGCTGGCCGCTAGGCTTGCCTGGTGCCCGCAGTAACGCCCAGTGGTCCGCCAAGATGACTGCCGCCGAGCACGGCGTGGTCAGCGCAGAGATGCCGTATGGCATCGTGGCCATCGCGGCATCGGCCGGCGGTATCGGCGCGCTAGGCCGTGTACTCGGCGGTCTTCCTGGCATCTTCCCCGTCCCCGTCGTGGTCGTACAGCACCTTGACCGCCGACGCGAGACCATTATCGCCGAGGTTCTCGGCCGTAAGGCGCAGATGCCGGTAGCGCTCGCCGAGGATCATCAGCACGCCGAGCCGGGCAGGATCTACGTCGCCCCGCCCAACCACCACTTGCTGGTTGAGGCAGGGGGCATACTTGCGCTGACCAGCAGCGAGCTGGTGCATTTCGTGCGCCCGTCGGCTGACCTGCTGTTCGAGTCCGTGGCTGCCACCTACGGCAAGCGAGCCATCGCCTGCGTGCTGACCGGCTCGGGGAGCGACGGCGCGATGGGCGCGTCCGCTATCAAGTCGCGGGGAGGCATCGTGATCGCTGAGGACCCGGCGCTGGCCGAGTTCAATGGCATGCCGCAGGCAGTTGTCAGCTCGGGAGCGGTCGATTTCATCCTGCCACTGGACGAGATCGCTGCCGTGGTCTGCGGGCTGGTGGAGGCGAGGCCGTCATGACAGAGCCAGGGCAGACCGGTGGCGGCGATCTGGAGGATCTGCTGGTCTTCATCCGCGAAGCCCGCGGCTTCGACTTCACCGGATATAAGCGGACATCGATGGCCCGGCGAATCAGTAAGCGGATGCATGAGGCAGGGGCGACGAATTACCGCGACTACAAGGACATGCTGGAGAGCAGCGCGGAAGAGTTCGGCCACCTGTTCAATACGATCCTGATCAACGTGACCGGCTTCTTCCGCGATTCCGACTCATGGTCCTTCCTGCAGCAAGACGTCATGCCCGAGATCCTGGCCCGCGCCGAGGCAGATCGGGAGATCCGGGTCTGGAGCGCCGGCTGCTCAAGCGGCGAGGAGGCGTATTCGCTGGCAATAGCGTTCGCCGAGGCAATGGGAATCGATGAGTGCACTCAGCGGGTCAAGATCTACGGAACCGATATCGATGAGGAGGCGCTGCGTGACGCCCGGGTCGGCATGTACCCGGGACGGGCCCTCGACGCACTGCCAGTCAGCCTGCGAGCCAAGTACTTCGAACAGAGCGGCACCCAGTACGTGTTCCGCCCGGAACTGCGCCGCCGGGTGATCTTCGGCCGGCACGACATCACGAGGGATGCTCCGATCTCGAGGCTCGACCTGCTGGTATGCCGGAACACGCTGATGTATTTCAACGTAGAGACTCAGTCGCAGGTCATCGACAGGTTCCACTTCGCGCTGCGAGAGGGTGGCTATCTGTATCTCGGCCGAGCGGAGATGCTCCTGTCCGACGGCGACCGGTTCGAGGTCGTCAGCATGCGGCAGCGGATCTTCCGGCGCCGCGAGGGCACGCAGGCGTCGAGGCATCGCCCGACGCAGCTGAGGTTCGAGACGGGTACCGGTCCTGAGTTCCGCGACCTCAGCAAGAAACGGCAGCTGCGAGATATCGCCGTGGAGGCGGTCCCGTTCGGCATGCTCGGCGTCGACTTCGACGGGAGCGTCGTCATGCTCAACGGCGCTATGCGGGCCATGTTCGGGATGACGTCGCGTGACATCGGGCGTCCGTTCCGCGATCTGGAGGTCTCCTACCGCCCCGTCGAGCTTAGGTCCCTGATCGATCAGGCGTACTCAGAGCACCGGCTGGTCCGGATCAACGCCGTCGAGCGGACGCTCAGCACCGACGAAGTCCAGTTCCTTGACATCCACATACAGCCGATGTGGGGCAGCGATGGCCTCGGCGCCGGGGTGATCCTGATGTTCATCGACACGACGAGCGCCACCAAGCTGCAGCGCGAGGTTAGCCAGTACCGCAAGGATCTGGACGCTGCCTACGAGGAGCTGCAGTCGACGAACGAGGAACTGGAGACCACGAACGAGGAGCTGCAGTCCAGCATCGAGGAGCTGGAGACGACCAACGAGGAGCTGCAGTCGACGAACGAGGAACTGGAGACCACGAACGAGGAGCTGCAGTCCGGCAACGAAGAGCTCGAGACCGTGAACGACGAGATGCGAGTGCGTACC
>DASWAA010000076.1:0-13492 GCA_036391385.1 Streptosporangiaceae bacterium
GGCTCGATGACGGAGGGTGACGTGGCGAAACTCAGAATCGGGGCGGCGGGGCTTTCGGCGCTGGCTATCAGCGTGCTCGCGCTGGCGCCGGCGGCGTGGGGTCGGCCCGTCTCAGTACCTCCGCCGGCCACGGGGGCCTACAGCAAGATCTCCATGCCGGGTGCTGCTCAGACGTCGCCCGAGGGCAACAATGACCGCGGCACGGTCGTGGGATGCTTCCGGGGTACGACGGGCCCGCAGCACGCCTTCGTCGAGCGCGGCGGGACGTTCGCGAGGATCACCGATCCCGCGGCGGGCCGCAGGTTTACGTGTGCCGCCGCCATCAGCGATACCGGGGTGATCGTCGGCGACTACATCGGCAAGACGGGCGTCCTGCACGGTTTCGTGGACCGGAGCGGAAAGTATTCGACCGTCAGCGTGCCGCGTGCCAGCCAGCAGTCCGGCCAGGGGACGGTAGCGGTCGGCATCAACCGCGCTGGAGTAGTCGTCGGCTGGTATCTGAACCCGCAGGGGGTCGAGTACGGATACATCCTCAAGAATGGGCACTTCACGATAGTCAGCGCACCCGGGGCGGCCCAGACACGGACGAGTGGCACGATCCTGAACGGAATCGCTGACGACGGAACGATGTCGGGCATGTACACCGCTGGCGGTACTGAGCATGGCTTCACCTATCGCGATGGCGTGTTCAGCCCGGTCGCAGTCCCTGGAGCCTTGAATACGCTAGTAGCGTGCATCTCGGCGCGCAGCGGCTTGGTCGTCGGCGCTTACCAGCGGCTCAGCACGTCGCATTTGGTCGGGTTCACGGAGCTAGGCGGCGTCTTCCACAGCCTGCGCGATCCGCTGGCCACTCTCGGGACGATACCGCAGTGTGGCAACGACTTCGGTCGCGTCGTCGGCTTCTACCAGACCCTCCATTTCGTCGCGCACGGATTCTTGTTCACGCCGGGCGCGACGGCTGCGGCGATCACGCGGACGGGCCAGACCGGGCTGCACGTTCTGCCGCCTTCCGGGTTGGGGATCAGGCTCGGGGAGGTCGGCTAGCAGCGTCGGGCGGCCAGGCCATCTGGCCGACGGCCGCCCCTGGCAGCGGTGGGGTCATCACGGCTCGATCTCAGCCGTACAAGTCGTCGAGCCCGATCAAGTCGACGTCGCCCGCTTCGGCGCGCTGCCGCAGCTCGGGTGTGAATCCGGCTCCGGAAAAGCAGGCCAGCCGGGTTCGCCCGGCGTCGTACGCGGTGCCCTGCTGGATCAGGGACCGGATGCGGCGCAGGCGTTCCAGGTGACCCATTCCCATGACGTCGTTCCACTTCGCCTCGCCGATGGCCAGCAACGGCGGGCGATGACCGTCATTATGGCCGACCAGTACGACGTCGACCTGATGGGTGGTCTTGTTCGCCGGGTCGTTCACGGTGCCGGACGTGACCTGGACCGGCCAGTCTCCGAAGCGATCAGCTGCGAAGTGCAGAGTCCAGTCCCGGCAGATCCGCTCGAAATGGGGACCGAGAATGGTGCTGGCGAACCGACCCTGGCTCGCGTCCCAGATTCGCCTGGTGTCACTGGCCCGCATGAGCTGCGGCCAGAATGGCCGCATCATCGCGTGGTAGAAGGCGAGCAAGGGCTCGCTGATGCGGAAGTCGGTCCTGTTGGCGCGGAAGGCATCGGGCTCCCGGCTGATCAGGCCGGCGTCTTCCAGCACGGTCAGGGGATGCGCGAGTTCGTTCGCCTTGCGGCCCACGTGGCCGGCTATGCCGCCCCGGCCGCTATTTCCTTCCGCGATGGCGGCCAGGACGGAGTGATATAGCGCCGCGTCCCGCAGATCGGGTTCCTCGGCGAGCAGGTACCTGGCCTCGAGGAACATCGGGCTACCCGGAGACAAGAGCGCGCGGACGACCCAGTCGTCGAAGTCGGCCAGGCTTGCCGGAGCGTCGTACCTGATCATCTCGGTGCGATAGGCCGGTGTGCCGCCGACGATGGCGTGGACGAGGAAGGCAAGCCGCGGGTCGACCAACTCCCAGAACCGGGCCGCCAGCCGGTAGTCCAGCGTGTGGATGGTGAGGTCGAGAGAGGCCCGGCCGCGTAGCGGAGCGCTGCCGGCCAGCAGCCTGCCCATGAACGACATGGCCGATCCGCATAGCAGCAACCGGGTAAGCGACCGAGTTCGCTCGGCCCGGCGCGGCGCGTAAGCGGCCTGGATCATGGAGGGCAGCGCCGCGTTCGCCCGGACCAGGTAGGGAAACTCGTCGAGGACAACCGGGACCGATCGCTCGTGCCCGAGCCGGAGCAGGATATCGATGACCGTCGGCCAGTCGGTCGGCCGGATCGGGGCCACCGGCTCGGCGAACTTGGTCAGCGCTGCGCCGATCATCGCGAGCGACTCCGCTTCGGTCGCCTCCTGAGCGGAGAAGTAGAAGCCGCCAGCTTGCTGGCACGCCGCTTCGAGCAGGAAGCTCTTGCCCTGCCTGCGGCGTCCCGAGACGACGCCTAGCGTGGCTCCCGGCCTGGTGTCGGCGATGAAGTCGCTGAGTACAGACCATTCCCGGTCACGGTCGAACATGTCAGCGGGCTTGAGCACGAGTACCTTCCATGAGAAGTACAGTTATGATAACTATACAACTCACGATGCTCGCCCGCTGGCCGACCGTTGTCTGGCTGTTGTCTCGCCCGTTGTCTAGCGTTACCAGGAGTCTCCGTGGGTCAGCCGGTGAACGCGGACTTCGCGGCGGCGCTGCCTGGTCTGGCGAGCTCCCAGTAGCCGTAGGTGCCCTGCTCGCGCAGCTCGCGGGCGGCATGCACGAGCGCGCCGAGGGCGACGAAGGCGAATGCCCCGCCGACCGACACCCGCTTGACGCCGATCTCGGCCAGCTCGGCGACCGTGGGAGCGCCCGGCAGGGCGAGCACGTTGACCGGCCGGTCCACCGAGCTGACGAGCTGCCTGAGTTCCTCGAGCCTGGTGATGCTCGGTGCGTACAGCACGTCGGCGCCGGCCTCCTGATAGCTCTGCAGGCGGGCGATGGTGTCGGCAAGGTCGGGGTTGCCGCGCAGGTAGTTCTCTGCCCGGGCCGTCAGCACCAGGTGGACGGGGCCGCCGTGGGCGACCTCGGCAGCCGCCGCGACCCGCTCCGCCGCGAGTGCCCGGTCGTAGATCGGGTCGTGCGCCCGGTTGGAGTAGTCCTCGATCGAGCAGCCGGCCAGCCCGGCGCCGATCGCCAGCCGGACCGTCTCCGCCACGCCCTCGGGGTCGTCGGCGTAGCAGTTCTCCAGATCGGCCGAGACTGGCAAGTCGGTTCCCTCGACGATCCAGGCCGAGTGGGCGATCGCCTCGTCGCGGGTCACCGAGCCGTCGGGCCGCCCGAGCGTCGCGGCGAAGCCGTTACTCGTCGTGGCGAGCGCCTCGAAGCCGAGCGAGGCGAGCAGCGTCGCGGAGCCCCGGTCCCACGGGTTGGGCATCAGCAGCGGCTTGTCGCCGTGGTGCAGATCCAGGAAGCGCTGGGCTTTCTCAGTCTGGGTTGGCATTCGGCAAACCTCTCGGCGGTACCGAGCCGCTCGCCAGCCGAGCGACTGTGGCCGTCCTTATCATCTCATGGGAACAAATATCGGACCGCTGGGCCAGGCGGGGCGCGTGCTGGCAGGACCTGCGCCGCGGGCTGGCTGGGCGACGGCTCAGAGCATGTGCTCGTAGGCGGGCAGCGTCAGGAACTCCGCGTAGTCGTCGGCTAGTGCGACGTCCTTGAAGAGCCCGACGGCCTCGGCGTACTGGCCGGCGTCGTAGGCGTCACCGAGCGCGGCGGCGATCTTGGCGAGCTCGTCGTCGATGATCTGCTCCACCAGTTCCTTCGTGACCTGCGGGCCCTCGGCGAGGCTGACGTCGTTGTGGATCCACTGCCAGACCTGGGACCGGGAGATCTCCGCCGTGGCGGCGTCCTCCATCAGGTTGAAGATGGCGACCGCGCCCTGGCCGTGCAGCCAGCTGGCCAGGTACTGCAGGCCCACGCTGACGTTGTTGCGCAGCCCGGCCTCGGTGATGTCGCCCGGCGTGCTGGCCACATCGAGCAACTGGGCGGCAGTCACCTGGACGTCCTCGCGGAGCTTGCCCAGCTGGTTCGGCGAGTCGCCGAGCACGCCGTCGAAGATCTCGCGGCAGATCGGGACAAGGTCGGGGTGGGCCACCCACGAGCCGTCGAACCCGTCGCGGGACTCCCGGGTCTTGTCGTCGCGTACCTTCGCCAGGGCGATCTTGTTGACCTCAGGGTCGCGCCTGCTCGGGATGAACGCGGCCATCCCGCCCATCGCGTGCGCTCCCCGGCTGTGGCAGGTCCTGACCAGCAACTCGGTGTAGGCGCGCATCATCGGCGCCGTCATCGTCACCGCGTTGCGCTCGGGCAGCACGAAGTCACGGCCCCGGGTGCGGAACTTCTTGATGATGCTGAACAGGTAGTCCCAGCGGCCGGCGTTCAGGCCCGCGCTGTGCTCGCGCAGCTCGTAGAGGATCTCCTCCATCTCGAACGCGGCAGGGATCGTCTCGATCAGCACGGTTGCCCTGATCGTCCCTCGCGGCAGGCCGAGCTCGTCCTGCGCGATGTTGAAAGCGTCGTTCCAGAGCCTGGCCTCCAGGTGGCTCTCCATCTTGGCCAGGTAGAAGTACGGTCCCTTGCCCTTGGCGAGCTGCCGGCTGGCGCAGTGGAAGAAGTACAAGGCGAAGTCGAACAGGCTCCCCGAGATTCGCTGGCCGTCGACGAGGACGTGCTTCTCCGCCAGGTGCCAGCCGCGCGGCCGGACGACGATGGTGGCGAGCTCGTCGTCGGGTGCCAGGCGGTACTCCTTGCCGTCGCTGCTCGTGTAGTCGATGGTGCGGTCGAGCGCGTCCTTGAGGTTGAGCTGGCCGGTGACCATGTTGTCCCACAACGGGGTGTTCGCGTCCTCGAAGTCGGCGAGCCACACCTTGGCACCGGAGTTCAGCGCGTTGATCGTCATTTTCTTGTCGGTCGGTCCGGTGATCTCGACCCTGCGGTCCACCAGGCCCGGGGCCGGCGGGGCGACCCGCCACGAGCGGTCCGCCCTGATCTGCGCGGTCTGCGGGAGGAAGTCGAGCATCGCGCCCGCGGACAGCTCAGCCTGGCGGGCCGCCCGGGCGGCGAGCAGCTCAGCGCGCCGCGGGCCGAGCTCGCGCTGGAGCTTCGCTACCAGGTCGAGGGCCTGCGGGGTGAGGATCTCGCCGTAGCGGTCCCTGATCGGGCCCGTGACCTCGATGCCGTCGCCATAGCTCATGCGCTCCTGCCCTCCTCGTGCCGTGACCTCGATCCTAAGAGTGCTGGCCATTCCCCGCACGCCTGGCATGCGGTCGGGCACATCCGAAGGCTTCGCGGTGTTAATACAGTGACTCCGCGTGGATGGCGTGGGAGCATCACAGTGACCGCCGGAAAGAAGGCGGCCCCGTTCTGGATGGCAGATGACAGCAGACCCTGACAAGTACATCGACTACACCGACGAGGATCAGCAGGAGTTCGACCCAGGCCAGCTCGACCTGGAGGACAGGCACTCGCTGCGGCGGGTTGCCGGGCTCTCGACCGAGCTGACCGACGTCAGCGAGGTCGAGTACCGGGCGCTGCGGCTTGAGCGGGTGGTGCTGCTCGGCGTCTGGACCGAGGGAACGGTCGTCACGGCGGAGAACTCGCTGCACGAGCTCGCCCTGCTCGCCGAGACCGCGGGCTCAGAGGTGCTCGACGGCCTGATCCAGCGCCGAGGCCGACCCGATGCCTCGACCTATGTGGGGGCGGGCAAGGCGGCCGAGCTGGCCGACCTGGTGCGGTCGTCCGGCGCGGACACGGTGATCTGCGACGGAGAGCTGACGCCCAGCCAGCTGCGCAAGCTCGAGGGAGTCGTCAAGGTCAAGGTCATCGACCGGACGGCGCTGATCCTGGACATCTTCGCCCAGCATGCCAGGAGCAAGGAGGGCAAGGCCCAGGTCGAGCTCGCCCAGATGCAGTACATGCTGCCGAGGCTGCGAGGCTGGGGTGAGTCCCTGTCCAGGCAGGCCGGAGGCCGGGTGGCAGGCGGCGGCGGGATCGGAACCCGAGGACCGGGCGAGACCAAGATCGAGACCGACCGGCGCCGGATCCGGATGCGGATCGCCAGGCTGCGGCGCGAGCTCGCCGAAATGGCCGTGGGCCGCGAGGTGCAGCGCGGGCAGCGGCGGCGCCGCGAGGTGCCGTCCATCGCGATCGCCGGCTACACCAACGCGGGCAAGTCCAGCTTGCTCAACAGGCTGACCGGTGCTCATGTGCTGGTGGACAACTCGCTGTTCGCGACGCTTGACCCCGCCGTGCGCAAGGGAAGGCTGCCCTCCGGCGCGCCGATCACGCTGACCGACACCGTGGGATTCGTCCGCCACCTGCCGCATCAGCTGGTCGAGGCGTTCAGGTCCACGCTGGAGGAGGTCGCCGACGCTGACCTCATCCTGCACGTCGTGGACGGCTCGGACGCCGATCCGCGGTCTCAGATCACCGCGGTACGGGAAGTGCTCGCCGAGATCGGAGCCCGCGAGGTGCCCGAGCTCGTGGTGTTCAACAAGGCCGATGCTGCCGACGAGCTCGTGCTCAAGGGCCTGCAGCTGGCCGAGCCGCAGTCGGTGGCGGTCTCCGCGCGGACCGGGGAAGGACTGCCGCACCTGCTCGACGAGATCGAGCGGCTGCTGCCGCGGCTGAACGCCGAGGTCAGCGTGGTGGTCCCGTACGCGCGTGGTGACCTGCTGGCGCGGGCGCACGAGGAGGGCGAGGTCATCCGGGTAGAGCACACCGGCGCCGGCACAGCGCTGGTCGCCCGGGTGCCACCCGGCCTGGCCGCCGAGCTCGACCGCATGGCCGCGGTCGGCAGCTAAGCCAGCGCCGACCAGGCCCATCGATGGCCCATAGGCGGTGCTATAACCCCACCGATGGGCCATCGATGGGGTTGCTGAGCCCGGGCTCGGCGGATCACGCCGAGCCCGAGCGGCGGATCACGCCTTACTGCGGCGAGTCACGTCATAGCATGGGTAGGCATTGAGTAGTGCAATACCGTCACGCAACCGATATGGTAAGTGCGTTCGCGTAGCGTCGTCAGCCAGCGATTCGTAATTTCGTATATGAATACGAATTTCAGCGGCATATCTTGCGGTAGCAGTCATGGCAGGTGGGGGTGCATGACAGTGATCATGGACTCTGATCAGGTCGCCGGGCCTGGTGCTAGCCGATGACCGTCCGCCTCCTCACGAATATCGGCAGGCTGTGGACCGGCGCCGAGATGTGGAGTAATGCCGCCATTCTGATGCAGGACGACCGCATCGCCTGGGCTGGTCCGGCGGCGCAGCTGCCGGCCGGACTGCCGGGTGTCATCGAGGACATTGTCGATGTCGACCAGGTCGAGAATCTCGGCGGCGCGCTCGTCACGCCGGGCCTGATCGACGCGCACACGCACCCGGTATACGCGGGCAACCGCTGGGCCGAGCTGTCGATGATGTCGGGCGGGTCCTCGATGACCGAGATCGTCTCGGCGGGCGGCGGACTGTCCTCGACGGTGACCGTGACCAGGGGGACCGATCCGTGGACCTTGTGCAACCAGGTCCGTAGCCGACTGCGGGACTGGCTGCTGACCGGCACGACCACGATCGAGGCCAAGACTGGCTATCACCTGACCAGGGATGGCGAGCTCGCCGACGTCAGGCTGCTGCGCTCGCTGGAGAGCGAGGCGGGCATGCCGCGCGTGCATGCCACCTTCCTGGCGGCCCACACCATACCGCCGGAGTACTTCGGGCGCCGCAACGACTACATCGATGCCGTCGCCTCGTGGTGCGCCGACGCGGCGACCGCCGGTGCCGACAGCGTGGACGTGATCTGCGAGGACGGACGATTCAGCGAGCGCGAGGCGCGCTGGGTGCTGAGTGCCGGCCGTGCCGCAGGCCTGCTGCCCAGACTGCACGCGGCCGGCGAGTCGCACCTCGGCGCGGCGAGGCTGGCGGCCGAGCTGGGGTGCGCGTCGGCCGACGTGCTCACCGAGGCGACCGACGAGGACGTCTCGGTGCTGGCGAAGGCAGGCGTTACCGCCGTGGTCTGTCCGGCCCTCAGCTCGGACAGCAGCCGCTACGCGCCGGTCAGGGCGCTGCTCGACCGCGGAGTAGCCGTGGCGCTCGGTACCGGTCACTCGCCGGGCACGAACGGCATCACGTCGATGGCCCTGGTGATCACGCTGGCGATCGCGAACCTGGGGATGAGTGTCACTGAGGCTCTGCGCGCGGCGACGGTCGGCGGTGCGCACGCCCTGCGCGCGTCCGATCGCGGCGCCATAGCCAGGGGCCGGCTGGCCGACATCGTGGCCTGGGACGCCGACCACGAGGGTGCGTTCGCCTGGTCCTACGGCCTGCAGCCGTACCGGGTGTGGCTGGGCGGCGAGCCGGTGACCGACTAGCGTTCTGCCGCGCGAATCGGGCGCCAGCCGTGGCATGCTGGCGGACATGGCCACCCAAGCACCTCGCCGTCGCCCCGCCGCGTCAGCAAGCGCGGGGCGCGGCTCGGCAGGCCCGCCGGAGTCGGCCGGGCTAGCGGTTGTCACGCTGATCACAGGTGAGGAGGAGCTCCTCGTCGAGCGTGCCGTCACGGCGGTGCTGGCAGCCATCACCGCACGTGGCGGGCAGGACGAGTCCGGGCCAGACGTGCATGACGTCAGGGGCGCGGACCTGACGCCGGGCGAGCTGTCCATGCTGACCGCGCCCTCCCTGTTCGGCGGCGAGTGCGTGGTGATCGTCCGAGCCGCGCAGGATGCGTCGGCGGCGGTCGCCACCGAGCTAGGGGAGCTGGCTGCCGCCATGCCGCCCGAGGTGTCGCTGGTGGTCGCGCACGCTGGCGGAGCCAAGGGCAAGTCGCTGCTGACCGCGCTGGCGGCGGCTGGCGCCCGGCGGATCGACTGCCCGAGCATCCGCAGGTTCTCCGAGCGGATGGACTTCCTGCGGGGCGAGTTCGCCCGTGCCGGGCGCAAGGCCGACGACGGCGGGCTCCGGGCGCTCATCGATGCCGTTGGCACCGACCTGCGTGATCTGGCCGCCGCGTGCGACCAGCTGGCGGCCGATACGGCCGGCGTGATCTCGGCGCAGACGGTGGCCAGGTACTGGCGCGGACGAGCGGAGGCGAGCGGTTTCAGCGTGGCCGACCGGGCGCTTGAGGGTAACCTCGCCGAGGCGCTCGCCCAGCTGCGCTGGGCGCTGGCGATCGGGACTGCCCCTGTGCTGATCACCAGCGCGCTCGCGCGCGGCCTGCGGACGCTAGGCCAGGTGGGCACGGCGTCGCGCGGCAAGGGCGGTGAGGCTCTGGCGGCTGAGCTCGGGATGCCGACGTGGAAGCTGGACAAGATCAGGCAGCAGCTGCGCGGCTGGAACTCGGACGGGCTGGCCAGGGCGCACTCCGCGGTCGCGCTAGCCGACGCGCAGGTCAAGGGCGAGAGCGCGAGCGCGGGCTATGCCCTCGAACGTGCGCTGCGGGTCATCGTAGAAAGCCGGGGCCGGAACTAGGCGACCCCAGGCACTTACTGCCCGGGGTGCTCAGCCTGCCAGCCGGCGGAACTCAGCCTGCAGGCGGCGGGGCGCTCACCTGCAGGGAGCTCAGCCCTGCTTGATCGCCGCGACGCGCTTGGCGAGCGCGGACTTCCGGTTGGCCGCCTGGTTCTTGTGGATGACGCCCTTGCTCGCGGCCTTGTCCAGCTTGACGTACGCGACGCGCATCAGCTCGCTGGCCTTATCGGTGTCGCCGGCGTCGGCTGCCTCGCGGAAGCCGCGCACGGCCGTCTTGAGCGAGGACTTGACGGCCTTGTTGCGCTGCCTGGCCTTCTCGTTCTGCTTGTTGCGCTTGATCTGAGACTTGATGTTTGCCACGCGAATGCCTCGCTAGGTTCCTTGTTCAATGGGTCAGGGTGTGCCCGGCGCGAGCCTAAGGCGCGGTGGCGCACCCGGCACGAGGTGTGCGGGCATGCGGGCAGCCGAAGTAGAAGGATATCCGAGATCCGGCCGTCTACTCAAACCAGGTGCGCAAGTTCGTCCGCAAGGGGTGGCCGGCCCGGGTCCGCGGCGGCGGTCAGGGCCGCAGCCAGTCCGCGCGGTAGGACCGCCAGTCGGCTGCGTTGGAGCTGTAGTCGGCGAACATCGCCACGCCGAAGTTCGCGCGCCGGCCAGTGGCCGTCAGGGCCACGCGCACGCCCCTGACAGCGGCTCCGACGGTCTCGGCGGAGGATCGGTGCGCGAACGTCGAGTAGTGATAGCAGGGCGCTCCGATCAGCAGCCGGACCCGGTGCGGGACGGCGCGCAGTGCCAGCTCGGTCTCCCGGACGACGAATCCGCTGTACACCGACGCGTAGGGCATCGTGGTGTCATAGGTCATCATGGCCACCTGACCGACCAGGGCGGCGACCTGGGACAGGTAGCCGGGCGTCCAGTACACCGGCCCGACGCCGGTCAGCTCCCAGGACAGCCGCAGGCCGGGGAGTGGCTCGATCTTCGGAACGGCGACCGAGAGCGGCCGCGGGGCCGGTCTCAGCCGGTCGGTGGCGGCCAGCAGCCGGAGAAAGTCAGGATCTCCATTCGTAACGGGCTCCAGGTCGTAATGCACTCCGCCGAAGCCGGCCCTGAGCACGGCCCCGGCCGAAGCCACCACGCGCGCGCGGGAGGCCGGCGCGTCCAGGCTGATCGGCCCGGGCACTGACTTCGGAACGCGGTTGCCCTCCCCGTCAGCCGCGACCACGCCAGACAGCCACGCCGACACCCTGACGCGGGGCAGTGCGGCGCGGAACGCTGCCAGGAACGGACCTGCGTGGTCGTAGGCCGCCGGGTCCAGGTAGCCGTCCTGGTCTAGCTGCCCGGTAAACACGTAGACGTCGCTGATGCCCGAGTCGCTGATCCGGTGCACCAGCGCGCGGAACTGCGCCGGGGTGTAGTCGCCCCGGGTCCAGATCCGGCCGAGCCACACCGCGTCGTGCCCGCTTGACCGTGCCCAGGGCGCGGTGGGGCCGTTGCCCGCGCGCGTCAGCAGCCAGCCCGCGCCGACGGTCAGGATCAGGGTCAGGGCGAGCACCGAGGCGAGAACGGCGGCCGTCCAGCGGGCGGCCGTGCGAAGGCGACGGGGGATTCGCCGGGAAAGGCCCCCGAGGAGCCTGTCCCGGACCGCGCGGGCGGTCCTGGAGAAGCCGGCTGCTGACACGAGCAATCCTCCCGGGCCTGCACGCATGGCGCTGGCGGCTGGGGCAAGGCTGCCATCGCGGCTGGAAGTCTAGTGACGAATGGCGGATCCGGACAGCGCCTCCAGGGGAAACTCGGCGGACGCGGCCACGTCAGGCCGGCGATGCCCGCGCCACTGGCTCGCAGGCTGGTGGCGCGGGCATCGCGGTCCGCATGCGACCATAGAACGATTCCAGGGATCGCCGAGATCGAGAGCCTTCTACCGAGCGGAACAGCACGCCACCCATGCCCGAGTCATCCGCACCCCTGGCTGCCATGCCCGCGCCATCCAGGACAGACCAGGCGGTGATCAGGAACTTCTGCATCATCGCCCACATCGACCACGGCAAGTCCACGCTGGCCGACCGGATGCTGCAGCTCACCGGTGTCGTCGGGGACCGGCAGATGCGGGCACAGTACCTGGACCGGATGGATATCGAGCGCGAGCGCGGCATCACGATCAAGAGCCAGGCGGTCAGGCTGCCGTGGCGCGGCACGGACGGCAGGAACTACGTCCTGAACCTGATCGATACGCCCGGGCACGTCGACTTCTCCTACGAGGTCTCCCGGTCGCTGGCCGCCTGCGAGGGCGCCATCCTGCTGGTGGACGCCGCGCAGGGCATCGAGGCGCAGACGCTGGCCAACCTCTACCTGGCCCTGGACGCTGACCTGCACCTGATTCCGGTGCTGAACAAGATCGACCTGCCTGCCGCGCAGCCGGAGAAGTACGCAGGCGAGCTCGCCAAGATCATCGGCTGTCAGCCGTCCGACGTGCTCCGGGTCTCGGCGAAGACCGGCGAGGGCGTCGCCGAGCTGCTGCACGCCGTCGTCGCTCAGGTTCCGGCGCCGGCCGGGAACCTCGACGCTCCGGCCAGGGCGCTGATCTTCGACTCGGTCTATGACACCTACCGTGGCGTGGTCACCTACGTCCGGATGATGGACGGCAGGCTCTCCCACCGGGAGCGCACGCTGATGCTCTCCACCAGGGCGGTGCACGAGACGCTCGAGGTAGGCGTGATCTCACCCGAGCCGGTGCCGTCCGACGGCCTGGCCGCCGGCGAGGTCGGCTACCTGATCACCGGCGTCAAGGACGTCCGCCAGGCGCGAGTCGGAGACACGGTCACCAGCGCGGCGCGCCCGGCGTCGGAGCCGCTGGCCGGATATGCCCACCCCAGGCCGATGGTGTTCTCCGGGCTCTACCCGGTCGACGGCGACCAGTACCCGGACCTGCGGGACGCCCTGGACAAGCTCCGTCTCAACGACGCCTCACTGGTCTACGAGCCGGAGACCTCGACGGCGCTCGGGTTCGGCTTCCGCTGCGGGTTCCTCGGCCTGCTGCACATGGAGATCATCAGGGAACGGCTTGAGCGCGAGTTCGACCTCTCGCTGATCTCGACCGCGCCGAACGTCGTGTACCGCGTGGTCATGGACGCAGGCGCCGAGATCGTCGTGACGAACCCGAGCGAGTTCCCCAGCGGGCCGGGGGGCGTGGCCACCAGCACGGGCGCGATAGCGGCCGGGAAGATCGCGAAGGTCTTCGAGCCGGTGGTGCGGGCTACGGTGCTCGCTCCGTCGGACTACATCGGCGCGATCATGGAACTGTGCCAGGGCAGGCGGGGCATGCTGATCGGGATGGAGTACCTGTCGGCTGACCGGGTCGAGATCAGGTACACGATGCCGCTCGCCGAGATCATCTTCGACTTCTTCGACCAGCTCAAGTCCCGCACGAGGGGCTACGCGTCACTGGACTACGAGCCGGCCGGCGAGCAAGAGGCCGACCTGGTCAAGGTCGACATCTTGCTGCAGGGGCAGCCGGTGGACGCCTTCAGCCAGATCGTGCACGCCGACAAGGCACGCGAGTACGGCCTGGCCATGACCTCCAGGCTCAAGGAACTGATCCCGCGCCAGCAGTTCGAGGTGCCGATCCAGGCGGCCATCGGCGCCCGGATCATCGCCAGGGAGAACATCAGGGCGCTGCGCAAGGACGTGCTGGCCAAGTGCTACGGCGGCGACATCACCCGCAAGCGCAAGCTGCTTGAGAAGCAGAAGGAAGGCAAGAAGCGGATGAAGACCATCGGCCGGGTCGAGGTCCCGCAGGAGGCCTTCGTCGCGGCGCTGACGACCGAGCAGGGCAGCGACCGCAAGCCCTGACGGTGTGCTGGCTCGGCTGACCCGGCTACGGGTGATTCGGCGGGATCGGGTGCGGCGGGACCGTGTGAGCGAGGTGAAGGAAGAAGTCGACGCCGGCGATGAGCGCGACCA
>DASWAA010000077.1:0-6226 GCA_036391385.1 Streptosporangiaceae bacterium
GGTTGTCGTCGCATCGGGGCTTGGCCCGACTCCGGCCGCCGACCGGGCGGCGGCGATCATCGCGGCCGTCCTGACCGCCGTCCCCGACGGCGCGTCGATCTTGCCAGCGTGATGCAGCTCGATGATCTCCACCGACTCGAAGAACCTGGCCGCCTGCTCGGCGAACTGCATCATCAGCACGGCGCCCACAGAGAAATTAGGCACAACGAGGACCCGAGGCGCCGATGCCGCTGGCAGCTCGCTCTCGTCCGGGGTGGACCGCAGCAGCTCCCGCACCTGCGCCAGCCGGGACTCGCTGAACCCGGACGTCCCGATCACGACACTCATGCCGTGCTCGATGCACCAGTGCAGATTGCCCATCACGACGTCCGGGCTGGTGAAGTCGACCACGACGTCGCAGCCGGCCAGCGCGTCCAGCGAGTCGCCGACATCGACGCCAGCCACGAATTCCAGGTCTTCGGCCGATCGCACGGTGTCGCAGACCAGCGAGCCCATCCGTCCCCTGGCTCCGAGCACTCCGACCTTGATCACCGGCATCCTCCAGTCCGTTCTCTCGTGCCGCGGTCGGCGGTCAGGAGGCGATGGCCGCGGTGAAGGAGTCGGCGTCGTCGTAGGGTCCCACGACCGCGAGTGCCTTGGGCTGGGTCAGGATAGCGCTTGCCACCTCGCGGACGTCGTCGAGCGTGACGGACTCGATGCGGGCCAGGATCTCGTCGACCGGCTCGAGCCGCGGGTACACCAGCTCGGACTTGCCGATCCTGGTCATCCGCGACGCCGGGTCTTCCAGGCCGAGCACCATCGAGCCGCGCAGCTGGCCCTTCCCGCGGTCAAGTTCCTCGTCGGTCAGCCCGCCCGCGCAGACCTTCGCGATCTCCTCCGCGCAGATCGCTAGCACGTCGTCGGCCTTGGCCGGCAGGCACCCGGCGTAGATGCCCCACATCCCGATGTCGGCGTGCTGCGAGCCGAAGCTGTAGACCGAGTAAGCCAGCCCGCGCTTCTCCCTGATCTCCTGGAACAGCCGGGACGACATCCCGCCGCCCAGAGCCGCGTTCAGCACGCCGAGTGCGAACCGCCGATCGTCGGTCCTGGACATCCCGGCGCAGCCGAGCACGAGATTCGCCTGCTCGATCGGCCGCGACAGCAGCCGCACGCCGGTGCCGGAGGCCACGCCCGGGCCCGCCGGGCCAGGAAGCCTTGGCGGCGCGGGTACCGCATCCGCCCTGAGCGCCCCGGCGAAGCACGCGCGGGTCGCCTCGACGACCTCGTCGTGGTCGAGCCGGCCGGCGGCGGCCACGACGAGGTTCTCAGGCGAGTACCTGGCGACGTAGTGCTCGGCGATCTGCTCCCTGGTGATCGCGTTGATGGTGTCCACGGTGCCCAGGATCGGGCGCCCGAGCGGGGTGTCGCCGAACAGCTGCCAGGTGAACGCCTCGTGCGCGGTGTCGGCGGGATCGTCGTCGGTCATGGCGATCTCTTCGAGTATCACCGCGCGCTCCGCCTCGACCTCGCTTGGCTCGAGCAGCGACCCGGTCATCATGTCGCAGAGCACGTCGATCGCCAGTGGCAGGTCGGCGTCGAGTACCCGCGCGTAATAGCAGGTGTACTCCTTCGCGGTGAAGGCGTTGAGTTCGCCGCCCACCGCATCGATCGACGCCGAGATCTCGAGCGCGGACCGCCGGGACGTCCCCTTGAACAGCAGGTGCTCCAGGTAGTGAGTCGCGCCCGCGTGACGGATGTCCTCGTCACGCGAGCCGACCCCGGCCCAGATTCCGAAGGAGGCCGACCTGACGGCAGGCAGCGACTCGGTGATGACCCGCAGTCCGCCGGGCAGCACCGTGCGGCAGACGACGCCCTCGTCCGTCATGAGCCGCTCGGTGCCCTCGGTCCGCCGCTCGTCAGCCGTCATGAGTTGCCGGACTCGCGCGGCTCCCGGCGCCGGGTGCGGAAGTGATCGCCGCTGCTCCGGTCGCGGTCACCACTACGGCCGCGGTCACCCCGGTCTCTGCTGCGGTCGCCGCGGTCCGGGCGGTCGCCGCGGTCACCCCGGTCCGAGCGCTCGCCGCCGCCGCCGCCACCGCCAAGGTCCTCGCCGGCAGCCTCGCGCTCGACCACCTCGACAGGCACGAGCGACAGCTTGCCCCGGTCATCGACCTCGCGAATCTCCACCTGGATCTTGTCGCCGACCTTGATCACGTCGTCGACGTTCTCGATCCGCATGCCGCCATGCAGCTTGCGGATCTGGGTGATGTGCAGCAGGCCGTCCTTGCCGGGCAGCAGTGACACGAACGCACCGAACGTGGTCGTCTTGACCACTGTCCCGAGGAAGCGCTCGCCCACCTCGGGGACGTGCGGATTCGCGATCGCGTTGATCGCTGCCCGCGCGGCCTCGGCCGACGTCCCGTCCGTGGCGCCGATGTAGATGGTCCCGTCGTCCTCGATCGTGATCTCGGCGCCAGTGTCCTCCTGGATCGAGTTGATCATCTTGCCCTTCGGGCCGATGACCTCGCCGATCTTGTCGACCGGGACCTTGACGGTGATGATCCGCGGCGCGAACTCGCTCATGTCCGCCGGGGCGCTGATGGCCTCGCGCATGACCTCCAGGATGGTCAGCCGCGCGTCCCTGGCCTGCTTGAGCGCGGCGCCGAGCACCGACGCGGGGATGCCGTCCAGCTTGGTGTCGAGCTGCAGCGCCGTGATCACGTCCTTGGTGCCCGCGACCTTGAAGTCCATGTCACCGAACGCGTCCTCGGCACCGAGGATGTCCGTCAGCGTGACGTACGTCCCGCCCTCGAAGATCAGGCCCATGGCGATGCCGGCGACCATGTCCTTGAGCGGGACACCGGCGTCGAGCAGCGCCATCGTGGACGCGCAGACCGAGCCCATCGAGGTGGAGCCGTTCGAGCCGATCGCCTCGGAGACCTGCCTGATCGCGTAGGGGAACTCCTCGCGGGTCGGCAGCACCGGGAGCAGGGCACGCTCGGCGAGCGCGCCATGCCCGATCTCACGCCGCTTCGGCGAGCCGACCCGGCCGGTCTCACCAGTCGAGTAGGGCGGCATGTTGTAGTTGTGCATGTAGCGCTTGGTCCGCTCAGGATTCAGCGTGTCGATCATCTGCTCCATCCGGAGCATGTTCAGCGTCGTCACCCCGAGGATCTGGGTCTCGCCGCGCTCGAACAGCGCCGAGCCGTGCACCCGGGGCAGCACGCCGGCCTCCGCGGAGAGCTGCCTGATGTCGGCGAGCCCGCGGCCGTCGATCCGGACGCCGTCCCTGACGATCCGCTCCCGTACCAGCTTCTTGGTCAGCGACCGGAACGCGCCGCTGATCTCGTTCTCCCGGCCCTCGAACTTCGCTGCGACTCGCTCGGTCACGGCGGCCTGGACCCGGTCGGTCTCGACCCCTCGCTCCTGCTTGCCCGCGATGGTCAGCGCCGCGGCGAGCTCGCCGGACGCCTCGGCCGCGACAGCCTCGTAGACGTCAGGCTGGTAGTCGGCGAAGGTCGGGAAGGTGGCGGTCGCCTTGGCGGCATTGGCCGCGACCTGCAGCTGGGTCTCGCAGAGCGTCTTGATGAACGGCTTCGCGGCCTCGAGGCCCTGCGCCACCACGTCCTCGGTCGGGCTGACCGCGCCGCTGGACGAGTCGGCGATCAGCCGCAGCGTGCTGGGCGTCGACTCCGCCTCGACCATCATGATCGCGACGTCGCCGTCCTCGAGCACCCGGCCGGCCACGACCATGTCGAAGGTGGCTTCCGCAAGCTGCGGGTGGGTCGGGAAGCCGACCCACTGGCCCTTGATCAGCGCGACCCGCACTCCGCCGATCGGCCCGGCGAACGGGATCCCGGAGAGCTGGGTGGACAGCGAGGCGGCGTTGATCGCCACGACGTCGTACAGGTGCTCCGGGTGCAGCGACATGATCGTCTCGACGACCTGCACCTCGTTGCGCAGGCCCTTGACGAACGACGGGCGCAGCGGCCGGTCGATCAGCCGGCAGGTCAGGATCGCGTCCTCGGACGGCCTGCCCTCCCGGCGGAAGAACGAGCCGGGAATGCGGCCCGCGGCATACATCCGCTCTTCCACGTCGACGGTGAGCGGGAAGAAGTCCAGGTTCTCCCTGGGATGCTTCGACACCGTGGTCGCGGACAGCACCATCGTCTCGTCGTCGAGGAAGACGACAGCGGAGCCCGATGCCTGCCTGGCCAGCCGGCCAGTTTCAAACCTGATTCGATGAACGCCGAAAGCTCCGTTATCGATAACGGCTTCGGCCGTATACACACCCTCCATAGGGTGAGACCTCCTTGCGTGAGGTCCCGCGTCTGCCCGCCGCCTGTGGAGCGTCCTTCACGTCCAGCACTGCTGGACGGTAGCTGCCGACCGGTCTTCGATCGAAGCCCCCGGATCGGCCAGACTCGCGACCACGTCGCATTCCGCCAATCCGAGAACCACTACCGAGGACCGGCCCTGGCGCACGCTGAGCGCTCCGGGCCGGGGCCGCGGGACGTTTACCTGCTACTTCGTCGGTGTACCTGACACTCGGAGCCTCAGGTACGTGGTCTATTCAGTTACGGGCGGGCGGCAACCGCCTGGTCCCGACCACCAATGTAGCGCCAGCGGCCGACACGGAGCGATACGACGCCGGACGGCTGTACCTAGCGGTACGGCGCCCCCCGTGCCCTCGTGTCGCCCGGCCTGCTACCGGCGCAGGCCGAGCCTCTCGATCAGCGCGCGGTACCGGCTGATGTCCTCGCGAGACAGGTACTGCAGCAGCCGGCGCCTGCGGCCGACGAGCAGCAGCAGTCCGCGACGGCTGTGGTGGTCATGCTTGTGCACCTTGAGGTGCTCGGTGAGACCATTGATCCGCTTGGTCAGCAACGCGATCTGGACCTCCGGCGAGCCGGTGTCACCCTCACCTGTCGCGTGCTCGGCGATGATCTCCTTCTTTACTGCGGTGTCGAGCGGCACAGTATTCCCTCTTGGTTCCCTTGCGTAGCGGGTTGTCGGTGCCTCCCGGCGGCAGGGTAGGACGGCTCCGCGCCGGGATGCGGGAGGGCACAGGCTCAAGTCGCCTGACGCCCGGATCGGCCTGCCGCAATGAGGGCGCAGCAGACCTGGCCGGATACTTCGGCCGTGCTTAACGGTATCACGCCGGCCGGCCGGACCGCGCCATCGCTCAGGGCATGCTGCTCACCACGGTCGCCCAGACCTGCGAGTTCGCGTGCCGGCCGCCGATCGCGCTGCCCCAGCTCACCGCGACCCGCTGTCCGCCGGCTGTCCCGGCCGGGAGCAGCGACAGCCCGATCGTGTCACCCGGCCATACCAGCGCATTCCCGAAGTTCCTGCTGACCCGGATCAGCTGGGTCAGCCACCCCGTGCGGATCGAGTACGCCCGGAGGTACTGGGCATAGCAGGGCACGCTCCCGCACTGGACGCCGTTGGTCAGCAGGCCAACGTAGACGATTCCCGGCGCGCCGCCGAGCACCTGCACCAGCCGCATCGCCGGGAAGGAGCGGGCCGTCACGCGTACCGGAGCCGACCAGGTACGGCCGCTCGTGGTCGAGAAGGCCAGCCAGCCGATGTCGTGACCGCCGCTCTGACTGTCCCAGCTCGCGTACAGGTTGCCCGCCGAGTCCCTTGCGAGCGATCCGTCGATCCACCACTCGGTCGTGTTCATCCAGAGGCCTGCCGGACCGACCCGGACTGGCCGGGACCAGGTCCAGCCGCCGTTGGTCGAGGCGGTGAAGAACTGGTGCGCGACGCCAAACTTCAGCGTCCGCGGGTTGAGTATCTGATAGCCCTGGTAGAGCACGTCCAGGCGCCCGCTGGGCTCGACGATGACCGGTGCGCTGTCCGCACCGCTGCCCGGGAAGCCGGGGCTGATCGGGATGATCTTGCTCCAGCTCTTGCCGCCGTCGGTCGACTTCTGCAGGACCGCGTTGACGTCGCCGGCGACGAACGAGCAGCTGCCGTTCGGGCTGCAGACGAAATCCTGCGCGGTCAGGTTGTGCGGGCCGTAGTCCCATGTCACGTAGATGGCGCCGTGGCGGCCGATGGCGATGAACTCACGATCGCCCCAGTTGTTCTTACCTGGCGGCACGAGCGAGCTGACCGTGGGGAAAGACTGCCCGTGATCGGCCGAGATGTCGACCACCGGGTAGCTGCGCGAGCCGCGCGCCACCATGAAGGCCGCGTACACCGTCCCGGCTGGCCCGACCGCGATCGCGGGGTCCCAGCC
>DASWAA010000078.1:0-4533 GCA_036391385.1 Streptosporangiaceae bacterium
GTCACCAGCGGGGCCTCGGTCCCGGAAGAACTGGTGTCGCAGGTTCTTGACCGGCTGGCGGCCGCGGGATTCTCGGCCGTGGAGGAGGTCGAGTCCGTGCACGAGAGCCTGGTCTTCGCCCTGCCGCACGAGCTGCGCAAGCCAAGCAAGTTAGCGCGTCACCTGGCGGTGGCGGGGTGCGGGACCAGTTGAGCCAACGCTGACCCGACCGGAGATCTCGGCCCGCAGGTCCCTGATGCATTGCGGCAGGCCGCGAACGCTGGCGATCACGAGGGCTCCGGCCAGCCCGCCGAAGAGCCACGGCGCGGCCGAGCTCAGGGTCAGGAAGATGCCGGCCAGCACCGGCCCGGCCGACGCGGCCATATGGTCCAGGTGCAGCGTGATCAGTTCGCCGCACGACACTGCCGCGAAGAACAGCGCTGGCGGCGTGGTCACGACAAGCAGCAGCTCATCCCGCCTCGTGCACCCGGCCGCGGCGGCGCAGACGGCGGCGAACCCGAATCCGGTCAGCGCGGTCATGTGCAGCCAGCCAGCGCCTAGGTCACTGAACAGGAACAGCACGAACATCGTTGCGATCGCGGCGCGGCTGCTGACAGACGGCACGAGATCGATCCAGGCATCCGCCGTGGTGCCCCTGCGGCTGGTCAACAGATCCCCCCTTGCCATTGCCCCCGCCCGGCCATCTAGTATCCGCCCGCCGCGGCGGGGCGTGGCGGAGGCACGTCGTGCAGGCGATTTATGGTCAGAGCGCCGGCTGGGTCTCGGCCGGCCTTTCACTGACCGCGGCGGTGGCGACGAGCTCGGGGGCGGACAGCATCCGGACCGATTCCTCGACCGGCTGCGGCGACTCGAGCTCGGCGTCGGTTACTGACAGGGCATTGAGCTTGCGCGCGCTGACCAGGACCCGGCTTTCCAGCGAGCCGACCGTCCGGTTATAAGCCGTCACTGCGCTGGCCAGAGCCCGGCCGACGGTGTCGACATTCCTGCCGAGCTGCGAGAGCCGGTCATAGAGTTCCCGGCCCAGGTCGAAGACTGCCCTGGCGTTCTCCGACAGCGCCTGCTGCTGCCAGGCGTACTGTGCGGTCCGCAGCATGGTGACCAGCGTCGTCGGGGTCGCGATGTGCACCTTGCGCGCCATCGCGTACTCGAGCAGAGCCGGGTCGCGCTCCAGCGCCGGGGCAAGGAACGCCTCGCCTGGGATGAATAGCACCACGAACTCCGGCGACGGGCTCAGGGCCTGCCAGTATGCCTTGACCGCCAGCCGGTCGACGTGCTCCTTGAGGTGCCTGGCGTGAGCCTCCAGCCGCGCTTCGCGCACCTGCTCGTCAGCGGACTCGGCCGCCTCCAGGTAGGCGGCGAGCGACACCTTGGAGTCGACCACGATGTTCTTGCCGCCGGCCAGCCTGACCACCATGTCGGGACGCGCGGGTGCGCCGTCGGCACCGGTCACCGTGACCTGCTCGTCGAAGTCGCACCGTGCGCTCATCCCGGCGACCTCGACGACCCGTCGTAGCTGCATTTCGCCCCACCGGCCGCGTGCCTCGGGTCGGCGCAGCGCGGTGACCAGCGCCTGAGTCTCGGCGCGCAGCTGCTCAGAGGTTTCCTTCGCGGCCTTTACCTGCTCGGTGAGGGCGGCGTGTGAGCTCAACCGCGCCGTCTCGCTGTCGCGAAGCTGAGTCTCTACCCGGGCAAGCGCCTGCCGGAGCGGCTCGACGAGCTGCTCGACGGCGTTACGCCGGGAATCGAGTTCGCCAGCGGCAGCGAGGTTTGCCGCACGCAGCCGGAGTTCGCTCACCTCGAGCAGCCGCTGCTGGCTCGCGTCGAGTGCCTGCGCCGACAGGGCCTGGAACCGCTCGGCCAGGTAGCCGTCTACGAGCGCGGCCCGCTCCTGCGCCGCCTCGTCGATCAGCTCGGCACGCTGCTGCGCGGCACGGGCCCGCCCGTCGGCGGCTCGGGCCTGGCTGGCTAGGTCGGTAGTCGTCCCCGCGAGCCTGGTGCGGGCGTACAAGAAGCCGATGACTGCGCCGAGTGCGGCACCGACGGCGATGCCGACGAGCAGGGAGGTCGCGTCCATGTCCGGCCATATTTCCAGGCGGGTACGACAGCGACGCGGGGGCCGCGCCGCGCGGGCCTGTCCGCGCCGTCCGGGCTGCCAGCCTGGTCCTGACCGTCCTGGCCTGTGGGGGCGGACGGCTAGAATCGCCAGGTGAGTCTTGAGATCGGAATCGTCGGCCTGCCGAACGTCGGCAAGTCCACCCTGTTCAACGCGCTGACCAGGGCCAGCGTTCTGGCGTCGAACTACCCCTTCGCCACGATCGAGCCGAATGTCGGCGTTGTCGGTATCCCGGATCCGCGCCTTGCCGCGCTGGCGGGGCTGTACAACTCGGCCAAGATCGTGCCCGCCACCGTGCGGTTCGTCGACATCGCCGGGCTGGTGCGGGGCGCCTCCCAGGGGCAGGGCCTCGGCAACCAGTTCCTGGCCCACATCAGGGAAACAGACGCGATCTGCCAGGTCGTGCGGGTCTTCACCGACCCGGACGTCAGCCACGTCGACGGCGACGTCTCGCCTGAGCGCGACATCGAGACGATCGCCACCGAGCTGATCCTTGCCGACCTGCAGACGCTGGAGAAGGCCGTTCCGCGCCTGATAAAAGAGGCCAAGTTCGCTAAAGATCCCGAACGGGTGGCAGTCGCCGATGCCGCAGCGAGGACGCAGCAGCTGCTCGACGGCGGGACGACCCTGTTCGCCGGGGCGGCAGAGGCCGGGATCGACCTAGGCCACCTGCGCGAGCTCTCGCTGCTGACCGCCAAGCCGTTCCTGTACGTGTTCAACGTCGACGACGCCGAGCTATCAGACGACGCGCTGCGTGATCGCCTGGCTAAGGTGGTCGCCCCGGCCGAGGCAGTGTTCCTCGACGCCAAGACCGAAGCCGAGCTCGCCGACCTGCCCGCTGAGGAGGCCGCCGAACTCCTGGCCGAGCTTGGTCTCGGCGAGCCGGGGCTCGACCAGCTGGCCAGGGCCGGGTTCGCCGCGCTCGGCCTGTCTACCTTCCTCACCGCCGGCCCGAAGGAAGCCAGAGCCTGGACGATCAAGGCGGGCTCGACCGCGCCGGAGGCCGCCGGGGTCATCCACACCGACTTCCAGCGTGGCTTCATCAAGGCGGAGATCGTCTCCTACGACGACCTGATGGCCGCCGGCTCCATCGCGGCGGCCCGCGCCGCCGGCAAGGCCAGGATCGAGGGCAAGGACTACGTGATGCGCGACGGCGACGTCGTCGAGTTCCGGTTCAACGTCTGAGCACGGCCGGCCGGCTTGGGGGATATCCCGAGCGAGTCTGCGGATGCCCGAGGACTATCGTCGCGCAACTAGGTCATAGTCCGAGGCCTAGGTACCTGGCGAGAGCGTGCTCGATCTCCGCTATCTCGTCGCGCTCCAGGTAGGCGACAGGATCGCCGTCGATGTACTTGGTTTCGATTGATCTGATCTGGTCGATCAGGAACTGGGTGGGTACGCCGAGCAATTCCATCGTCGGACGGAAGACCGCCGGTTGAGCGCTCCGCGAGGTCGGCACGATAGTCGCGATGCTCCACGCCATTGAACTCGGGCTGATGACCAGGCCGTAGCGTCTGCCTCGCTGCTCATGGCCGCGCTTGGCTTCGCCGAGGTCCACCCGGTAGACGGCGCCTCGGATCACCAGGCGTCCTGCTCGGCCGAGACATCCTCATCGGCCAGCCGCTCGGCGTCCTCCCGCGCCTGCCGTAGCCAGTCCTCGCGCGCTAGAAGCCGCAATGCTCGGCGGATCACATCGGTCACGCCCTCGTTGGGGCGCTTGGCAGCCTCAATGATCCGGCGGTCCTCCTCGGTAGGGCGGAACGCCACCTGTGATGTCGTCACCTCATCAGGCTATCCGCTCTGTCAGACAACTGTCTAGCAGACGTATAACGCCTGGGGCATTGAGGCTCTACGGCGATGTCGTCGAGATCCGGTTCAACGTCTGAGCACGGCCGGCCGGCTTGGCCGCTCATGATCAACGGATTACTTTCTGCGTCCGCCGCTGAGAAACATCCGTTGATCATGAAGGAACCGCTCGACGTCGGTCAGGTCGGCGGCGGCGAGTAGCTGCTGAATCATCGCGTTCTTCCTGAGGCCGTAGTCATCGATGTTCTCGGCGACGGCACCGGCCTGCCTTTTCACGGCGGCGTACCGGTCGCGCAGGCCGTTGTCCGCTCGCAGGATGTCCCGTACGGCGAGGTGATTGCGGAGCGACAGCGAGCCGTCGATGACGACATAGGTATTCGTCCCGGCCAGTCTGGGCGGCGCCTTGAAGGCCCACCTCAGCGGGACGCCGAGCTCGCCCTGCGGCGTGAACCCGAGTCCGGCCAGAACGTCGGACGCCGCACCGACATATGCCCGGGTGACCGGTGGGGTTCCATTCCGCTCTCAGTCTGAATGCCGGGATGCCCGGATACACTCCTATGGCGCTGACGCGGAAGGGCGGGCTGGAGATGGCCGGCAGGAAACTTGCCGTCGTG
>DASWAA010000079.1:0-9413 GCA_036391385.1 Streptosporangiaceae bacterium
GTGGGGCGGCTGGGGATCGAACCCAGGACCGGCGGATTATGAGTCCGCTGCTCTAACCGGCTGAGCTACCGCCCCCTGCACGGGTGCACACTATCGCAGGCCTGACCCCAGTCACACGCCCAAGGGGGCCAGGCACTACCGCGCGCCTGCTGTCTACGAAGTACCGCCAGCTGCCCTACCGCACGCTCAGCTGCATCGCCATCGCGTGCTCGACGAGGGTTATCAGCACTTCCTTCGTGGACACCCGGCCACGAGCGTCGCACTGCACGATCGGCACGTTGCGCCCGAGCGACATGGCCTCGCGGACGTCCTCCATCGCATGCGGGAAGTCGCCATGGAATCCGTTCACCGCCACGATGAACGGCAGGTTGGCGGACTCGAAGTAGTCCACCGCCGGGAAGGAGTCGGCCAGCCGGCGGGTGTCAACCAGGACCACGGCGCCGATCGCACCCTGAATCAGGTCATCCCACATGAACCAGAACCTGTGCTGTCCGGGAGTCCCGAACAGGTACAGCACCAGCCCGGCGTCCAGCGTCACCCGGCCGAAGTCCATCGCGACGGTAGTCGTTGTCTTGTCCGGAGTGTGCGACAGGTCGTCGACGCCGTCGCTCACCGAGGTCATGACAGCCTCGGTCGTCAGCGGGGTGATCTCTGATACCGAGCCGACGAACGTAGTCTTGCCCGCGCCGAAGCCGCCGGCCACGACGATCTTCACAGACGTCACGGCGGCGTCTACCTCGACGCCAGGAACGGCCCTAGAGCTTGCGAAGTCCACTAAGCACCCTTTCAAGGAGGTTGAGATCCGGACGGCCCTGGCCATGATCCGCCTGGTGTACCCGGACTAGTCCCTCCATCGCCATGTCCCCGATCAGGACCCGGGCGACTCCGAGCGGAATCCGTAGCACTGCGGATATCTCAGCGACCGAACGCCAGTCCCGGCAGTATCCGAGAATTGATTGGCATTCCGGACTCAATACCGAAAGATCACGGGCTTCAAAGTGTGATGCCGATACCATAGCTTCGATTTGAAGCTGATAACTGGGTTTTGTCCGTCCTCCAGTTACCGCATATGGCCGCACCAGGGAACTGGTCTGCTCCGGGATATCGAACAGCGATGCCCCGGGCATGCCGAATTCGTCCGACGAGTGCATACTGCCCTCGAATCCGTCGGCCGACCCGGAACGATGGCTATCCAGCCCGGACATGCCACCGTCCGCAAGCCAGTCGTCATGGCGCGGAGCAGACACTGATCCCTCCTGTCATTACCCGCTGGCGCCAGGCCAGCTAGGGGGACCCGAACTGCGCATGTCAGGTGTTAGCACGCTGCCGACTCGCTCCACCATCAATGCCATTTCATAGGCAACGAGGCCCATGTCGCAATCTGCCGCAGCAAGGACAGCCAGACTTGACCCATCGCTAATCGCCATGACAATAAGCAGGCCTCGCTGCATCTCTACGACGGTCTGAGACACCGCTCCGCCCTCGAAGACCCGCGCGGCGCCCTGGGTAAGGCTCGTGAGCCCAGACGTGACCGCCGCGAGCTGGTCTACCCGCTCCGCGGGGAAGCCCTGCGAGAACGCCATCGGCAGTCCGTCGGAGGAGACGACGATGGCATGCGCGACGGAGGGAACCCGCTCGACAAAGTTCGTAACCAGCCAGTTGAGATCCTGAGCCGGACGGGTTATCGGACTCACCAGCGCCCCTTCCTGTCGTGACGGGTGCTCAGCGCAGCACCGCGGCTAGGCCCTAGAGTACGTGGCCTGGCCTCTGACAATTCATTCGAAGTTCGCAGAACTAGCATGACTGTCTCAGCGCCCTCATGTCACCCGCCACCCGGAACGTCGTCCGTTCCTTCTTCCTTGTCGCTTCCGGTCGCTGCACGACCCTCGCGCATTCCTCGCTGCAGACTAGCGAACCGGTCTCTGGTTGCGGCCGCCGATCGAACCGGTGGCGAGGCCGGAGCCTCTGCCGTGGCGGTGCCCGGGATGAGGTTCGCCTTCGGAACCCGCCTCGGCAGCCCTGCGACGGTCACACCACTGGACGACGGGACAACTGCGGCCTCTGCCGCACGCCACCCCGCGTCGCCGGGCGACGACCAGCCTTGACCTGATGCACGCTCGCTCGGAGAACTCGCCGGCTGCAGCGACGGCCTGCCGCGGCGGAACCAGTCTGACTCGACAGCCTCGAAGATAGGCAGCCTGTTCTCCCCCCCCAGCAACGAAGCGGGAGGAACGATGACCTCCCCGCTACTTGACCCGAATAGGGCATCCTGGGACCGGAATTTACTGCCTGGCGACCGCAATTGAGCGACCGGCGCGCCGAGGACGGACTGAGGCGCGGCGTCACCAGCCATAGCCGCATCCGAGGACTCGGACGCCGGCCCTGAAGCCTGCACCGCTGCGGGAGCCGACCGCTGGATGGGCTCGCTGTGCTCAGCGGGGGCTTCGGGTCGCGGCGCACTGGACTCGAACAGCCCGCTGCTGCTCCACATCGGCTCACGGGGAACGCCAGCCCCGGACTCCTGGCCCGCACCGGCCGAGTCGGAGAACGCGGGCTCAGGACCCACGACAGGCTGCGGACCGGTTGCCGTAGGCACAAAGCTGCCCGGATGCGGGCCCGCGCCGGGAATACGCTGCGGGCCGAGCTGGGAATCGCGGCCTTCCGGAGTCGGAGCGAACTTCGACGCCCGGGAGGCGGCAATCTGCTCGGCGACCGACTGCCCGGGCTCCGACCACTCTCGGGAGCCGGCCGCCCAGGCAGCTGACGAGTTATCCGCGAAGGCCGGGCCTACCCGGTTCGCCGCGCTCTGCGCACCCGAGCCGATGGCGATCCTGCGGTCCGGCTCCTGGCCCCGGATCGGCCCGCTCGGACGCCCAGCCGCACCCTCCCGGGCCACGACCTCGTCCGGCAGCCACACCAGAGCCGTCAGGCCCGCTCCGCCCCCGGGCCGAAGCCTGACCCGGACACCGTGCCTGGCCGCGAGCCGGGCGACCACGAACAGTCCCATTCGCCGGGACACGGCAACGTCCACGACCGGCGGGTTGTCGAGCCGCCAGTTCGCGTGCGCCATTTCCTCGCTGCCCATTCCGACGCCCTGGTCGGTAATGTCGAGCAGCACGCCTCCGCTGCTCAGCAGATGGCCGGAGACGCTCACGGGAGTGTCGGCCGACGAGAACGAGGTCGCGTTCTCCGCCAGCTCGGCGATCAGGTGCACGACGTCGTTGACCGCGGGGCCGCGCACGGAGATGCCGGGCTGGACATTCAGCATGACCCGCTCGTACTGCTCGATCTCCGAGATCGCTGCCCTGAGCACGTCGACGAGCGGAACCGGCTGGCTCCAGCGCCGCGACGAGTCGTGCCCGGCGAGAACGAGCAGGTTCTCTGAGTTGCGCCGCATGCGGGTCGCGAGGTGGTCCATCTGGAAGAGGCTGCCGAGCCGCTCAGAGTCCTGCTCGCCTTGCTCGAGCTCGTCGATCAGGCGGATCTGCCGCTCGACGAGCGACTGGCTCCGGCGGGAGAGGTTGACGAACATCGCGTTGACATTGCCGCGCAGGGCCGCCTCGTTCGACGCCAGTCGCAGCGCCTCGCGGTGGACCTGGTCGAAGGCACGCGCGACTTCACCGATCTCATCGAGCGAGTCCACGTCGATCGGCTCGACCTCGGGCGGGACGCCCTCCCCGTCCGACTCACTCATCCGGCGCACTGTCTCCGGCAGCCTGACGCCGGCCACGTCGAGCGCCCCGGCCCGCAGCCGCCGCAGCGGCCGGACCATCGACCGGCCGATGACCATAGTGAGGATCAGCGCGAGCAGAAGAACAAGCAGAACGCCGGCACCGATGACCACCGCCGCGATGATCGCGTTCCTGCGCAGCACCTGAGCACGCGCGATGATCGAGTCTGTAAGGCTGTGCTCCACCGACCCCATCTGGATGTCGACGGAGTTCGACATGGCGCCGTACCAGTCGATCGGGGTTATCTGGACGCCCTTGAGCGACCCCATCCGTTCCTGCAGCGAGATGGCCTGGACTTCGTCGGCATTCGCCTGGTAGGCGAACGACTTGTTGATGCTGTCGTTCCAGATCTGCTGCTGGCTGACGCTGGCCGCGATATTGAACGACGCCAGGTCACTTTGCTGTGCGGACAGTGCCGCCTGCATGACCGTCAGCTCGCCCGGGCCGAATCCGCCCTTCAGCAGGGCGCCGACCAGCAGGGCTCGCTGCTGCGAGGCCACTTCCTGCATGGCGGTTACCAGGCCGAGCACCTGGACCGACTGAGCCAGCGCCGGGTCGTTGGCAGACTGCGCGATCTGAGAGTTCAGCGCCAGAACGTCGTCGATAATCGCGGTGTACTGCTGCGTGACGACCAGCGCCGGCAGTTTCGTCCCAGTCGCGACGGAGCGGAGGGAGGGCAGGCTGGCAAGCGCCGTAAGCGCCAGTCGTGCTGCCTGCCGTGCCTGAGGCGGGTAGGAGGAGCCGATCTTGCGCGCCATGGCTGTCACCGCCAGTGCGGCGCGGTTCGTCGCGCTCTTCGCATCGGCGATGACCGCGAGTTGCGCATCGGAGTTCGCGGCCTGCCCGGACAGGAAGGCCTCACGGCCGCCGGCCGTCGGGCTCGACGAGATGAACACGACCATCCGGTCCCGCTCGTCCTCCAGCGCCTGTGCCAGCACGGTGATGTGCTGGCCCAGGGTGGCCAGCGTCTCGACACGCTGGTACGCCAGGGCGTTCCCGGCCGAGGACGCGATGCTCAGGCCACCGAGGACCAGGGCGCTCGCGGTCGGGATAACGATCAGCAGAAGCAGACGAGAGCGCACGCGCCAGTCGCGCAGGCGACGGCGCGAATCGCGCCTGGCCATGGCGGATGCGTCAGCGCCCTCGGGCGTGCCTGATCCGCCGTTCGGCGGACCTAGCGGCGACGGAGACGGTGGCGGCGTGGTCGCCTGCGCCATGTTCCACGGCTGGCTGCCGCTCTGGGGAGTGGCGGCGCTGGCCTTCTTTCTGGACGGCACAGTTCCGGCGCCTCTCAACTGGCCACAGCGGCGGGCCCGCACGCTAGTGGCACTATCGCTGGAAGCGACGACATGGCACTCCTTCCCAGATGAAGACTCCGCGAGCCCTGCGCGGCACAGCTGAGCGGTGAAACTGAGAGGCAGACCGCTAGCAGGCCCTCCCGACGTGCGTCAACGCACCGAAGAGGCGCACCACGACCGACGTACGTCATCCTCGCGGTATCTCCGGACAGCAGTAGGGTACTGCTCGACATCACCCCCCGTCACCCGAACTGTCCGTATAATCGTGCGGCACCTGCTCCGTTGCCCCAACCAGTGCGCATGAAGCGCTAAGGAGACCCGTGAGGTCTGCACAGGCCAGCTGCCCGACCGGACGCGGCCCGCAGGGACGTTTCCGGTCCAAGCGAGTTGTGACCGTAGCCGTCACGTTCCTGGGGCTCGCCCTTCTCGCCGGATGCCAGGCGACCGGCCTGCCAACGGGCCGTCCCGCGCAGCAGACCACGATCAACGTGGCCGCGATCAAGGGCGTAGACGACGCCCCCTTCTTCGTCGCGCTGAAGGCCGGAGCATTCGCCAGGGCCGGCCTCAACATCAAGCTGCACACCTACGGGTCGGTGGCTCAGGAACTGCAGGCGCTCGGCAAGGGCACCGTGGACATCGCGGCCGGCGACTACGTCGACTTCTTCTCCCTCGTGGCCAAGTCAGGGCACCCCTATCTCAGCATCGTCGCCGATGGCTATCACGCCGGCCTCGGCGTTATGGAGGTACTCACCCTTCCAGGCTCGGGGATCACGACACCGCAGAGCCTCGCCAATCACACGATCGGCACCTCGCAGCCGCAGGGAGCGGACTACAGCAGCACAAAGCCGTACAGCCTCGAGACTCTGGCTACCCAGTCCGTCATGAAGAACGACGGCGTCGTCATGAGCAACGTGAGCTGGAAGCCAATGCCGACCGCGAATCTCATCGGCGCGCTAGAGAACCACCAGGTCTCGGCCATCCTCGTAGAGGAGCCGAACATCTTCGAGGCTGAGAGCAAGCTCGGCGCCGTCCCGGTGCTCGACTCATGCAGCAGCGAGACGGCGAACCTCCCGCTGTCGGGCTATTTCGCTACGAGCGCCTTCGTGCGCGACCATCCGATCACGCTCCGCACATTCCGTGACGTCCTGCAGCAGGCGCAGAAGGCCGCCGTGCTGCCTGGCCAGATCCGGGCCGAGATAGCATCCCAGCCGGGAATGACCATGCAGACCTCGTCCCTGATCACGCTCGGGGCGTACCCGACCACGCTCAACGCGGCAAGCCTGCAGCGGGTCGCCGATCTGATGTTCAATGCCGAAATGCTCAGCAGCTCGCTCAACGTCAGTAGCATGATCGCCAAGTAGGCGGTCGGGGGAGACTCGCGCCCACCCAGACCTCAGGCTCAGACGCCCCAGGCCGGCTTGACGGGCCAGATCTTCGACGAGCCCGAGACGCCCGGAGGCAGCACCTGCAGGAAGTTGCCGTTCTGCCACTGGGAGATGAATCCTACGGATCCCGGGTTCTCCCCCAGGCTGTCGAACAGAACGGAGCCTTGCACGGTCTCGAGCGTGACACCGTTGTGCAGGTATTTTATGATCTTGGCGTTGTCCGTGCCGCCAGTCACCGTCACGGCATCCGCCGCGACCTGGCCGACCGAATACGCCTCGGCCACGTCGGCGTTGATGCTCGCCGCCGTGCCGCCGTAGTGAGCGATGTAGTCCTCGACCATCACGTTGCTCAGCGGGTTGGCGTATTCGCCATACCAGCCACCTGGCACCATGACGCCGTCGGCATTCGCCTTGCCGACCTTGCCGAGAAATGCCTGGCCCTGGTCCGGACCGGCCGTGGCGATGAAGATCTTCGGAAGGTACTTGTTCTGCTCGAAGGTCTTCATGAAGGCTGACACGGTAGGGACGGCGGTCGAGCCGAGAACCACAAGCTGGGCTCCCGAGCTAGCGGTTGCCTGGGCTGATGCCTTGATGGCCGACATGCTGGTCTCGTCCCAGCCCAGGTTCTTGCTGGTGGTGTAGACGGTCTTGACCCCCAGCCCCTGCAGCACCTTCTGCGCTTGCAGGACCGCGGGCAGCGCGAAGGGGTCGTTGGAGGACGGGTAAGCCGCCGTCTTCGGCCGCTGGCCGGGCGGAAGCGACTTGATCCAGTTCGTGAACGGCGTCATGTAGTACCTGACCGGCAGGCTCGGGCAGAAGATGTTGTGGTACTTCAAGTTTGACTGCGACCTGAAGACTGACTCCGCCGCTCCGGCCCCCTCGATCATCGCGTATCCGTAGGGCGCGACCGCCTGCGCGGCGGGCTTGGTCAGGAGCGAGGAGAACGGCCCGAAGGTCAGCTCGACGTGATCGACCGTGATCAGCTTCTTGTAGTTCGTGACGACCTTAGTCGGCGAGCTGTTGTCGTCGAGGATGATCAGTTTCACCTGGCGGCCGATCAGGCCGCCGTGCGAGTTGACGTCGTCCTGCCACAAGCGGTAACCACGCTCGAAGGCCTGGCCGTCGGCGGAGAAACCGCCGGTCAGCGACAGCGAGATGCCCACCAGGATGGGCTTGGTGCTATCCGACGCAGCGGATCCGCCGAGGACGCCGCAACCCGCAAGCATGGCCGCGGCCGTCACGGCCGCGGCCGCCGCAGAGGTCAGCCGTGAGCCCCGAGGTGTCATCTGCGGGTCATCCTTCCTTGTCAGCCCCGACCGGTGAACGGGCAGCCGATCCGAGGTCCCGCGCGGGCGTCCTGGAGAGCACCGGGACGGCTTGGACGGACAGGAAATGCTCGGCGGCTTCCAGGCGCGGTATGGCAAGCCAGTGGCTCACCATACTCCAAGTTTCGACCGATAAGTCCGCAGCTCCGCAAAACTAACTGGCCACCGAGCAGCCCGGGCACTCGCTACGCTCGTCGCCAGCCTGCCAGCCGCCTGTGATGCTCTCAGGCGGCTGCCGGGCGCAGCGTAAGCTGTGTTTGTGGCGCCGGGCGAGGCACTGCCTCCCGGACAGGAAGGATTTTGTCGTGATGGTGACGCTGAGCTGCCCGGACTGCGGCATGGAGGTGGCCCCCACCGACCTCATCTGCTTTACCTGCGGCGCCAACCTCCCCAGAGTCCGGGCCGCGGACGAGGTGCCGCTGGCTGCGACGGTCGCACAGAAGGCCATCTCGGCAGAACGACATGGACGGCCGATCTCCCTGGCCGTGCTGCGGATCAGCTTCCCGGCCGGGAACGTCGAGGTGCCGGCCGGGACGTCGGTCCTGCTTGGCCGGGATCCGGCCGAATCCCTGGTCGCCGCCGCCTTCGACGGCTGCGACAACGTCTCCCGGCGGCACGCCACGATCACGGTCGACGACGCCGGACACGCCGCGATCAGGGACGAGCACTCGACGAACGGGACCTTCGTCAACGGCGACCGCCTGCTGCCAGGGATCGACGTCCGCCTGGTCGACGGGGACACGGTGCGGCTCGCGGCCGACGTCACCGGAGAGGTCGTGCTGCCGCACTAGGCCGGGACGCGGCCTAGTCGTCCGTCGCGAACCACGGGACGGCGGAATCACCCGTCATGAACCACGGCCGGTAGGGCTCGCTTGCCCCAGGCCGACCAGGCTGACCGAGACCGAAGTCACCGAATGAACCGCTCCCAGCGTCGAGGCCACCGGGCCACTCCCGCGCGGGCCCGCGCGCGTCTCCCGGTACCGTCCCGGTGTCTTCGCCCTTACCCGGCCCCGACCCGCCGTCTTCGCCTTCACCCGGCCCCGGCGCGGCATCCCTGGCTGCACCAAGTCCTGGCTGGCCGTCCCTGCCTTCACCCAGCCCTGACCGGCCGTCCCTGGCTTCGCCCGGCCTCGCTACCGCGTCCTCGCCGCCGCTCTCACCCGACTGCGCCTCCGCGCTGTCGCCCGACGCTGACGTCGCGTCGCTGCCGTCCGGCTCATCGCTGCCGCCAGGCTCGTCGCGGGCCGCTGACGGATGGTTGCCTGCTAGCCGGGCTAGCCGTTCCCGCAACTGGTCAAGCAGTTCCTCGGGTGCTCGCGCCCGACCGTCGAGATCAGGCACTCCCCTGGCGCCAGCGCGCTCAGCAGGCGCCGGATGACCGGCCGGGCCCGGGCCCGCACCTAAGCCTCTCGACCCTCTCGGCGGACGCGGCAGCTCTGGCGAACTCATACCGACGATTGTGCCGCCCGTGCGACGGCGCAGTCCCGTGAACACCGCTGATGATCCGGAGGCTCATGCTGCTGGCGATACACGAGCGCCGCAAGCTGGCCGTTGTTCGGACTATTAGATTTTAGCCTGCCGTGTCATTATCAGGCTAACGTCTCCCACACGTCACGGAGGCAACAGTGGCCGAGACCGGACTCAGGGCATCAGGAGCGGACACCGGACTGAGGC
>DASWAA010000080.1:0-3287 GCA_036391385.1 Streptosporangiaceae bacterium
TGCCGCCGCCGTTGTTCTTATTGCCGTTGGTCGTCCCGGTGCACGGACCCTGCCCGGCCTTGTCGCACTGCGGCGGCATGGGCGCGTGCACGGCCAGGTAGTTCTCGCTCGGGTGCCCGTAGACGAACGTCGGGTTGTGACAGTTGTTGATGTTCTGCTGGGCGAGGCTGACCTTCGGCGCGGCCGCTTTGATCTTGTTGATCTGCTGGAAGCCGGCTTCGACCAGGTTGACCGGCAGCGCGGAATAGCCGATCGGGCCGATGTAGGTCTGGCCCTGGCAGATCGAGTAGGACAGGAAGTCAGCCAGTGTCTGCCACTTCGACGGGAAGGCCCCGCCCTGAGGTGCCATCGACTGGTCCGTCGGCGAGATCGGCATGACCGTGTAGGAGTAGGACGACAGCGGATAGGTGCGCGGGTCTGGATTGGTGTAGACCGCGTCCAGGTTCTGGGTCAGGTACAGATTCGAACTCTTGTTCATGTTGATCACGGCCTTGGTGAGCGCTACGGCGTCGTTGTACATGCTGGGCAGCACGTAGTAGCCGGCGGTGTTCTCCAGATTGACCACCGGGAACTGGGCGGAGAGCGCGTAGGAGTATTCGGCGACGCCGATCGAGCCGTTGGCGGCCGGCGACTCGATGTAGTTCATGATCTGCGTCGAGCCGCTCTGCAATTTCTGGCTGAGCAAGTTCGAGTGGTGCGGCCAGTACTCCGTCATGATGTTGCCGCCATTGGAGCTGTTGAACGGGCCCCAGATACTGCCGTACATCTTGGCGAGGTACCGGGTGAACATCGCCGTCGTTCCCGACCCTTCCGATGGGACGACCGTGGTGATCGGCAGGCTGGGCAGGGCGCGATGGTTGTTGTCGGCGGTGATCGCCGGGTCGTCCCAGTTGGTGATCTGACCGGTGAAGATCTTCGCGAGGGTCAGGCCGGACAGTCGCAGGTTGATGACCCGCTTTCCCCCGACCACGAGGTTGTAGGGAAAGGCGGTGCCGCCGGCTGTGATCGGCAGGTAAGCGTAGGGGCGCTTCGAGCTGTCATTGGTCCCCGTCACGGGATCGTAGCCCTGGTAGGGGATGTCGCTGACTGCGAAGTCCATCGCCCCGACGGAGAACTGCTGGCGACCGGTCGCCGACCCGCTCGGGGTGAAGATGACCTGGACACCACTGGACGACTCGTTCGAGATCCACTCGTTGACCGCGTTCGCGGCCCAGCTTGAGCCGGAGCCCTGGATCGCGGCCAGCGGGCCTCCGGCGAACGCGGCGCGGGCGCCGGGTTCGCGCGGAGCGGCGCTCGCCGCCGGGACCGACAGCAGCGCCAGGAGGGCCGGCATCGTCGTCATCGCGGCCAGCGCCAGTGCTGCCCAGCGTCGCCTTAGCTTCACTTCTCTCTCCTGTCACGACCGGCTGGCACGGGAACTCGCCAGCACGCGCGCGGTGATAAACAAGATCAGGACGACTAGGAGCAGCACGCTCGCCGCACCCCAGAGGCGAGCGGAGTCCTGCCGCTGACCGGTGACGAAAGCGCTGAAGATGTACAGCGGCAGCGAGTTCATCGGTCCGTACGGGTTGGCGCTGAAGAACGTCGAGGCACTCGAGGTGAGGTACACCGGCGCGGTCTCGCCGACCATCCGGGCGATACCGAGGATCAGCGAGGTGGCCAGGCCCGCCCGAGCGGTCGGCAGCACCACCTTGCGTACCGTGCTCCAGCGTGACGCGCCGAGAGCAAGGCTGGCCTCGCGCAGCCCGCCCGGCACTACCCGCAGCACCACCTCCGACGAGCGGGCGATGATCGGCAAACCCATGATCGACAGCGCCAGCCCGGCGGCGAAGCCGCTGACCGGGAAGTGGAAGAAGGCGATCAGGGAGGTGTAGATGAACAGTCCGGCCAGGATGTCCGGCAGGGCCGTCATTGCCTCCACCACGGTGCGAACGAGCCGGGCGAACCGACCGCCGACCTCGGAGATGAAGACCGCCGTACCTACGCCGAGCGGCAGCGCGATCAGGACCGCGATGCCGATCTCGATCAGCGTCCCGGTGATCGCGTGCAGCACGCCCCCTTCGGTGAGCGGCGCCGTCGGCGAGACGCCCTTCATGTCGTGGGTGACGAAGTTGACGTGGAAGAGCGCGTAGTGGCCTTTCCATAGGACATAGCAGATCGTGGTGATGACGGCGCCGAAGACGACCGCCGCTCCGCCGTGGACGATCGCGGCGACGAGTCGGTCGACGAGTGCGGGCCGCGGGTGCGCCATCGCGGTGACCACGCCATAGAGCACCAGGAAGCCCAGGTACCAGCACACCAGGAAGCCGACCGCCCCGCTGAACGGCAGCAGCCGGTCGAAGCAGATCCAGGTGAGGGTGCCCGATCCGGCCGCCGAGCCGAACAGGGCCAGCCGGTCGTCGAGCGTGCGGGCGCCAACCGGGCGGGGGCGGTCCCGGACTTCCGGCGGGGGATCGCGGCGGACGGGCGTCATCGTAGCCATGGCTAGATCTCCGTCGCCGAGCCGCTGCGGCTGCGCGTGACGAAGACCGCGGCCACCATGTTGACCAGCAGGGTGATGGCGAACAGCACGAAGCCCGCCGCGAGCAGTGCGTGAACCTCGCCCGGGTTGGCCCCGCTGAAGTCCGTGGCGATCAGCGCGGAAATGGTCTGCGAGCCGCTCTGCAGCACGTGAACGCTGATCAGAAAGCTGGGAGAGATGATCAGCGTGACCGCGATGGTCTCGCCGAGTGCCCGGCCGAGGCCGAGCATCGACCCGCCGATAATCCCGCCCCGGCCGAACGGGAGCACGACTGCACGGATCACGCCCCAGCGCGTCGCACCCAGCGCGAGCGCGCCCTCACGCTCACCGACCGGGGCCTGCGCGAACACGCCGCGCATGACCGCGCAGGCCATCGGGATCACCATCATGGCTACGACCAGCCCGGCGATCGCCGTCGAGCTGTAGTAGTAGGTCGCGAGTTGCACGACCGGGGCGTGCGGATCGGTCGCTACGTGGAACGGCGGAAACCAGCCGAAGTACTCGCTCAGCCAGCGGCTGACCTCCGCGGCCTTCGGCTGGAGCAGGAAGAACCCCCACATCCCGTAGATGATGCTGGGGACCGCCGCCATCAGGTCGATCAGGGCAACCAGCCAGGTGCGCAGCCACCCCGGCGCGTACTCGGTGATGTACAGACCGGTGAGCAGCGCCAGCGGCACCGACACGGCGATCGCCACGCCGGCCACCTCGAACGTGCCGACCAGCGCGGCGGCTACTCCTACCTGCCTCGTCCCCGGTGCCCAGTTGG
>DASWAA010000081.1:0-3186 GCA_036391385.1 Streptosporangiaceae bacterium
GAGGCGTTCAGCACGGCGAGCGGCTGCCCGGTCTGCGGGCTGGACAGCAGCACGATGCCCTGGTGGGTATCCAGTCCGGCGGCCGGGTTGCCGGGCGTGACGCAGATCGCCTTGAGCCCGTATCCGGCATCGGCCCCCGACCGGTAGGACGGCATCAGTGCCATAAGCCCGGCCGCGCCCGGCGGCCGGAGCACCGACCGCAGCGGCTGGAACACCTCGCCGCGAGCGCGAGCGGCAAGAACCGAGCTCATGGCCTGCGCGCAGGCGGCGTACCCGAGTGCGGCCCGCACGTCTGCGCCGGACAGCACAAGCAAGTCCAAGGCGTTACTCAGCTTCCGTGATGTCGGCGGGGCTGAGGTCTGACTCGGGCAGGTGAGCCTCGGCAACGCCCGTCTCGGTGCGCTCGCTGCGCACGGAGCCCTTGCTCAGAGCCGGCGTCTTCGTCCGAGGCCCGATGGCCACCTCGTCCGGCCCGCGCTCCGGCGCGGGCTTGCCCACGATCCGGTAGACCTCGGCACCGTCGACGGTCTCTCGCTCGAGCAATAGCTCGACGAGCTGATCGAGCATGTCCTTGTGCCCCTTGATCACGCTGACCGCCCGTTCCTCGGCCTCCCTGAGCAGCCTGGAGACCTCGGCGTCGATGGCTGCCTGAGTGGACTCGGCGAAGGGCCTGCTGGAGAAGCCGTTGCCGCCACCGCCCAGGAAGACGGACCCGCCCTGCGGGTAGCCCACCGGGCCGAGCGTCGGAGACAGGCCGAACTCCCGCACCATCCTGGTCGCGATGTCGGTCGCGGTGGACAGGTCGTTCGCGGCGCCGGTCGAGCCCTGGCCGAGCTCGACCAGCTCGGCGGCCCGCCCGCCGAGCCGTACGGCGAGGGAGTCGTGCAGGTAGTCCTCGCCGTACAGGTGCCGCTCGATCAGCGGCAGCTGCTGGGTCGCGCCGAGCGCCTGGCCGGCCGGCAGGATCGTGACCTTGGCCACCGGGTCGGCATGATCGGACAGGGCCGCGACGATCGCGTGCCCGGCCTCGTGGATGGCGACCGCGTGCTTCTCCTCGGGCAGCAGCACGTTCGAGCCCTCGCGGCGGCCGAGCAGGATCCGGTCCCTGGCGTCGTCGAAGTCGGTGGCTGTCAGGATCTCGCGGTTGCCGCGGACGGCGAAGATCGCGGCCTCGTTGGCGAGGTTGGCCAGGTCGGCGCCGGAGAAGCCGGGCGTGCCCCGCGCGACGATCTTCAGGTCGACGTCAGGGCCGAGCCGCTTGCCGCGGCAGTGCACCACCAGGATGGACGCCCGCTCGTCGAGCGTGGGGAGCGGGATGGTGATCTGCCGGTCGAACCGCCCGGGCCGCAGCAGCGCGGGATCGAGGACCTCGGGGCGGTTGGTGGCCGCGAGCACCACCAGACCCTGGGTCATGTCGAAGCCGTCCATCTCCGACAGCAGCTGGTTCAGCGTCTGCTCGCGCTCGTCATTGGCCACGACCGAGCCCGATCCGGCCCGGCGCTGGCCGATCGCGTCGACCTCGTCGACGAAGATGATGGCTGGTGCCCGCTTGCGCGCCTCGTTGAACAGGTCGCGCACCCGTGCGGCGCCGACGCCGACGAACATCTCCACGAAGCTCGACCCGGTCACCGAGAAGAAGGGCACCGAGGCCTCGCCGGCGACAGCCCTGGCCAGCAGTGTCTTGCCGGTGCCCGGCGGGCCGATCATCAGCACGCCGCGCGGTGCCATCGCTCCGGCCCGCTGGTACCGGCCAGGATTGCGCAGGAAGTCGATGATCTCGCTGATCTCCTCCTTGGCCCCGGTATAGCCGGCGACATCGGCGAACTTGGTGCTCGGCCGCTCGGCGTCGAACACCTTCGCCCGGGACCGGCCCACGCCCATAGCGCCCTGGAAGGCGCCAGCCGCGCCCCGCGACATCCGGCGGAACAGCCAGATCACGAAGACAAAGGGGGCAAGCAGGATCAGCCAGTACAGCAGCTGGGAGCCGAGCCCAGGCGAGGACTGGCTCGCGGTGACTTTGACGCCGTCGGCGGACAGCTGGCTCGCCAAGGCCGGGGTCGGCGCGCCAGGTATTACTGTCGTGTACGACTTGCCGCTGGTCAGGTTGCCGCTGGCGTTCGTGTTGCCGCCGTTGGCCGAGGACTCGAAGGTGATGTCCTTGATCTGGTGCGCGTTCGCCCTGGAGATGAACTGGCTATAGGGCAGCGTGACCGTGGTGCCCTGGTTGACCGACGGCAGCAGGAAGAACAGGGCCGCCGTCGCCAGCAGCGCCAGCGGCCACAGCCAGTGCCGCCAGGCTGGCGGCGGTGGCGGTGCGGTCGGGACCGGCTTGTCACCTGGTGGCGGCGCACTCGGCTGCTTGCTCATAAGTCATTCTTACGCACCGCGGAGAGCATTTCGGCACCGCGGCCCGGCGGAGCCGGACATCGCGGGCACTTTGCCATGGCCTGAGCCCGTATCCGCTGTCGGCGGAACTGGTCACGCGGCGGCCAGGTCGGCCGGCTCGGTGATGACGTCGACGAGGGCGCCGTTGCGCAGGACGGTGATCTCCAGCGGCCGGCCGATCGCGTCGCCGAACATCAGGCGCTGCAGGTCCTGCGCCGTGGTCACCGGACGGCCTGCGGCGCTGACCAGGATATCGCCGACCCGCAGCCCGGCCCGGTCGGCCGGCCCGCCGGCCACCAGCTCGGCCACTCGCAGGCCATCCTTTCGCCCGGCCCGCTCGTGCAGCCAGGCCGGCAACGGCGTCGGGGTACTCACGATGCCCAGGTAGGCACGGCGCACCCGGCCGTCCTGCATCAGCGCGGAGATGATCTTCCGGGTGGTGGCGTTGATCGGCACGGCCAGGCCGAGGCCAACCCCCGCCACCGCGGTGTTGATCCCGACCACGCGGGCCCTGGAGTCGGCCAGCGCCCCGCCAGAGTTGCCCGGGTTGAGCGCCGCGTCGGTCTGCACTACGTCCTCGATCAGCCGCACGGCCGAGCCACTGCGGGTCGGCAGTGACCGGCCGAGCGCGCTGACTACCCCCGCGGTTACCGACCCGGTAAGCCCCAGCGGGCTGCCCACGGCCACCACGAGCTGGCCGACGACGAGGTCCTCCGCCTCCCCGAGCTCGGCGGGCGCGGGCGTCGCCGAGCCCGCCCTGACGACTGCCAGGTCGGAGAGCGGGTCGGAGCCGACGACCGT
>DASWAA010000082.1:0-6744 GCA_036391385.1 Streptosporangiaceae bacterium
CCCGCGCACCTCGAAGCAGCGCACGACCCACGGATCGACCGAGGCGATGTCATCGACGACGAACGCGACCTGGCCGTTGGCCTGCACATTGCGGAACTTCCTTGTGCTTCCCAGATCGCGCCCGCCGATGTCGATCACGCCAGCGGCCCCGTCGACCGCGAAGCCGACCGGGCTGTTCTGCAAGGTCCCGTCGGGCGCGAGCGTCGCCAGCCGGCCTAGCCGTTGCGTGCGCAGGTAGTGCAGCTCGCCCTCGGTGAACACCATGAAGCTTCCTCTCTTCCGCTCTGGCCGCGCCGCTCCGGCCGAGGCCCGGCCCGCTAGTGGCTGGCTCGTCAGCGAGACCGCCGGCGAAGCCCTGCACCTCGTCGCAGACGCGGTGTCCAGAAGCCGGCACTGCCCGTTGCCCCCGATCACTGTGATCGAAGGTAACAGGCCCTGGGCCAGATCGAATCCGGGCCGTAATCAGGTGCCTGGTGGCGACGGGGGCCGCTGTGTGATATACAGGGGCAGCAGGCGATATTCGCCAGCGATAGCGGGCCTGAGGCCCGTTCGAGAGTTCATCTCATCCGTTCCGCGGCTTCCGAGCATGGCTCGGAGCAGGCGTAGAGCTCATACAAGGTCGAGGTTCATCTCCCCTAGCTCAGATAGTTCGTGCTTCCCGCCTGTCGGCTTTAGCCCGGCACTCTCGGCATAGTCCTCTCCTGGCGGTCTCACAGCTACCTGTGCCTCAGCTTTCGCCGGCGACCTCCTCGCGGCGCCGATCTGGCAGCCCTTTAACAGCCATCGGCCGGCGCTCTGGCCGCGCCTTCGCTCGATCTCATCCGGGTTCGGCGGCCCTCTTTAGCTCCCCCTTCGAAAGGAAAGTCCATGACAACGACAACTCCGACGCGCCAGCGCGTCAGCCAGCCCCGCGCGCCCTCGACGGACGACGCGTCGACGATCCCGGTCTCCGGCATCGTCGATACCAGTGGCAGCCAGACCTTCATCCGTACCTCCGGCTACCGGCGGGCCCCGAGCGACGTGCTGGTGCCGACCGCGCTCGTGCGGCAGGCCGGCCTGCGCGCGGGCGACCAGCTCACCGGGACGGCCCGGCCGTCCCGCAGGCCAGACACCGATCTCCGCTCCCGGCCAGACACGGCTCGCCGCTCCCGGCCAGGCACTGACGGCGAGAAATACGCCACGCTCGTGAGCGTCGCCACGGTCAGCGGCCTGGAGCCCGCGCGCGCGATAGCCAGGCCCCGGTTCGACGACCTGACCCCGCTGCATCCGCAGCAGCGGCTGCACCTGGAGTCGGCATCTGGCTCGCCCACGGCACGGATAATCGACCTGGTCAGCCCGGTCGGCAAGGGCCAGCGCGGGCTGATCGTGGCCCCGCCGAAGGCCGGAAAGACCATGGTGCTCCAGGCCATCGCCGCCGCCGTGGCCGCCGGCCACCCGGAGGTGCACCTGATGGTCGTCCTGGTCGGCGAGCGGCCCGAAGAGGTCACCGACCTGCGGCGCTCAGTCCGCGGCGAGGTCATCTACTCGACCTTTGACCAGTCCGCGCAGGACCACATCATGGTCGCCGAACTCGCGATCGAGCGTGCCAAGCGCCTCGTGGAACTCGGCCGGGACGTCGTCGTGCTGCTTGACTCGATCACGCGGCTTGGCCGCGCCTATAACCTGGCCGCCCCGGCTAGCAGCCGCATCCTGGCCGGCGGCGTGGCGACGTCCGCGCTCCAGCCGCCCCGCAAGTTCCTTGGTGCCGCCCGCAATCTGGAGGAGGGCGGCTCGCTCACGATCCTGTCTACCGCGCTGGTCGAGACCGGCTCACGAATGGACGACGTCTTCTTCGAGGAGTTCAAGGGCACCGGCAACATGGAACTGCGGCTGCGCCGCGACCTGGCCGAGAAGCGGATCTATCCCGCGATCGACGTGGCACCGTCCGGGACCCGCCGCGACGACCTGCTGATGGCGCCGCAGGAGCGCGCGGCCGTGGACAGCCTGCGCCGGGCGCTGGCAGGCCTTGACGCTCAGCAGGCACTAGAGCTCTTGCTCGACAAGACTCGCCAGACCTCGTCCAACCTGGAGTTCCTGCACCAGATCCAGGCCAGCGCCCGGCCCCAGCCGCGGCGGGCTGTTCAGCCGCCGGACGGGACGTCCTGAGCGCGGCCATGGCCAGCCCGGCGGTCGTACCCCGCCCAGTCGACCAGATAGCCCGGGCAAGGTGCAGGGTCCTTGGTCATCGGCTCACGCCACCGCCGCATGGCGGCGGGCGGCTGCTAGCGTGAGGTCGTCGCCGGCCGGGAATGCACCACCCGGCTGACGTGCTGGCCGTAAGGCCGAGTCTCAGGCGGGGGCGGTGACCACAGTGCGCGAGCGTCTGGTCGCGTGGGCGTACCTCCTCGGCTGGAAAGTTGTCTGCCGGGTGCCGGAGGCCTGGTCACGCTGGGCCTTCATGCGTACCGCCGACTGGCTGTGGCGCAAGGACGGCGCGGCGGTTCGCCAGCTCGAGGCGAATCTCGCGCGGGTTGCCCGGTCGCGGGACGGAGCCGGGCAGCGCGATGGCCAGGGCGAGGATCTCAGGGACCTGTCGCGCCGGGCCATGCGCTCGTACCTGCGGTACTGGCTGGAGGTGTTCCGGCTGCCGGTCATCCCCGCCGAGGAGATCGAAAGCCGGATGAGGTGCACCGGCGAGGTGGAGACCGCGTTCGGGCACCTTGCGGCGAAACGGGGCGTGATCTTCGCGCTCCCGCACATGGGCAACTGGGACCATGCTGGCGCCTGGATCGTTCAGCGCGGCGCGGGGAGGTTCACCACCGTCGCCGAGCGGCTCCGCCCGCAGCGGCTGTACGACAGGTTCGTCGCCTTCCGTGAAGGCCTGGGCATGGAAGTGCTGCCGCACTCCGGCGGTAACGGCAGGTTCGCCCTGCTCGCGGACCGGCTGCGCGCTGGTCATCTGGTCTGCCTGCTCTGCGAGCGCGACCTGACCGGCGCCGGCGTCGAGGTCGACTTCTTCGGCGAGCGCGCCCGGATGATGGGCGGACCCGCGGCACTGGCTGTGCAGACAGGTGCGGCGCTGATGCCGGTCACGCTGTGGTACCACGGCCGCAACTGGTGCGCGCGGATCCATCCGGAGATTCCCGTGCCCGACCACGGCGACCACGGCGAGCAGGTCGCGGTGATGACGCAGCAGCTCGCGTGCGTCTTCGAGGCAGGCATCACCCAGCACCCCGAAGACTGGCACATGCTGCAGAAGGTGTTCGTCGCCGACCTGGACCCAGCGCGGCTGGCCAGGCAGGCCGCCCGGAGCTAGCGCGCCATTTGGCCTCGCTGTTTTCCCGGCATACCGTGGAACGGTGAGCGAGCAACGCTCGGCAATCAGGGAGCGATCCCTCGTGGCGGCCGCCGCGCTGGCGCTGGCAGTCGCCGTCAGCGGCTGCATGCAGCACCACGGAGCGCTGCGGCACTTCGCGTCCGGACAGTGCAAGCCCGGCAAGCCGCTGGCCGGGGTCTATTTGCCCTCCAGGCTGCACGTAATCAGGCGCTGCATCACGGTCACCGGTGTCGTTGACTGCGTGCGGCGCGAACCCGACGGCGACGTCCACATCCGCCTGCGGCTCGCCCGCCGCTACCGGCACCTGCTCACCCGGGCCAACTCGGTGCAGGTCTGCGCGGGCCGTAAGGGCCTGGCTGGCCACAGCCCGCATCTGGTCGTCGAGATCATCCCGCAGCACGGCGACCTGCCGTTCCCGTCCAACAGCGCCGACCGGGCCGGCTTCGTCACGCCCGGGCCGCCGAAGCGCGGCGACCGCGTCACCATCACCGGCCCGTACGTCCTGGACACCAACACGCTGCACGACCTGATCTTCCCAGGCAGACAGGTGCAGAACTGGGCGGAGATCCATCCGGCGTGGAACGTCACGATCAGGAACCGCCGCAGATGACGGCAGCAGCGTCCGGGTAGGTGTACTGACGGGGGGCGCGGATGAGCATCACGATCGCCCTGGCGGGCGACACCATGCTGGGCAGGGGCGTGGCGGACGAGATCGAGGAGGCCGGGCCGGACGGCCTGTTCTCGGCCGAGGTCCGTGAGCTGTTCAGCTCGGCGGACCTCGGCGTGCTGAACCTCGAGTGCTGCATCTCCCGGCGCGGCCGGCCGTGGGACGGGCCGGAGAAGATGTTCCATTTCCGCGCACCGCCGCAGGCGGTGGACGCGCTGACCGCACTGGGCGTGGACTGCGTCACCCTCGCCAACAATCATGCTCTGGACTACGGCGAGATCGCGCTTGCCGACACCCTCGCGAGCCTGTCCGCCGCCGGCATCGCGGTGACCGGCGCCGGAGCTGACGTCGGTCAGGCGCGGGCTCCGGCGATCCTGCGGGCTCAAGGGCTGACTGTCGCCGTCCTCGGGCTGACCGACCATCCCGCTGATTTCGCCGCCACGGCTGACCTGCCCGGCGTCCGGTACGTCGATCTGCGCACGGGCGCCCCGGCCGACCTCGCCCTGGAGGTCCGCGCCATCGCGGAAGCGAGCGACGTGCTCGTCGTCATGCCGCACTGGGGACCGAACATGACCATCGGGCCCATGCCCTACATCCGGTCCGCGGCCAGGTCGTTCACCCAGGCAGGCGCGACGCTGGTGGCCGGGTCGTCCGCGCATCTGTTCCACGGAGTCGCCGGGCAGGTCATCTACGACCTCGGGGACTTCATCGACGATTACATGATCGACGACACGCTGCGCAACGACCTCGGGCTGCTGTACCTCGTCACCATGGACAGGCGGGCCCTGACCCGGATCGAGGCTGTGCCCCTGCGGCTGCGCTATGCCAGAACCGAGCTAGCCGCTGGTGCCGATCGCGCCTGGATTCTCGCCAGATTCAGGAAGGCATGCGCGGCACTCGGCACGAGCGTGCGAGTACAGGACGGCCGGCTTGTCGCCGAGCCTGGAGCCGAACCGCCGGGCTGAGGCATGCTGGCGCAGCTATCATCCCGGCAGACCTTAGCCATCTCAGCGTAGGTCTAAAGTCCCTTCGCCTGGCGCACGGTTCCGCATAGCTTGCCCTGAGTGGCGCCGCCGAGCGCCCGCGCCCGGAGGTAACCGCTGATGACCACGCCCGGCACTCTCGCCCGGTCCCGCCAGCCACGGCCAGCGGTGAGTTACGACCGCAGGCCGATGCTGGTCTTCTGGGAGACAACCCGGGCCTGCCTGCTGGCCTGCAAGCATTGCCGGGCTTCGGCCACGACACAGGCACCGCCCGGTGAGCTGAGCCACGCGGAGGGCCGGGCCCTGATCGAGCAGGTGGCAGGCTTCGGACGGCCATACCCGATCCTGATCCTCACCGGCGGCGACTGCCTGCTGCGGCCCGACCTGTTCGAGCTGGTCAGCTATGCCACCTCGCTTGGCGTGCCGGTCGGGCTGTCCCCCTCGGTCACCCCGATCACCGCCGACCTTGTCGACGAGATCGCCGGCAGCGGCGTGAAGGCCGTCTCGATCAGCCTCGACGGCGCCTGCCCGGCAACCCACGACGGCGTGCGCGGCATACCCGGGCACTTTGACAGCACTGTCGCGGTGATCAGGGACCTGGCCGCGGCCGGGCTCACCGTGCAGGTCAACACCACCGTCATGCAAGCCAACGTCGATGAGCTCGCCGACGTCGCCGCGCTCGTCGCGCAGGCCGGCGCCCACATCTGGGAGGTGTTCTTCCTGGTTCACGTGGGCAGGGGCGTCGCCGCCGGCGCGATCTCCCCGGCCGAGCACGGCGATGTCTGCCACTTCCTGTACGACGCCTCCCGCTACGGGTTCGTGGTGCGGACCGTGGAAGCGCCCTTCTTCCGCCGCGTGGTCACCGAGCGCCGGGCTGGCGGCCCGGTCCCCGACAGCCCGCTCTACGCCAGCCTGACCCAGCGCCTCAGCGACCTGCTCGGAGCGCCGGTCCGGCCGCCGAGCGCGCACACCGCACCGACTCGCGACGGCAAGGGGATACTCTTCGTCGCCCACGACGGCGAGGTATACCCGGCCGGCTTCCTGCCGCTGCGCCTGGGCAACATGCGGACCAGGCCGCTCAGTGACATCTACCGCGATGACCCGCTGCTCCGGGATATCCGCGCGGCGAGGTTCGCCGGCCGCTGCGCCGAGTGCTCCTATAGCGACCTGTGCGGCGGTTCGCGGGCCCGCGCCTACGCGGCCAGCGGCGATCCCCTCGGCGAGGACCCCGCCTGCCCGTTCTAGTGGCTAAGGCGGCGGCCGACGAAACCGGCCGCCGCCACGATCACTGGCTGGCTAGCAGTGGTGCACCTGGTTGGTAATCGTCCCGCAAGGCCAACATGCATTTGGCATTCCGAATGGTATTAAGTTAACCTCATGGCATGAGTGTCGTGGACAGGAGGTCGCGGCGGCGCGGCGAGACCGTCCAGGAGATCCTCGATGTCGCGCTCGAGGTGATGGCGGAGGAGGGCGTGGCCGCGCTCAGCCTGTCCGAGGTCGCCCGGCGGATGGGCCTGCGCCCGCCATCGATTTACCAGTACTTCGCCTCGAGGATGGCCATCTACGACGCGCTGTTCGAGTGGGGGGCGCGGCAGGAGCTGGAGGTCGCGGAGCGGTACGGCGACCGGATCGCCGCTGATCCGGTCGCCGGCATTGCCGCTGCCCAGGAGGCCGTGCTCGGCTGGGTGCAGGCCAACCCGGTGCTCGCGCAGCTTCTGCACTGGCGGCCGGTGCCTGGTTTCGAGCCGTCCGCGCGGGCGTTCGAGCCGGCTGTGCGG
>DASWAA010000083.1:0-3758 GCA_036391385.1 Streptosporangiaceae bacterium
GGCCAGGGCCGACGCTCAGCGAGTGACCATGCAGGCCGAGGCCGCCGCGTCGCACAACCGGGTCGCCCTGGACCGGATGCTCATCGAGCAGCTGCCGCAGATCGTCAAGGAGGCCGCGGCCGGCCTGGCAGGCTCCAACCTCAGCGTGCTGAACGGCGCCGAAGGCCTCAGTGAGATAGCGGCTGGCCTAGTCGCGCAGGGCCTGACGATCCTTGACTCGGTGAAGAAGGGCCTCAACGGCGGTGCCGGCGAATCGGGCGGCCGCACTGCGGTGCCGGGCGGCACCGGATCGAACGGCTCCGGACCGGATGGTTCCGGGTCAGAGAGCACCAGCAGCGGTCCGTCGACGGAATAGCTGGTCACCCGGACGGGCCGGGACCGAGAGTAAGGGACCGAGAGTAAGGGACCGCGAGCAAGGGACGCCAGTTCGCCGCCGGTTCCGCTACTCCTAGTGACTTCATGTGCGATGGTGATTACCCCAGGTAATTGAATCTATTCGCATAACGGTCACGAGGGGACGATGTGCGTTTCCGGTGTAGCCGCTCGCCCTGTCATCAGCGAATCGGCGACGAGCCGATCAGCTGGCTTGCTGGCCTGGATTGCCTTCTCGGCACTCGGGGCTGCGACGCTGGTCATGATCGCTGCCGCCCTGCTCCGGTCAGCCTGGATGGTGCCGGGGCTGGCGATGCCACATCCGGGCCCGCCGTGGGGTCTGGGCTCGGTCCATGTCAGCGCCGGAACCGTGACCGTTGCCCTGTGGCTGGCGGCACTGCTGGCGGGCGGGGGCATCGCGGCCGGGCTGGCGGCGGTCCGCGGCGGACTCACGATCAGCGCCCGCGCGCTGCCGGTCGCTGGCCTGGTCGCGGTGGCCATCTTGACCGTGCTGCCGCCGGTCGGCTCCGATGACGTACTCGACTACGCGGCCTACGGCGAGATAGTCGAGGTCGGGCACAGCCCTTACGTCATGACCCCGGGGCAGTTGCGGACGCTTTACCCCTGCTGCCGCCAGTCCGTGCCCTTGGTGTGGGAAGGCCAGGTCACGGTCTACGGGCCGGCCGCCACTGCCGAGCAGTATGTCGCGGCCTGGCTCGGCGGCTTCTCGGTGGCCAGGATCGTCTTCTGGCTGAAGGCATTCAACGCGATCGCGTTCGGGATCGTGGCGCTTGCACTCCACCGGATGCTCCGCGATGACCCGGCCGCCCTGCTGCGCGCGCACCTGCTGTGGACGGTCAACCCGCTGCTGCTGTGGAGCCTGATCGCCGCCGCGCACGTCGACGTGCTGGCGGCGGCGTTCGGCCTGCTCGGGGTCGTGGGACTGAGCACCGCACCTGGTGGCAGCCGGGTGGCCGCGGCCGGGAGCCCGATACTGACCGGCCCGCGCCGGGCCGCCCTGGCCGGGGCTGCCGTCGGGATAGCCGCCGACGTCAAGATCTTCTATATCCTCTTCGGGCTAGGCATGGCCTGGCTGCTCCGGCGTCAGTACCGAGCCCTTGCCGCCGCCGCGGGCGGGATGCTCGTGGTGCTCCTGCCGACCTATCTGTGGTTCGGGCCGCCCGCGCTCCAGGCCGTCATCGCCCGGCGGGACAAGTCGACCGTCGACAACTTCTACACCTTCGTCTCCGGATCGGCCGGCTACGTCGGCCAGCACCTGGTACTGATTGCCGGGCCTCTCACCGTCGGCCTGGCGATCCTGCTGCTGCGACGGCTGCCGGCCGGGGCTGCGTCGCCGCCCGCCGTCGCCCCTGCCCTGGCCCTGAGCCTGGCCTGGCTCTTCGTCTGGCCGTACCAGCTGGCCTGGTACGACACGATGGCCCTGTGCCTGCTGGTGCTGTACCCGGCATCGCGGCTCGACTGGCTGGTACTGGCCAGGCTGACCATCGGCACGCTCGTCCTGATGCCGGGAAACCCGGGATTGCCGCCCGCCCGGACGCTGGCCGCGATCGCTCACGCGATCCAGGTCGGAGTCGCTCCGGCCGTGCTGCTCTGCGCCGCGGCCGGGCTCGCCGTCATGTGCGAGTCCGGGCGCCTTGAGCGGCGCCGGGCCACGACGGCGAACGAGATCAGGCCGGCCAGCAGCAAGATGCCGGTCAGGATGTAGAGATTCCCGGTCAGCAGCGCCGTGCCCCGCCAGTGGTATTCCGGATACCAGGGCTGGTCGCCGCGCAGGTAGTAGGTCCCCGGGCTGGTGTTAGGCGGCAGCCAGATCAGGCCGAGCGAGAAGCCGCCGGGATCGCGCGGCTCGCCGAGCCAGGCGCCCGGCCAGGCCGCGAAGATGCCGGCGATGGTCACGGCCAGGCCGAGCAGCGCCCAGCGCAGGCGACCGCGTGAGCGGACCGCGTACCACCCCAGTACCGTCAGCCCGGGGACGACCCACACCCAGTGGTGGTCCCAGCTGATCGGTGAGACCAGCACCCCGGTGAGCGCGCAGGTGAGCACGCCGACCAGGGGATAACCGGCCCGGTCGAGGACGGCAGCGCAGGCAAGCCCGGCCACGGTCGCCACGATCGCGGCGGCGAGCCAGAACGGCGTGCCGGCGGCGACACTGCCGGCCAGGCGAGCCGTGAGCGCCAGCAGCGACTGATTGCCCTCCCAGCCGGCGAAGCCGGTCCTGCTGCCGCGCGCGAACAGCCCGCCTAGCCACCACCGGCTCGCGCTGCCCGGCATCGCCGCGAACCCCAGCGCGACGGTGATCGCGAAGACGCCGGCGGCGATCGCGGCCTGGCGGAACCGGCGCGTCAGCAGCAGGTAGGGGATGAAGATCAGCGGTACCAGCTTGACGCCGGCCGCGATGCCGATGCCAGCGCCCTTCCACCACCGCCGGTCGGGCTGGCACACGTCCCACAGGACCAGCGCCATCAGGACAAGCTCGACCTGACCGAGGAAGAGCACGCGCTGGACCGGCTCGGACCAGAACGCTACGGCCGCGATCAGCAGCGTCGCCCCGGCCCGGACCCGCCGACTCGCCCATCGGGGGCGCACGGCAGCCATGGCGACAGCAGGGTGCTCCCGATGCGGCGAACGGCCAGGCAGGGTGCTGGCCGGCTGGGCGGCCGCATCCGGCGACTGGCGGTCGAGTCCGCCCAGAGTGAACCAGATCGCCGCCACTAGCGCCACGATGTTCAGCCCGACCGACAGGTATTCGAGCAGGCGCAGTCCCGGGACGGTGAGCGCGGTGAACACCAGGGCGGCGAACGGCGGATAGGTGAACTTCAGGTTCAGGTAACCAGGCCAGTCGTAGAGCGGCGCGGCGCTCCCCGGGTCGTACCAGGGAGCGGCATGCGCGGCAATGAACCCGCCGAAACGGTAGACGCGCAGGTCCACCGGCTGCATCCAGTCGCTCCGCCGGTGCGTGCTGGCATAGCCGGCATAGCCACCGACGGCGGCGCAGAAGGCTGCCAGCCCGGCGGCCAGCAGGCCCGCTCCCGGTCTCGTCCGCACTATCCGCACGATAGTCACTGACGGTGCTCGTAGAGGCACTTCCAGTAAGCGAAATCGTGCCTCCGCTCGCTGCGGGCACCCGCCGGAACTTGATCGGCTAGAGCTTGATCGGCTAGAGCTCGCCCGCCACCGGGCGCACGGGGGCGCGGCGCCGGACCGGATCGGCCAGCGCGGCGGTTAGCTGGTCAAGCGCCTGCAGCGTGTGCCCGCTGACTACGGCATCACAGTGCGGCCAGGCGGCGGCCATTCCGCCCGCGAGCGGCTGGTAGACCGCGCTCTTGGTCCGGGGATTGACCCAGACGATCCGGAAGGCGACGAGG
>DASWAA010000084.1:0-5841 GCA_036391385.1 Streptosporangiaceae bacterium
AGGATCTCCGGGCCGGTCGACTCGTAGTGCGCCCGGGCGTTCGCCTCGTTGCCGTACTGGTACAGCATCACCCAGCCGGGATTCTCGGCCGCCATCTGCTTGGCGACCCGTACGGCCTCGTTCGACCCGCCGGCGGCCGGCGAGTAGACGATCGAGGCCCCGTACATCTGCAGCAGCTGGGTCCGCTCGGCGGAGGTGTTCTCCGGCATGACGCAGACAAGCTTGTAGCCGCGGAGCCTGGAGATCATCGCGAGCGAGATGCCGGTATTGCCGGAGGTCGGCTCCAGGATCGTGCAGCCCGGCTTGAGCAGCCCGTCCTTCTCCGCCGCCTGCACCATCCACAGCGCGGCCCGGTCCTTGACCGATCCGGTCGGGTTCCGGTCCTCCAGCTTCGCCCACAGCCGAGCCTGCGGCCCCGGAGACAGATGCGGCAGGCCGACCAGCGGCGTGCCGCCTACCGAGTCAAGCAGCGAGTCGTAGCGCATCGTCCTCGCCCGCTGTCAGGAGCACGCGACGGGCTCAGCGCATCCCGCCGGCCACCGCCGGAAGCACGGTAACAGTGTCGCCGTCCTTGACCGTAGCCGTCAGCCCGCCGAGGAACCGCACGTCCTCGTCGTTGAGGTAGACGTTAACGAACCGGCGCAGACCTGAGTCATCAACTAGCCGGTCACGCAGGCCGGAGTGGCGGGCGTCCAGGTCAGCGATCAGCTCGTCCAGCGTGTCGCCGGAGCCCTCAACCGACTTAGCGCCGCCGGTGAACGTGCGCAGGATCGTCGGGATGCGGACTTCGATGGCCATCAGTAACTCTCCAGGGTGTATCGGGTGGCTCGAAGGACAACTCACGTCAGGTCTCGATCATTCCATCCGCGTCCTCGACAACCTGAACCTCCTCCTCGGTGACCATCCCGTCAACGATCCGGAATGACCGGATCTCGGCCTGGTCCGGCTCTCTGGTCGAGACCAGCAGGTAGTGCGCGTCCGGCTCGCTCGCGTACGAGATGTCGGTACGGGACGGGTATGCCTCGGTGGCCGTGTGCGAGTGGTAGATGACCACGGGCTCCTCGTCGCGGTCGTCCATCTCCCGCCACACCCGCAACTGCTCCATCGAGTCGAACCGGTAGAAAGTCGGCGAGCGCTCCGCGTTGTCCATCACGACGAGCCGCTCCGGGCGGTCGCTCCCGGCCGGCCCGGCGATGACGCCGCAGGCCTCGTCCGGGTGGTCTTTCCTGGCGTGCGCGATCACGGCGTCGACGAGGGCACGCGGGATGGTCAGCATGGGGCAGATCGTAACCGTTCGCTACGACAATGCGGCGACGAGGCTCTCCTGGAGATAGGCCAGCCACTGATAGACCTGAACATAGGCATAACGGGGGTCATTGGCCTCGACGTCGTCATCAAGCCCGTCGAAGTCGTCCGTGACTCCCAGCCGGACGCCGAGCGCGAGCCGCACGTCGTTGAGCGAGCGAAGCCACGCCTCGGCCTGCTCGTTCGTGAGCCTGACCCGTCCGCCGCCAACCGGAAGGGTCTCGAGCAGCGTCCTGGCCGACCCCACCTTGGCCGACCGGAGCCCGGACTCGGTGAACCTGCGGAACTCCCGCGCTGCCTCTGGGTCACCTGTGTAACCGTCGGGAAGCAGCCTGGCCAGCACCGGGTCCTCGGGCAACTCGGTCTGCTCACTCAGCCCGACCATCGCCGCAAGCTCGTCGGCATCGGGCGGCGGCATGTCCGCCACGATCAGCTCGACGACCTGCGTGACCAGGTCCCTGATGATCGCCGCCTCAGGCTTGGCGAAGCGCGCGGTCACACCGTCCCCGGTCCCGCGAAAGCCCATCATCTCCTCCGGCTCCTCCGGCTCGCGCAAGCTCACGAGTCGTGGCTCACCGTGGCCCACAGACCATAGCCGTGCAGGGTCTCGGCGTTGCGCTCCATGGATTCCCTGGCGCCCGCGGCCACCACGGCCTTGCCCGTGTGGTGGACGTCGAGCATAAGCTTCTCCGCCTTGGCCTTGGAGTACCCGAAGACCCGCTGAAATACGTACGTCACATAGTCCATGAGATTCACCGGGTCGTTCCAGACGATGGTGATCCATGGCCGGTCAACGCTCGCCTGCTCGTCAGTCTCCGGCCGGGTGACTTCAACAGGTGCGACGCTCACTGGTATGCCACCTCCTTTCCTCTAGTGTTCCACTGCCCGGGCACAGGCCGTGCATGTCACCGGATGCTCTCTTCGTGGGCCGCACTCGCCAGCGGAGCCGCTGGCCGGCGTGACGGCGGTGCCCGATAACCGCTCTTGGATTAAGCCCGGGCGACGGTAGCCTGCACGTCATGCATCCAAGCGCACGTCATGTCGCCGACGTCCTGGCATCGCTCGGCGCCTCCGGCGAGGTCATCGAACTGCCCGAGCCCGCTCCGACGGCGGCCGCCGCGGCCGCCCAGCTCGGCTGTGCGGTAGGAGCGATCGCTAACAGCCTGATCTTCAATGCCGACGGCGAGCCGCTCCTGATCCTGACCAGCGGCGCGCACAAGGTCGATACCGCTTACGTGGCGGCGCAGCATGAATTCGGCTCGGTCCGCCGCGCCGACCCTGACTTCGTGCGCTCAGCTACCGGCCAGGTGATCGGCGGCGTAGCACCAGTCGGGCATCCTGCGCCGATCAGGACCCTGGTGGATACCTGGCTCGCCGCCCACGAGGTGGTATGGGCTGCCGGCGGCCACCAGCACATGGTGTTCCCGACCTCGTACGACGAGCTGCTGAAGCTGACGGGCGGTGCGCCTGCCGACGTGTCCGGTCAGCCCTCGCCCGCGGGCAGCGACTCGTAGATCTCCTTGCACTCCGGGCAGACCGGGAAGCGCTTCGGATCGCGGCTTGGCACCCACACCTTGCCGCACAGCGCCCGGAGCGGCGTGCCGTTCACCGCGCTGTCCATGATCTTGTCTTTGATGACGTAATGCGCGAACCGCTCGTGGTCACCGTCACCGGTCGACAGGTCCGTTCTGGTGTCGGAGTCCAGCCGGGTTCCGCTGTCTGGGAGTACTTCAGTCACGTCGGCTAGCTTACGCGCCGCCGGTCGGGCGTTCACCCCGGCGCAGGCATCGCGGGCGGCTGCTAGTTAAGCGCGGGGTCGTCCGGGTACGTCGCCAGCAGGGCCATCTCGCCGCCCTGGCGACGCAGCACCTGAGGGTAGAGGCGGTCAGGCTCGGCAGCGAATGCGTCCTCGGGAAGACCGTCGAGCACCAGCCAGGCCCCGACCTCGATCTCGGCCTCGAGCTGACCAGCGCCCCAGCCCGCGTATCCGGCGAACACCCGCAGCGAGGTGATCCCGTCGGCCAGCAACTGCGGCGGCGCGCCGAGGTCGACGAGCCCGATCCGGTTCATCAGCTTCGATCCTGAGAGCGACCGCCAGCCGAGCGGCTCCTCCTGGCCGCGCGACATCGCCAGCGCCAGTGCGCTGTCCGGTGACACCGGTCCGCCCTGGAACAGCACCGAGGGCCCGGTCACCAGCTCGGTCCACGGTTCGAGCACCTGCTGTACCGGGATCTCGCTTGGGCGGTTGAGCACCACGCCGAGGGTTCCCTCTTCCGGATCGTCCTCCACGATCAGGACGATGGTGCGCCGGAAGTTGACGTCACCGAGCATCGGCGTCGCGGCCAGTAGCTGGCCTGTGCGGGACTCCACCTGCATGTATCTATGATGCGTTATCCCGGCGGCCGGGAATCACCTGGCTGGGTCACAGCTGGGTAGCATTATTCCCGCCCTGGCGGCGTGATCTGGCTCGGCTAGAACAGCAGGCTGGACAGCTTGCCTCGGGCCTTGGTGACCCTCGGGTCCCGGGGCGGCAGGATCTCGAACAGGCTCAGCAGGTGCAGCCGCGCCTTGTCCCTGTCCTGCCCTGACGAGCGCTGGAAGAGACCGAGCATCCGGTCGAAGCTGGCATCGACGTCGCCGTTGGCGAGCTCGAGGTCAGCGGCCCTGATCTGCGCCTCCGGATCGTCGGGCCGCTCTTGCGCCACACGCCGCACCTTGGCGTGGTCGTAGGAGTTCACCCGCCGGATCAGCTCGACCTGTGCCAGCCATGCCGTCGCGATCGGATGATCGGGCATGTCCTGCAGCACCTGGGACAGTGCGTTCGCCGCGCCGTTGAGATCGCCGGCGTCCATTGCCTGCTGCGCGGCGTGCAGCCGCGGATCGGAGAGCATCTCCTGCGCCGGTCCGCCCCCGGGCCCGCCGGGACCGCCCGGCCCGCCGGGACGCGCCGCCTGGGCTCGCGCGTCCCGCGGCTGCGTACCCTGCGGCTGCGTGCCCTGCGGCTGCGTGCCCTGCGCGGCGGACGCGCTCGCTGACCCGTTGGCGGCCCCTTCGGCGCCTGTGCCTTCCGCGGCACCGGCCGGGGCCGGCATCCCTAGCTCGTCTGCCACCTGGAGAATCTGGCCGATCCACTGACGCACCTGGGCCTCGGGAAGGGCACCGAGGAAGCCGTCCACGAGCTGCCCGCCGATCACGGCGACCACCATCGGGATGGACTGCACCTGCAAGGCCGCACTGAGCTGCGGGTTAGCGTCGACGTCGACCTTGGCCAGGATCCAGGTACCCGCCGCTTCGGCAGCCAGGCGCTCGAGCACGGGGCTGAGCTGCTTGCACGGCCCGCACCATTCGGCCCACAGGTCCACGATCACCGGCACGGACTGCGACCTGTCGATGACGTCGGCGTTGAACGACGCGTCGGTCACGTCGATGACGAACGCAGATCCGGTGCCGGCTCCCGGCCCTGCTGCCGCCTGTGCCTTGCGCTTCGCGGCGGCCTGCCTGGCGCCAAGGTCGACAGCGCCGGAGATAGAGAAATTACGCGGCTGTTGCATGACTCCATCCTGCCGCATCCAGGTCAGCGATCTGGCACCCTATGCTCGCCCAGCCGTCAAGCTTCGCCCATCCGTCGGATGGTCCCCCGCCGCCGGGTGCTCGCCCTGCCGTCAGAACGCCGGCGCCTCGGAGTAGCCGCCCCACTCCTCGCGCAGGGCCCCGCAGATCTCGCCCAGCGTCGCCTCGGCCATCGCGGCGGCGATCATCGGGGGGATCATATTGGCGCCAGACCTGGCGGCGGCGATCATCTCGGTGAGCGCCGATTCGACAGCACTCTCGTCGCGAGCCGCGCGGCGCTCGGCTAGCTCGCTGACCTGAGCCCGCTCGACCTCGTGACTGACCCGGAGGATCTCCACCGGCTTCTCGACCGTATCGGTGTAGCAGTTCACCCCGACGACCCTCTTCTCCCCCTTCTCGAGCTGCCGCTGATAGGTGAACGAGGCTTCGGCGATCTCCGCCATGAACCAGCCTTCCTCGATCCCGCGCAGGATCCCGCCGGTCATCGATCCGTCCGGGCTCATCGCGCGGATCCTGGCGAAGATCTCCTCGGCCTCGGCCTCCAGGCGGTCGGTGAGCGCCTCGACGTACCACGAGCCGCCAAGCGGGTCGGCGACGTTGACGACGCCGGTCTCCTCCATGATCACCTGCTGGGTCCGCAGCGCGATCTCAGCCGCCTTCTCGCTCGGCAGGGCGAGCACCTCGTCCAGGGCATTGGTGTGCAGCGAGTTGGTGCCGCCGAGAACCGCGGCCAGCGCCTCGATCGCGGTCCGCACGACATTGTTGTCCGGCTGCTGTGCGGTCAGTGACACCCCGGCGGTCTGGGTGTGGAAGCGCAGCCACTGGGCCCGCTCGGTCCTGGCCCCGTAGACGTCGCGCATCCAGCGCGCCCAGATCCTGCGGGCGGCACGGAACTTGGCGATCTCCTCGAAGAAGTCGATGTGCGAGTCGAAGAAGAACGACAGGCCAGGTGCGAACACGTCGATG
>DASWAA010000085.1:0-52880 GCA_036391385.1 Streptosporangiaceae bacterium
TGCCAGGTTCTCCGCCGTCGTAATGTGCCCCTCCAGCCACGGGACATCGGTGTTCAGATTGCGGTGGTCAACGTGCCGGATGATCTGCTGGCATATCACATCCGCAAGCCGCTTCAAGTCCAGGACATAGCCGCTGGCGTCGTCGATTTTCCCGGATACGACGACATCCAGCGCATAATTATGGCCATGAAGATTGACGCATTTTCCGAATAGGCGCCGGTTCTCATCGTCCGACAGGCACGGATTAGTCAACTGGTGCGCGGCATTGAACGTCTCGCGGCGGCTCACCAGTGCGGTCGCCGGACCGGGCATGACCGCTTCGGGCGCACGGTAACCGCCGCTATGCCCCTTGTCGCCTTGATCAGGCATCCCATACCTCCAAGCTCTCCGCTCGGCTGATCGGCAGCCCGACGAATCCACGTCAGGTGCACTGCCATGGGAGGACCAGCAAGTCCTTCGATTCCCCGGATTCTCACCGGACAACCACCAGGAGAGCTCCCACGTGGCCCCAAAGCCCAAGATCAGCCAGTGAGCGGGCACCCCCAGCGGACGGATCGGCGGCGGGCCGCCCGCGGCTGCCGGCCTTAGCTCCCGGTTCGTCCGCACTCATGAGGCGGAACCGGTTATCTCGGAGAAGGCCGGGACCCAGAGCCCCGGCGCTCCTCGGCCGTCGCGGCGTTACTCGATCAGCTCGAGCAGCGTGATCACCGGCGGCGGCTCCAGTCGCAGCACGTCGCTCATGTGCATCTCGCCGGACGCGGAGCGGGCCCGCAGTTCCTTCACCGGGTCGGTGAGGTCGTCCGCGTCGATCTCGTAAACGGCCACGTACGGGTGCGCCGACGGGTCTGCTCCAGCCGGCCCGCCATGCACCTTGTATCGGCGCGCTGCCACGAATCCCGGCACGGCGCAGACCTCCGCCAGATGAGTGTTGCTGTACCAGTCGTTGTACTCGTCCTCGCGGGCGGGATCGGACGGAGCGGACTGGACCACCATGATGCCCTTCGGCACTTGCTACCTCCTGCTTATCGGCGGGCGACGTCGCCGAGGCGACGCCCGTGGCTGCGACGAGCTCAGGCCAGGACTACTTCTTCACGGGCGGCGATGAACCACGACTGGCGCACGAGGTCTTCCTCGGCCTGGCCGGCGAGGTTCTCGCTGAACCACTCGATCCGGGTGCGCAGGCTCGCGACGTCGTCGAAATACACCTCGTTCAGGGCGTCGTACGCCCATTCACCCGCGGCCAGCGGCCGCGGGTAGTTCTGGACGTAGGCGTGGCCGCGCGCGTCGTCCGGAATGATGGTGACCTCCGCCGCTCCTGGCCGGCGGATCTGCCCGGGGCGGCTCCGCCAGCGCTGCGCGAACTCGCCCGGGGTCAGACCGGTGGCTCGCAACGCGATCGCCATGTGCTTGAGCTTCTCGCCACCGTCGCGCCACCGCTGCTCGAGCCAGTCGGCGCCGCGCAGGACCGACTCGTCCGCCACCACCACCGGGCTCGCGGCACGACTGACGACCCGGGCGACCTCCCGCTGGAGCGAATGCCCGTCGGGGCTGTCGAGCCACGCCAGGAACCGTCCCAGGTGAGCGGCGTCGGTGAACCACTCGATGCCGATCCCGTCGTGCTTGCGGTCTGGACCGGTCAGCTCGGGCAGGGTCGTGCACACCGCGATCCGTGCCGGGCGAACCTCGGGCGGCACCCCGATGGCTCCGGCGACGGCCTGCGGCCAGGCTGCGAGGAACGCCGCGTGCGACAGTCCCTCGTTCCTGGTGGCGAACTGGAGGCGCTTGATCACGCGTCCGCTCCGATGATGTCTGCGGCGACTGCGGGCTCTGCCCGCCGCAGCTCGGCGACCTGCTCCCGCCAGGCGGCCACGGCCGTCTCCTTGATCGAGGCGTAACCCCTGATCGACATCGCGGACGCGCCGATGCGCACGAGCGTGTCATATCCCAGGCCCGACGACGGCACCGTGATCTCGTCGATGAGCTGCTCGTACTCGGCGATGACGGAACGCTCGGTGCGCCGGTCCCGATCCCATCCGAACACGTCGAACGGCGTGCCCCGCAACCGCTTCATCCGGGCAAGGCCACGAAAGGCGAGCCGATAGGGCCCGGCCATCGGCAGCTTCTTCTTCAGCCCCAGCCGCCGGAGCGCGGGCGGGTGCAGGTGATACGTCACCGAGTACCGACCGCCGAACCCGAGGTCGCGCGCGATCTGGTCGTAGTCCGCCGCCAGGTGCAGGCGGGCCACCTCGTACTCGTCCTTGTAGGTGAGCAGCTTGAACCACGACTCGGCGACCGCCTGCGTCAGCGCCCAGCCCTGGCCGGCGTCGTCGCGGGCAGCGACCCGCTCCGCAAGGTCGAGAAACCGGCCGGCCAGCGCCCGGCTCTGGTAGTCGACCGCCTGAGCCGCCCGCCGGGTCAGGAGCTCGCGGAGCCCGGCAGGCAGGTCCCGGCCCTCGACCAGCCCGGCCGCCGTCACCTGGGCAGCCGGCGAGGGGTCGAAGATGCTTCCCGCTCCCCCGCCGCCACTGTCGGCGGCTTCGAGAATCGCCTTAACGGCCGCCGGGTCGTGCACCGCCCAGCGGCCCCATTCGAATGCGGCGCGATTGCCGGCCGCCGCCTTGCCCTGCTGCCGCATCGCCTGGTCGATGTCGGCGAGTGAGACCGGCAGGCCGCCGAGCTGGAACGCCGCCCCGAGCAGGACCACGTTTGCGAGCAGATGATCGGCGAGCAGATGATCGGCGATGCGCTTGGAGTCGACGAAGGCCAGGCGTCCTGTACCGACGCGCGCCGCGATCTGCTGCTCGATGCTGGACGGCTCCGGCAGTATTACGTCGCTCTGGAGCATTGCCGCGGTCGGCGTGACGTCGCGGTCGATGACGGCGATCGTGTGGCCAGGACGGACCTTTGCGAGGTGGCTCGCGCCGGCCGCCTGCAAGATGTCGCCGGATAGATACAGGTCGGCGCCGCCGGCGCCGATCGCCGCCGAGCCGAGCGCGCTGCGGTCCCTGGCCAGGTGCAGGTGCGAGACGACCGCTCCGGCCTTCTGCGAGAGGCCGGTCTGGTCCAGGCCGCCGGTCAGCAGCCCGGCCGCCTGCGCCGCTGTGGCGATGATGCGGTTCGCGGTGACGACGCCGGTTCCGCCGATCCCGGTGAAGTAGACACCGTACTGTCCGTCGACCGGCCGGGTCTGCGGGGCCGGCAATGAGCCTGCGGGCAGCGATGGCCGGGCCAGCGGGCGGTCGGCTAGCGCCGCGCCGCTCGGGGCGCGTCCAGCATGGCTAGCCTCGGGCGCCTGCGACTTGCGCCTTGGCGAGCGCTTCGGCGCGATCGTGACGAACGACGGGCAGTCGCCTTCCAGGCAGGAGTAGTCGCGGTTGCAGGACGGGTCGTGGATCTCCCGCTTCTCGCCGAACTCGGTCGCGAGCGGCAGCACCGACAGGCAGTTGCTCTTGGCGGTGCAGTCACCGCAGCCCTCGCACACGGCCTCGTTGATGATGACCCGGCGCGGCGGCTCCGCCTGCAGACCGCGCTTGCGCAGCCTGCGGGCCTGCGCCGCGCACTGCTGGTCGTAGATGATCACCGTCACGCCGGGAACGAGCCGCAACTCCTCCTGCACCTGCGGGAGCCGGTCGCGCCCGAGCACCTGCGTGCCCGCCGCCCAGCGCGCCGAGCGGCCATAGTGCGCAGGGTCCTCGGCGCAGACAACCGTCTTCCTGACCCCCTCCGCCTCCAGCGCCCGCGTCATCGCGGGGACATCCATCAGCCCCGTGACATCCTGGCCGCCGGTCATGGCCACGGCCGCGTTGTAGAGGATCTTGAACGTGACGCTGACCCCGGCGGCCACGCTCGCGCGGATGGCGAGCGTCCCGGAATGGGACAGGGTGCCATCGCCCAGGTTCTGGATCATGTGCTGCTGGGTGACGAACGGCGACAGGCCGATCCAGGGCACGCCCTCCGCGCCCATCGGCGTCGGCGGTAGGCTCCGCATGCCCTTGTGCCGCGCCTCGAAGTACATGATCCCGTGGCAGCCGACGCCGCCGCCGGCCAGCGCGCCTTCGGGGACGACGGTGGACCGGTTGTGCGGGCACCCGCTGCAGAACGCCGGCGGCCGGGCCGGAAGGGCTAGCAGCGGCAGCCTGGATCGCTCCGGCTCGCCATCCGGCCGGGGAGCGGATCGGGCAAGCTCAGGCAGGACCTGGGTGAGGATCGCGGCCACGGCGACCGGATCAAGCTCGCCAGCCGACGATGCCAGCGGCTGCCCGGACCTGTCACGCTTGCCGAGCACTCGGACGTGGTGTCCGGCCTCGTGCAGGATGGCGCGCAGCTGGCGTTCGACGAACGGCCGCTTCTCCTCGATGACGACGATCTCGCCGACGCGGCCAGCGAAGTCCAGGACCGTCTGCTCCACCAGCGGGTACGTCATGGCGAGCTTCAGGATCGCGATGCCGGCCTCGGCCAGCTCGTCCAGCGTGACCCCGAGGTCGGCCAGGGCCTGGATCACGTCGAGATACGTCTTGCCCGCGCAGACCACGCCAAGACGCGCCCCGGGCCCGGCGCCGACGAGCCGATCGAGCCCGTTGTGCCGTACGTAGGCCCGGGCAGCGCGGAGCCGACGATCGACCACCAGCACCTCCTGGTCGGGCACCGCATGCGGGCCGATCGTGGCGAGCGGCTGATGCCGCCAGGGCCGGCCGTCGATGACGACATCGCCCGGATCACTCGGGAAGTGTCGGCCGGGATCGAGATCGACTGTGCCGATACCGTCGGCCACAGCGGTGACGATCTTCAGCCCGACCCAGGATCCGGCGTACCGGGAGAGCCGGAAGGCGTGCACGCCGAGGTCGATCACGTCCTGCTGATCTCCGGGGTACAGCACCGGAACGCACGCGTCCTCGAAGGTGTACTGGCTGTCACCCGCGAGCGTGGACGACTTAGATGCCGGGTCGTCTCCGCAGAACATCACCACCCCGCCGCCGGGGCCCGCCCCCATCGCGTTCGCGTGCTTCAGCGCGTCCCCGCAGCGGTCAAGGCCCGGTCCCTTCCCGTACCACGCCCCGACGACGCCGTCGATGCCGTCGTAGCTGGCGACAGCGCCCATCTGGCTGCCCCAGACGGTCGCGGCGGCGAGTTCCTCGTTCAGGCCAGGGCGGTGGATGACCTGGTGCGCCGCGAGGGCCTCGCTCATCCGCGCCAGGCTCAGGTCGAAGCCGCCAAGCGGTGATCCGGGATACCCGGAGACCATGGTGGCCGTCATCAGCCCGTCCCGCTGATCGATCTGCTGCCGCAGCATGAGCAGGTGCACCAGCGTGTCGGCCCCGGACAGGATCGTGCCGGGCCGAGCCGCCGGGACGTCGGTCACGGATAGATCGCCGGGTTGAGGTACGCGAACGCTCCGTCCTTGATGACAGCCCGCCGGAGCTCGGGCCGCTGCAGGACGGTCACGTCGGCGGCGGGATCTCCGTCGACGATGACGAGGTCGGCGAGGAAGCCCTCGCGGACCTGTCCGGTGTCGAGTCCGGCGACCTGACCGATGTTGCGCGTGGCCGTGTGGATCGCCTCCACCGGGCTCATGCCAGCGAGCTCGACGTACCGCTGCAGCTCAGCGGCGTAGGTACCGTGGCGCGTCCACTGGTGACCGAAGTCGCCGCCTGCCAGGATCGCGATCCCGGCCTCGCGCAGCCTCGCCATTCCCTCGACCTGGGACGCGAACTCGTCCCGGTAACCCGACGCCTCGATCTGCTCCGGCGTGATGCCCCAGGCCTCGGCGTGACCGCTCACCATCGCGTACAGGTAGTGCAGGCCCGGGCACACCCAGACATCGTCGCGCCGGGCCTGCAGTGCCCTCAGCGCCTCGTCGTCGAGGAAGCAGGCGTGATGAATGATCCGGACGCCGGTGCGGGCGGCCATGGCGACGCTCGCCGACCCGCGGGCGTGGACGGTGATGAACGCGCCGTGCTTGCCGGCCTCCTCGACGGCCGCGAGCAGCATCTCGTCATTCATGTACACGTCGTGCGACGGGTACTCCGGCACCACGCCGTCGCCGGAGATGAACAGCTTCAGCGCGCGCACACCGGTCTCGCACTGGCGGGCGACGATATCCCTGAGCTCGCCGGCGTCCGCGGCCACCTCCATCATGCCGCCGTCGGCCCCGAGCCCCCCGGTCTCCGCGATCATCGCGCCGCTGGGAACGATGCGCGGGCCCGGGATCAGCCCCCGGTCGATCGCGTCCTTCGCGAGCAGGTCGTCGTGCTCCTGGGTCACCCCGGCGCCGATGATCAGCGTGTAGCCGCTCTCCAGGAACGTCTTCGCCACAGCGGCCACGTCCAGCATGTGCCTGCCTGGCGGAGTCGCCGCCACGGCGGCATGGTCGAACACGAAGTCCAGCGGCCAGCTGATGTGCGTGTGCGCGTCACCGAGGCCGGGCAGCACGGTGGCGCCATGCAGGTCGACGACTCTCGCCGAGGCGGGGTCGAGGTCAATCCGCCCGGCCGCCACGGCGGCGATGCGGTTCCCCTCGATCAGGACGTCACCGTCGAGCGGCTGCTCGGTTCCGTCGCCGGAGCACGACAGCACGCGCGCGTTGGTGAGGAGCGTCCGCTCGGTCATCCGCGGCCTCCCTTGTCGAGCGAGTACCTGCTCTGCCCTTCCGGCAGGACCGGCTGGGCCTCCCGCAGGGCCGGCCGGGCGCCCCGCCGTAGCCCTGACCCGGCACTCTTTACGAGAATATTATTCTCAGCTATCGCATAATGCACTCTCGTGCTTGGCGGGCGGCTTGTCCTGGCTATCTGGCCATCGCACCGCGTCGTGCTCCGGGAGTGAACGTGATGGGCAGGCTGAGCGGCGAGCGAGTCAGGCCCGCGTGATACTGGACGTCCGCGCCGTCGGCCAGCCTGATGTCATCCAGCCGCGCGAGCAGCTCCTCCAGGGCAATCCGCAGATTCATCCGCGCGAGGTTCGACCCGGCGCAGCGGTGCGGCCCGACACCGAAGGTCAGGTGCCGGTTCCGCTCCCGGTCAAGATCGAAGACGTCAGCGTTCGGGAACTCGGCGTCGTCCCAGTTGGCCGATGCCCAGTGGATCAGCACCTTCTCCCCGGCCCTGACCGGGTAGCCGCCGAGCTCGGTGTCGCGCATCACCGTCCGGGCGACGGAGACGAACGGCGGGTCGAGCCTGAGCAGTTCCTGGACGGCGGCCGGAATCAGGTCCGGGCTGGCGCGAAGCAGCGCCGGAATCTCCGGCTCGTTGCAGAACCGCAGGAACATCAGCCCGAGCGCGCCCGCCGTGGTCTCGAGTCCCCCGAGGATGAGTAGCTGCACCGTGCCGATGACCTCGTCCTCGGTGATGGGCCGACCGTCGATCGACGCGTTAAGGATCGCGTCGACGGCGTCGCCGCGATATGGCTGAGCACGTCGCTCGCGGGTGAAATCCTTGATCCAGGCGTACAAGCCCAGCCAGCACTCGCGCGCGTCCGGAGCGTTCGGTGTAGAAGACCTCGACGCCAGGAACGCGACCTTCTCCAGGTCCTCGGCGGGAGCGTTCAGCGCGAAGTCGAAGAACGCCAGGCTGGGGAACGGCCGGGCGAAGGCCTCCATGAAGTCGCAGGTACCGGCCACTACGAACTCGTCGATGAGACGGGTCACCAGATCACGAGTCTGCTGCTCCCAGTGCGCGACGGCAGCGGGGGTGAAGTACGGGTTGATCAGGCGCTTGAAGATACGCTGCTCCGGCGGGTCAGCCTGCACCGGAAGGTTGCGGACCACCGTCGGCGCCCTGGATACCGAGAGGCCGTGCGCGGAGCTGAACACCTCCCAGTCCTGGGCGACCCTGAGCACGTCCTCGTACCTTGTCGCCACCCAGTAGCCGTCGTGCTCCTCGCTGCGGGCGACGGGGCACAGCTCGCGCATGCGCGCCATCGTTTCCGGCAGGGTCGCCGCCAGTTCCGGGGAGAGGTAGTCGAAATGGCGGACGCACCAGTCGTCGGGGAGCGCTCGCCCCGTGCAGTCCGACGCCCCTTCCGTCCCCGCCGTCGCGGCAGGGCCAGCGCTCGACGTGGTCTTCTCCATCGCTTCCCCTGCCTGGTCGGGCCGTACGGGCGACCGCCTGAGTAAACCGCACTTTAACAGGGTGAGTGATTACTTTCTAGCGCCGTCCTTACGAGCCGGCCGCGCCGCCGGCGGCGCGGCGGCCCGGCTGCCAGCGGCCACCAGCCCGGCTGGCCGCGCGCTGGGACGGCATGGCCTGGCCGTCGGCCCGCGCGCACTCGCACATCCTGTCCGCGCTCCCGTCAGGCAGCTTCCCCGGCGTCGACGAGGCCGACGTCTACGCCTTCCTAGACCGCCACGAACAGGACTAAATACCCCAGCTCACACCCGCATCCGACCTGCCCGCGCCCGACGTCCAGCCCTGCCGAACCCCATCGATGGCCCATTGGTGGGCCTATAGCACCACCAATGGGCCATCGATGGGCCTGGCATTGGGCGCGCCGGCGCTGGGACCAGGTCGGTCCCGGGTGGTGGGGCTGCCCGGGAGGGCTGGGGCTGGGCCCGGGGCCGCGCGGGCGCTGGTCAGCCGACGCTGGGCGGGCGCTTCTCGCGCAGGGCCGCCGCGCCGCCGCGCGCCGCTGCCGGGCCAGCCATCAGCCCAGCCATCAGCCCAGCCGCCAGTCCAGCCGCCAGTCCAGCCGCAGGCCATTCAGATGAGTAAGTGCCCTTTTACTTGACGACAGTGGCCGGGTTAGAGTGTCGAGGCAAGACTCAGCCGGCCAACTCGGTCGGCCAAGCCGGCCGAGGGTACCCGAGCCCCAGGTCCTCGCTCTGCCACGACGGAGTCCCCATGCCGACACTTTCCCGCGGCGACACCCCGCGCGGCGCGCCCTCGCCCGGCGCGCCCTCGCCCGGCGCGCCCTCGCCCGGTGTGCCCTCGCCCGGTGTGCCCTCGCCCGGCCTTCCCTTGCCCGGCGCTCACTCCGCCGCCGCGACCCCGTTCCTCGACGGCCGCCCCAAGAGACTGCTGATCGGTGGTCAGTGGGTGCCGGCGGCCTCCGGCAGGACCTTCCCGAGCATCAACCCGTCGACCGGCGAAGTGTTCGCCGATGTCGCCGAGGCCGACGCGCAGGACGCAGACCTCGCCGTCGCGGCCGCCAGGGCCGCCTTCGACGGCCCGTGGCGGCGGATGAAGCCGCGTGAGCGCCAGGCCATCTTGTGGGCGCTCGCCGACGCGGTCCAGGAGAACTACGAGGAACTCCGGCTGCTCGAGGCGCTGGACATGGGCTCGCCGCTCGGCCGGTCTCGCTCAGGCTCCGCCCCTGCCTGGGAAGCAGAGGTGCTGCGCTACTTCGCCGGCTGGGCGACGAAGATCCACGGTGAGACCATCCCGAACTCGATTCCGGGATCGGTGCTTAGCTACACGGTCAAGGAGCCCGTGGGAGTCGTCGCCGCGATAGTCCCTTGGAACCGGCCGGTCAGCAACGCGATCTGGAAGATCGCTCCCGTGCTCGCCACCGGTTGCACGATGGTGCTCAAGCCTGCCGAGGAGGCCAGCCTCGCGGCGCTGCGCATCGGCGAACTGCTCGCCCAGGCCGGCGTCCCCGAAGGTGTCGTGAACATCGTGACCGGCGCAGGCGAGACGGTCGGCGCGGCGCTTGCCGAGCATGGCGACGTCGACAAGGTGGCGTTCACCGGATCGACGGCCACAGGCCGGCGGATCATCCGGGCCGCTGCCGGCAACCTCAAGCGGGTGACGCTCGAGCTCGGCGGGAAGTCGCCGGACGTCGTGTTCGCCGACGCGGACCTGTCCCGAGCCATTCCCGGAGCCGCCATGGGAGTGTTCGCGAATTCCGGCCAGGTGTGCTGTGCCGGCACGCGCATCTTTGTCGAGCGGCCGATCTACGACGAGTTCGTCGACGGCATGTCGGCGTTCGCCGACAGCCTTAAGGTCGGCAACAGCCTGGACCCGGCGACCAAGATCGGTCCCCTCGTCTCGGCCGAGCAGCTCGATCGCGTCACCGGCTACCTCGAGGTGGGGCGGGAGGAAGGTGCGCGCACGACGGCCGGCGGCAGCCGGATCGAGACCGGCGAGCTGGCCAGCGGGTACTTCGTCGCGCCCACCGTCTTCGCGGACGTGCGGGACGACATGCGCGTGGCCCGGGAGGAGATCTTCGGCCCGGTCGCGTGCGTCCTGCCGTTTGACTCCCTGGCCGAAGCGGCCGCCCGGTCGAACGACAGCACCTACGGGCTGGCCGGCGGCATCTGGACCCGGGACGTCGGCAAGGCGCACCGGATGGCGAGCGAGCTGCGAACCGGCACCGTGTGGGTCAACACCATGCTCCTGTTCGACCCCGCGGTTCCGTTCGGCGGCTACAAGATGAGCGGCTGGGGCAGGGAGATGGGCGAGCACGCGCTTGACGAGCACCTCAACGTGAAGTCCGTGTGGATCAGCACGGACTGAGCGCTCCCGCCGGGACCCGGCTGAGGCGGATCTTCCGGTCGCTCGCGCTCGCAGGCTGTGGCGTGCCAGCGGCTGACCGGCTAACATGCTATGTGAGCGTTCGCTTACCTGCGTGATTCTGAGGCCAGTGCGCCCCCTGGGAGGCTGTCATGTCGTTCAGCTGGTTCGTGTCGGTCGACGATCACCTGATTGAGCCGGCCAGGCTATGGCAGGAGCGACTCCCTGAGCGCTGGCGGGACACCGGCCCCCGGATCGTGCGGGAGGGCAGTTCGGAGTTCTGGGCGTACGAGGACCGCCAGATCGTCACCACCGGGCTCAACGCGGTGGCTGGCAAGAAGCGGGAGGAGTTCTCCCCGGAGCCCATCTCCTACGAGGACATGCGACTGGGCTGCTACGACCCGGCGGCCCGGGTGGCGGACATGAACCAGGGGTCCGTGCTGGCCTCGATGCTGTTCCCGTCGTTCCCGCGGTACTGCGGGCAGGTGTTCCACGAGGCCAGGGACAAGGAACTCGCACTGCTGTGCGTGCGGGCGTGGAACGACTTCATCCTGGACGAGTTCGCCGGAGCATACCCTGGCCGCTTCATCCCCATGATGATCATCCCGTTGTGGGACCCGGCCGCGGCCGCGGCGGAGATCGAGCGGACCGCTGCCAGCGGCGCCCGGTCGATCGCCTTCTCCGAGAACCCGACCAAGCTCGGCCTGCCGTCGATCCATACCGGCTTCTGGGACCCGGTCTGGTCCGCGTGCCAGGACGCGGGCATGGTCGTGTCGATGCACGTGGGGTCGTCGTCGAACCTGATCCGCACCTCCGACGACATGCCCACCCTGGCGTTCATGGCCTACTCGGCAGCCGCGAACCAGGCCGGCACCCTGCTGGACTGGCTGTTCAGCGGGAACTTCACCCGCTACCCCGGTCTGAAGATCGCCCTGTCCGAAGGGTCGATCGGCTGGATCCCCTACTTCCTCGAGCGGGCTGAGCAGGTCATCGACAAGCAGCGGTTCTGGGCCTCGCGGTTCGACATCTCCATGAACGCCGCCCACGAGCGCGGTGAGGCAAAGGGCGCCGCCACCTTCGACCTGGACACCGACATCCGGGCCCTGTTCCGCGACCATGTGTACGGCACCTTCATCGAGGACCAGGCCGGCCTTCGGCTGCTTGACATCATCGGCGAAGACAACGTGATGCTCGAGTGCGACTATCCTCACTCGGACTCCACCTGGCCCGACACCGTGGCCATGGCCAGCAAGTGGCTCGCCCACCTGCCCGAGGAGACCCAGCACAAGATCACGGTCGGCAACGCCGCCCGGATCTACGACTTCACCCCTGCCGACCCCGCCACCATCATTACCGCCTGACAGCCGCCACGCAGGAGAGAACCGTGGACAGGGAAGCACTGGAGCGCAGCCTGGTTCGCCGGCTGCTTGACCACCTCGAGAACCGGACGACCGACCTCGCCGCCGACGTGATGGAGCTCTCGACGGACGTCTACTCGCAGGCGCACCACGAGCGGGAAGTCGAGGTGCTCTTCAGGGACCAGCCGCTCCTGCTGTGCCTGTCGGGCGCCCTGCCGGGGCCGGGAACGTACCGGACCGTCGACCTGTGCGGGACGCCCATCCTGGTGACCAGGGACGAGCAGGGGAAGGTACGCGCGCTGGCGAACGCCTGCCGCCACCGCGGCGTGCGGGTCGTCGACGGAGCCGGCCAGGCGAAGAGGTTTACCTGCCCCTTCCACGCCTGGACCTATGACCTGCGAGGCCACCTCGTCGCGATCCCGACCGCGGACGCGTTCGAGGGCATGTGCACGGAGCGCAAGGGTCTCGTCGAGCTCCCGGTCACCGAGGGCTACGGGCTGGTCGTCGGCCGCTTGCGCCCCGGGGCCGCCGTAGACATCGACGATTACCTCGGTCCAGGGCTGGCGGACGAGCTGGCCATGCTGGACTTCGCTGACTGGGAGCCGCACGGCGAGCCGCACGTCCACCGCGTCAGCGCGAACTGGAAGGTCACCCTGGACACATTCCGGGAGAACTATCACTTCAACTTCCTGCATCGCAAGACGCTGGCGAAGTACGCCTACGGCGGCGTGCTCACCTTCGACGCCTTCGGGCCGCACCTGCGCAACTGCTCGGCGCTCCGGTCGATCGACGAGCTGAAAGGCCGGCCGGAGGCGGAGTGGGGTGACGTGTCGCAGTACTTCAGCTACCAGTACCAGCTCTTCCCCAACACCAGCCTGACCTTCGACGCCCGGCACATCGAGCTGTGGCAGATCCTCCCGCTCGATGCCAGCACCTCAGAGGTCGTGCACACGGCGTACCTGCGCCCCGGCCTGAGCGAAGCGGAACGGGCGAAGGCGGTCGACATGGCACCGTGGATCTGCGAGACCGTCGTCGACGGCGAAGACTTCTGGGTCGCCGGCCGGACGGAGCCCGGCGTCCGCACCGGCCTGCTCGACACGGTCGTGTTCGGGCGCAACGAGCCTGCACCCCAGCACCTGCACCGCGGTTTCGCTGCCGCCCTGCAAGCTGCCGAGCGTCACTGAGCGCGGGACAACCGAGCGGAGTACCGATGGACCTGCTGCTGCGCCAAGCCTGGCTGGTCGACGGGAGCGGCGAGCCTGGCCGCGCGGCCGAGGTCGCGGTCACCGGGGACCGAATCTCGGGGATCGGCCGCCCCGGAGAGCTCACCCCGGGCCCCCGGACGCAGGTGGTCGAGCTGGACGGGCTGACGCTGGCGCCCGGCTTCATCGACATCCACACGCACTACGACGCCCAGATCCTCTGGGACGGTGACCTGACCCCGTCCTGCTGGCATGGCGTGACCAGCGTGATCATGGGCAACTGCGGCTTCGGCGTCGCCCCGACTCGACCTGAGCACCGCGACATCATCGTCCGTACCCTCGAGAACGTCGAGGGAATGTCGATGGAGGCGCTCAACGCGGGGATCGACTGGTGCTTCGAGACCTTCCCGCAGTACCTGTCCGCGCTTGAGCAGCGCCGCAAGCGGCTTAACGTCGGCGCCTTCATCGGGCACTCGCCGCTGCGCCTGTTCGTACTCGGCGGGGAAGAACGGCCCGCGACTGACGACGAGCTCGATGGCATGCGCCGCTTGCTGCGCGAGGCCATCGACGCGGGCGCGATCGGATTCTCGACCTCCAGGCAGCCCGCACATCAGGGCGCGTTCGGCCGGCCAGTGCCGAGCCGGTTCGCCGAGATAGACGAGGTCAGCGCGATGGCATCGGTGCTCGGCGAGGCTGGCAAGGGAGTACTGCAGGTCTCCATCGGGCCCGGCCTGTTCGTCAGCCAGTTCTCCGAGCTCGCGGTGCGGTACGGGATCCCGGTCACCTGGACCGCGCTGGTCTCTCGCGCCGACAAGCCCGGTGCCGCGCTGCGGACGGTGGAGCGCGGCGCCGCGCTGCCCGGTGAGGTCTACCCGCAGATCGCGTGCCGGCCGATCGTCATGCAGATCACCATGACCGACCCGGCTCCGCTGGCCGCGATCGACGAGTGGAAGGAGGCGCTCGCGCTCCCCCGTGCCGAGCGCGCGGCCCTCTACCAGGACCTGTCGTGGCGGGAGCGGGCCAGGCCCGCGACCCTGGAAGCCTGGAGCCATCGCTGGTCGAAGATCGACGTGCAGGAGACCAGCGCGCACGGCGATGTCGTGGGCGTGCCGCTAGACCGGCTCGCCGGGGATCGGGGCACCACGCCGTTCGACCTGATGCTGGATCTGGCGCTCGCCGACAACATGGAGACCCGGTTCCGGGTCGTACTCGAGAACGACGGCGACGACGAGATCGGCGCCTTGCTCGCCGACAAGCGCACCCTGCTCGGCCTGTCCGACGCAGGCGCCCATGCCACTCAGCTCTGCGACGCCTGCTACTCGACGCACCTGCTCGGGCACTGGGTCCGCGAGCGCAAGGCCCTCACCCTGGAGGACGCGGTCTGGCGGCTCACCGCCCACCCTGCCAGGGCATTCCGGATCGCCGAGCGCGGCCTGGTGCGCGAAGGATACTTCGCTGACCTGGTAGCTTTCGACCCGGCCGCCATCGGGACGACACCGGTCGAGCGGGTGCACGATCAGCCAGGCGGCGCCGACCGGCTCCTGGTGCGCAGCACCGGCGTCGAGCACATGTGGGTCAACGGCGTCGGTACCCGCGCCGCGGGGACAGACATCGCCGGAGCGGCAGCCGGTCAGCTGCTGCGCAGCTGAGAGGGAAACTGAATCGCGTGGCCAGGATCAGCGTGAGCGAGCACTCAGTTGAGTACGAGGTGGTCGGCACGGGCAGGCCCTGGGTGATCACCCCGGGCGGCCGGTTCAGCAAGGACTCGACTGGCGTGCGGGAGCTCGCCATAGCCCTGGCAGAGCGTGGCAACCGGGTCCTGATCTGGGACCGCCCGAACTGCGGTGCGTCGGACGTGCGCTTCACCGGGCCGTCCGAGTCCGCGATGCAGGCCGACATCCTGGCTGACTTGCTGGTCAAGCTCGACATGGCGCCGGCCGTGATCGCGGGCGGGTCAGGAGGATCGCGGGTTTCGCTGCTCGCCGCCGCCCGGCATCGTGAGGTCGCGGCCGGCCTGGCCCTGTGGTGGATCAGCGGAGGCGTCTACGGCCTCATGAAGCTGGGCATCGTTTACTGCGAGGGATCGCTCAAGGCCGCCTGGAACGGTGGCATGCAGGCCGTGCTCGAACTGCCGGAGTGGGCCGAGGTCCTGCGGAGGAACCCGGCCAACCGGGAACGGTTCCTCGAACAGGACCCGAAGGAGTTCGTGGCGACGATGGAGCGATGGATGGCGGCGTACTGCCCGTGCGGGGACGAGCTCGTTCCCGGACTGCCAGACGCCGACGCGCGGCGACTCGACGTGCCTGCCCTGGTGTTCCGCAGCGGCGCAAGCGACTACAACCACACCCGAGCGACGTCCGAGCAGGTGGCCGGGATGCTGCCGAACGCCCGGCTGGCCGAGCCGCCCTGGGGCGACGGCGAATGGCAGGAGCGCTCCGCCGCGCGGCCGGGACGGCAGGGCGACGGCCTCTTCGTCGGCTGGCCGCTGCTGGCCCCGGCGCTGCACGCCTGGGCCGGCGAGGTGCTCGGCTGATCCCTGGCTACTGCGGCGCCGGCTCGCGGCGACGGCCTCACCCGCCCGCGGCGTCCTTCTCGTGCAGCAGGCGATCGGCGAGCAGCGAGAGGTCATAGGACTGGCGGGCCAGCCAGAAGCGCAAGAAGCCGGTCAGCGAGTAGCGCAGGAAGAGCGCCGACCCGACGACGCTCGATGTCACCCCGGCCAGGCCGATGGTGATGGCGTCCCGCTGGGCGAGCGGGTCGCTGGTGTGATGCGACAGCAGGTAAGCCGACGTCCCGAGCACGAGGCCAAGTACCATCAGCGTCACGCCGAGACGCAGCCAGAGGCGAGGCCGCCCGGCCGCCGGGTCAGCGATCTTCAGCTCCGCCACTTCGCGGACGAAGCGGTCCGCGCGCGTTTCGGTAGAGGTCATGCAGGACTCCCCAGGTAGAGGGCGGAAAGTTCGGCGCGCAGCGCGTCGTCGGGAAGGCCGTGGCGTTCCACCCGGCCGCGCACCAGCACCACCGCGTGATCGGCGATGCTCAGGGCGGCGGCCGCGAACTGCTCGACGAGCAGCACGCCGACGCCCTGCCGGGCGATCTCGGCCACATGCTCGTACAGCCGGCCGACGATCAGCGGTGCCAGGCCCATGGACAGCTCATCGAGCAGCAGCACGGCCGGATCGGTGGCCAGTCCGCGGGCGAGGGCGAGCATCTGCTGCTCGCCACCCGACATGGTGCCGGCCGCCTGCGAGGCACGCCGGGCGAGGACCGGAAACCGCGTGAACGCGACCTCCTCGATCTCCGCCCGGGTGCGCCCGGTGAACGTCATCATCCGCAGGTTGTCGCGGACTGAGAGGTTGGGGAACACGCCGCGCCCTTCGGGGATCAGGCAGACCCCCGCCCGGACCAGGTCGCGCGAGGCGGCGCCTGACACGTCCCGGCCGCCGGCCAGCAGCTGGCCGGACTGCACCGGATGCACCCCGGCGGCGACGCGCAGCGTCGTCGTCTTGCCAGCGCCGTTCGGACCAAGCAGCGCAACCACCTGACCCGCGCCGACGCTCAGGCTCACGCCGTGCAAGACCGCGACGCCGTCATAGGCGGCGCGTACGTCACGCAGCTCGAGCATGGTGCTCATCGGGAGCTCGTCGTCGCGCCTTGAGCAGCCGCTCACAGGTCTCCTAGGTAGGCCGCCAGCACCGTCTCGTCGTGACGTACTACGTCGGGCGGGCCCGACGCGATGACCCTGCCCAGGTCGAGCACGTACACCTCGTCGCACACGCTCATCACCAGGCCCATGTCGTGCTCGACGAGGACGACCGCTGTCCCGTCGTCCGCCAGTGAGCGCAGCAGCGCCGCGAACCGCTCGGTCTCCTCGGCGTCCTGCCCGGCCGCGGGCTCGTCGAGGAGCAGGAATCTCGGCCGGACGGCCAGCGCCCTGCCCACCTCCACCAGGCGGCTGAGCCCGGTGGGCAGCGTGGCGGCGGGGCTATCGGCGAGCTCGGTCAGGTCCAGCCGGTCCAGGATCTGCGTCACAGTTTCCGAAGCCCGGCGGCGCTGCGGCCCAAGCTCCGCGGCGACCAGCAGGTTGTCGCGCACGCTCAGCCGGCCGAAAAGCTCCAGCCGCTGGAACGTCCTGGCCAGTCCGTGCCGGGCGCGGCGCGCGGGTCCCATCCGCGTGACATCTCGGCCGTCCAGAAGCACCTGGCCCGCCGACGGCCGCCGCAGGCCGCAGATCACGTCGAACAGGGTGCTCTTCCCGGCTCCGTTGGGCCCGATCAGGCCGGTGACTCGCCCCTGCTGCGCCGTCATCGCGACCCCGTTCAGTGCCGGGTTGCCGCCGAAGACGACGGTTACCTCGCTAACCTGCAGCGACGCCACGGTTCAGCACCTTCTCGTCCTCGGCCTGCCAGGCTCGCCGCACGCCCCACCATTCCACGCCGGTCTCCGGCTCCCCCGCGGCGGCCTGCCGCGCCCTCGCGTAGCCAAGCAGCGCCAGCGCGACGAGCGCTACTCCGCCGGCGAACAGCCAGCCGCCGATCAGGTGCGTAAGCCGCAGCAGCCAGACCAGTACCAGGCCGCACAGCAGCGCGGGCAGGGCAATCCGGTTCCTGGCGACCGGCTCCCAGTCGCGCCGCAGCCTGGCGATGATGCCGTCAGGGTTGCTGCCGAGGCCCAGTGCGGCCAGCCCGGGCAGCATCGCAACGAGGTTCGCCGACCACGGCGCCACGGCGACGATCGCGTTAAGCGGCCCCGCGTAGGCCGTGCCGGTGAACAGCCCGTTACCCACGCTGGCCAGGCCGCCGACGACCGCGACCAGGAAGAGCGGCAGCCCTGCGACGAAGCTGAACTGCTGTGCGGTGACGGCCTGCTGCTGCATCGCGTACAGCGCCCCGCCGAGCCCGGCTATCCCCGCCGCCAGCGCGAAGACCGCCACCTTCGCCAGCAGGAGATTGCCGCCGAGCATCGCATAGGCTGCCTCGCTGTCCCGCAGCGCGATCAGCCTCCGGCCGAACCTGCCGCGGCGCAGCGCCGCTACTGTCAGCGAGGCAGCGGCCAGGCAGGCTGCCGCGAATACCATCAGATCCGGCTCGCTGGCGAGCCGGAAGCCGAAGAAGCGCGGCCCGACGACGTTGACCGAGCCCTGGTTGAACAGCCCGATCCGCACCCCGAGCACGTCGAAGGACGGCAGGGTGAAGATCCACAGGTCAAGGACCACCGCGAAGGCGGCGGTGCCCAGGGCCAGGTAGATCCCCGAGAGGCGCAGCGCGGGCACCGCGATTACCGCTCCTGCCGCCGCGGCGATCGCTACCGCCGCCACGAGTGCCCACCACTGCCCGTGCGCGCCGAGGTGCGCCCAGACCACCGCGCCGACTCCGGCCATGCTCAGCTGGCAGAGCGAGATCTGCCCTGCGTACCCGGTGAGAGGCACGTAAGAAAGGGCGACTATTCCCAGCGAGAAGATCGCGCCGTAGGTGACGAGATCCGGCTGGCTGAGGACCGTCGCCAGCACCACCCCGAACGCGACGATCGCCGCGGCGAAGGCAGCCGTGCCGCGCAGCGCAGGCGCCGGAACCGGGCGCAGCCGGTGGCCGTGGCCGCGCAGCCGCCCGTGCGGGAACACCAGCAGCGCCACGAGCAGCAGCACCGCGGGAGCCGCCAGCTGCAGCCCAGGCAGGTACTGGTTCTGCGGCAGGTAGCCGGTCAGGTAGCTCTCCATGCAGCCGACGACGACCGCGCCGACGAAGGTCAGCGGCAGGCTGCGGAGCCGTCCGAAGACGGCCGCGGTGTAGGCGCTGACGATCAGCAGCGAGAGCTGGGTGGCGTCCAGCGAGACCGCTGGCGCGATGAGGATGCCGCCGACCGCGGCCAGCTGGGTGCCGAGTATCCACGCGACCCGGTTCGCCCGGAACGGATCGGCCCCGCACAGCCCGGCCAGCGCCCGGTCGTCGACCGTCGCCCGCATCTCCACGCCGATCCGCGTCCGGCTCAGCAGGATCCACAGGCCAGCCGCGACGAGCAGGGCGGCGATCATGGTGATGATCTGATGCCAGGTCAGCGTGGCGGCTCCGATGTTCACCGGCGCGGCTGTCGCCAGGAACGTCGGCAGCGTCCGCAGGACGTTGGGATTCCAGATCCACTGCGCGGCCGCGATGAGAGTGCCGAGCAGCGCCACCGTGATGACGAGCCGCTCGGCTTCCCCCAGGCCCTGGACAGGCCGCATCACTGCCCGCTCGACCAGGAGGCCGAAAGCGGGAGCACCCACCAGCAGCACCACGGTGAGGGCGACCGGGACCGGCCACCCCCAGCCGATGGTGAGCTGCCAGTAGGTGAACGCAGCGAGCATGCCCGCCGCGCCGTGCGCGAAGTTGAACACGCCCGTGGTGGTATAGGTCAGTACCAGCCCGCTGCCGATGATCGCGTAGATCGCGGCCGTGCTCAGGCCGACGATCCCGAAGGCGAGGAACTGCCCCATTGCCGGAACGCGTCCGCTACTTGAGGTTGCTCATGCTCTTGCCGACGTCGGCAAGAGTGAGCGGCTTGGGATAGTTGCCCTTGTACTTGTAGAACGGCGGGCCGCAGCGGTAGATGCCGTTGTTGGGCTGGATCGGGGCCGGCTGCCATCCCGTCGGGCTCGACACCTCGACGTTGAAGCAGTTCGGTGGCGAATCCGGCTTGGCCAGGTTGACCGGCGCCTGCAGGCCGCCGCCCGTCCACGCCGTCTGCTTGATCGCCGCTTCATAGACGCACTTGCGCGTCAGATCATTTCCGCAGGTGTCGGCCGACGTCGCGAAGAGCAGCCAGGAAGAGAAGGCCTGCAGCACCTGGAGCGTCACTGTGGATCCGGGGGCATACTGGTTGAACAGCTTGATCAGCTGCTGGGTGGCTGGATTCGACGAGGCTTTCTCAACGGGGTAGTAGCCGTCGATGTCGGCGTAGTTGTGCGGGTAGGCGAGCGAATTGCCAAGCAGGCTGCCGTAGGCATTGGAGTTGGCGTCGATCCAGTCGAGCTTGTAGTTGATGCCGTTCAGAGCCTGCTCAAGCGACGTGAGCCAGTTCGGCTCGCCGTAGAACACAAGCCCCTTGACGCCGTGGCTCTTGAGCGCCTCCGCGTAGGGCGTCCAGTTGCTGATGCCAAGCACGGGGAACGACTCCTTGAGCGTGACCGTCCCTCCCTCTGCCTTAAGGGTCTCCGCCGCCTGAGCCGAATCGATCTGCGTGATCGGCTCGTCACCGTAGAGGATTCCGACCGACTTTCCCGAGCCCGGATACGCCGTATTCAGCAGCCAGTTGTAGTAACCCGCGTACGGGGCGTAGGAATAGCCGTTGTTCAGCACATAGGCCTGCAGGGACGAGCCGTTGTTCTGCGGCTCGACGACCTGAGCGGGGAAGTCGGGCAGCAGGCAGGACAGCCGGTTCTTGACGCCAAGACCGTCGAACGCAGCAGAGCCGCCGGCCAGTACGAAGTCGGTCTGGCAGGCGCCGATCATCTGCGGGACGACATTGAACAGCTTGGTATCCCGGATGTCCGCGACGATCTTGCGGCCGTTGATGCCGCCAGCGGCGTTGCACCATGAGGTGAACACCTTGGCGGCGTTCACCAGGTCCGGGATCTTTGTGAAGCCGATGTCGGTGAAGACTCCGGCCTCGATCTGGCTTGCCGTCACACCCTGATCGGGAGCGCCCGACGGCGTGCCATGCCCGCAAACGTTCTTCAGGTTGCCGAAGCTCCCGGACGCGGCTTGCGGCGCCCGGGAATGAACTGACGGATGCGTACCGGTGGAGCCACTGCGCGCGCACCCGGCGGCGAGCAGGACAACCGCCGCGAGGGCGGCGAGGGTAACTTGCGGTCTCACGGGGTTTCCTCCTCGGTGCTGCCCCCGGCCGGCGTATGGCGGATCAGGTGACCGCCCGCGGACGGTCCGGGCTCTGAGGGCGCGGGTAGGTCGACACCGATGCGGGTCCCACTGGGCACCCGTGCGGCTGAGGTGACGATGGCGGCCTTGCGGTCGCGTCTCATATCTCCCTCCCTCTCAATGAGAGGAAACTAGCTTCTCTTGAGATGAGAATCAATGCTCTCATTGGGAGAAGAAGGTTCGAATTCGCCCGCGGCGCGGGGAATCCCGTGCCAGGCGGCCCCGCCCGGCACCGGCGCGAACGCTCAGACCTTGCGGGTCACGCCGCCGTCCACGCGGATGATCGCCCCGGTCGTGAAGCTGGATGCCGCGCTGGCCAGGTGCAGCGCCAGGGGGGCCACCTCCTGCGGATCGCCCATCCGCCCGAGCGGCACGAATGGGACCTCGGCTCCTTCTGGCGGCGCCCATGCCTTGCTGATGTCGGTGCGGAAAGGACCGGGCAGGATGGCGTTGACCCGTACCTTCGGGGCGTAGGCATCGGCGAGGCCCACCGTGAGGGCGTTAAGGCCCGCTTTCGCGCAGGCGTAGGGAAGCTCGTGGACGCTCGCGGTCAGGGAGCCGACGGTGCCGATGTTGATGATCGACCCGCCGTCATGAGCCGCCATATGCGTGGCGGCAAGCACGGCGAGCCGGAACGGGCCCTTCAGGTTGACGGCGAAGGTCTTGTCGTAGAGGTCCTCGCTGATCGCGTCGAGGCTGGAGTACAGCGGTGACATGCCCGCGTTGTTGACGAGCACGTCGATCCGGCCGAGCCGCGCCAGCGACTGCTCGATGAGCCGATCGCAGTCGTCCCAGCGGCCGACGTGGCAGGCGATGGCCACCGCCCGGCGGCCAGCCGACGCTCGAAGCTGCGCGGCCGCTGCCTCGCACGCGTCGATCTTCCTGGATGCGATGACCACGTCGGCGCCTGCCTGCGCCAGGGTCGCCGCGATGGCGCGGCCGATGCCGCGCGATCCGCCGGTGACGACAGCCACCTTGCCGGTCAGGTCGTGGAGTGCTGCGAACGATGTCATCAGCCGATAGTGTCACGACGCCCGGAAGTATGAGAGTGATCCTCTTATTTTTGAGAGGGTTCTTCTCATTGACTCAGGTACTTGCTAGCGTCATGCAGATGGACCGCGACGTGCCGGTGCCGACGTGACGGTGCCGACGTGACAACCCCGATGACGCCAGGCTGGCACGGCACCCGCACGCCGGACGTACCGGCCATCATCATGGGCCCGAGCGGGCAGACCGTGACCTACGCCGAGCTTGAGTACCGCTCCAGCCGGCTGGCGCGGGCGCTGCGCTCCCGGGGTATCGGCGAAGGCGGCCACATCGCCATCCTCATGGAGAACAACCGGCCCTACCTGGAGGTCGCGTGGGCGGCCCAGCGCTCCGGGCTGCATTACACGGCGATCAACCATCACCTGCGTCCGGGCGAGGTGCAGTACGTACTCGACGACTGCGGGGCCGTCGCGCTTATTACCTCGCAGTCGCTGGCCGGCGTGGTGACCGGCCTGGACCTGTCGCGCGTCCCGGTGCGGATCTGCGCGGACGGCGACCTCGCCGGCTTCCAGCGTTACGACGACGTCCTCGCCGCGCAGGCACCGGGCCCGCTCGCCGGTGAGCGCGAGGGCCGGGAGATGCTGTACTCCTCGGGCACGACCGGGCGCCCCAAGGGCGTGCGCAAGGCCCTGCCGGGGACGGCCTTCGGCGATCCCGCGGCGGCGCCGGTGCAGATAGCCCAGGGGATCGGCGCCATCGGCGGCGGGCCGGGCGCGGTCTACCTCTCCCCGGCGCCGATGTACCACTCCGCGCCACTGGTCTACTGCATGTCGATGCACCGCCTGGGCGCGACCGTGGTGGTGATGGAACACTTCGACCCGCGGTTGTGCCTCGAGCTCATCGAGCGCCATCGCGTGACGCACGCGCAGTTCGTGCCGACGATGTTCATCCGGATGCTGCGGCTGCCACCAGCGGATCGCGAGCGCTACGACCTCTCTAGCCTCAGGCTCGTGATGCACGGCGCCGCGCCCTGCCCGGTCGCCGTCAAGCGCCAGATGCTCGACTGGTGGGGTCCGATCATTCACGAGTACTACGCCGGCACCGAGGACATCGGAAACACCTACATCGGCCCCGCCGAGTGGCTCGCCCACCCGGGCTCGGTCGGCCGCCCGATGCAGGACTGCCACATCGTCGGCGCGGACGGCGAGGAACTTCCGCCCGGCCAGGCCGGCCTGGTGTACTTCGCGGGCGGCCGGCCATTCAGCTACCACAACGACCCGGACAAGACCGCATCGGTGAGCAACGACCGGGGCTGGCGGACCCTTGGCGACATCGGCTACCTCGACGATGACGGCTATCTCTATCTCACCGACCGCCAGGCGCACGTGATCATCTCCGGCGGTGTCAACATCTACCCGCAGGAGGCCGAGAACGTCCTGGCAAGTCATCTCGCAGTCGCTGACGTCGCCGTGATCGGCGTGCCCGACGCCGAGATGGGCGAAGCGGTCAAGGCGATCGTGCGGCCCGCTGATCCCGGGGCCGCGGGACCCGAACTCGCGGCCGAGCTCATGGCGTACTGCCGTGCCGAGCTGGCGACCTACAAATGTCCGCGCAGCATCGACTTCACCGACGAGCTGCCGCGCGAACCGAACGGCAAGCTCTACAAGCGGCGCCTTCGCGAGCGCTACTGGCAGGGGCATGACTCCCTGGTGATCTGAGCCGCTCCGGGCCGCGCCCGGCGCACAGCCAGCCGCCCGCGTCGTTCCGCTCTTGTAGAGCGAGCGTTTGCTTATTTAGTTGATCGCGTGCTTGAATGAGCGCGATCCAGCGGAAATCGTCGCGGCGGCGGCAGCGGAGGCAGCGGACATGGTGAGGCTCGCAGACGAGGTGCGTGTCATCGACGCCGACACGCACATGACAGAGGTCCACGATCTGTTCACCAAGCGGGCCCCGAAGGGCTTCGAGGACCGCGTACCGCGCGTGACGATGGTCGACGGCGTCCCGATGTGGACCGTGGAGGGCGCAGCTCTCGGGCCGGCCCGGGCCGGCGGAGTGATCGACCGGGACGGTAAGAAGTTCCCGTTCGAGGAGACCAAGGTCTGGGGCATCGAACGCGTCCACCGGGGGGCGTACGACCCGCAGGCGCGCCTGGAAGTCATGGACGAGTGCGGGATCTACGCCCAGGTGGTGTACCCGAACGCGGTCGGCATCGGCGGGCAGAACCTGGCGAAGGCCACGCAGGATCCAGCGGTCCGCCGGCTGTGCGTCGAGATCTACAACGATTCGATGGCGGAACTGCAGGAGTGGTCGGGCAACCGGTTCCTCCCGATGCCGGTACTTCCCGCCTGGAGCATCCAGGAGTGCGTCCGCGAGGCACAGCGCCTGGCGGCGCTGGGCTTCCGCGGCGTCAACATGACCTCGGATCCGCAGGACGCTGGCTCCGCCGACTTCGCCAGCCGGGACTGGGATCCGCTGTGGGAGGTGTGCGCCGACCTGAACCTGCCGGTCCACTTCCACATCGGCGCTAGCCTCACCGCGATCAGCTTCTACGGCAAGTACTTCTGGCCCTCGCTGCACGACAACATCAAGCCAGCGGTCGGCGGGGCGATGCTCTTCCTCAACAACGCACGGGTGGTCATCAACAGCATCTACGCCGGCATCTTCGACCGGCACCCCAGGCTGAAGATGGTCTCGGTGGAGAGCGGCATCGGCTGGATCCCGTTCATCCTCGAGGCGATGGACTACGAGCTCTTCGAGAACGCACCGGAGCAGGCCGCCGAGCTCTCGCGCAAGCCGTCCGAGTACTTCAAGGACCACTGGTACGCGACGCTATGGTTCGAACGCAACCACGGCGACCTCCAGGGCCTGGTCGACAAGGTCGGCGAGGACAACGTGATGTTCGAGACCGACTTCCCGCACCCCACCTGCCTGTACCCGGACCCGCTCGAGACCGTCCGGGACACGATGATGACGCTGCGGCCCGACACCCGGAAGAAGATACTCGGCGAGAACGCCGCCGCCCTCTACCGGCTCAAGTAGGCCAGCTCGCTAGGACCGGGGAGTGACTGCCCGCAGGCAGAACTCGGTGATGCGGTCGATCTCGGCCGGGCTCGGCGTGACGCGCTGCCACAGGTAGTCGGAGACCTTGCCCACGGCGGCGTTGGCCGCGAGCGATGCGTCCAGATCCGGATCGGAACTGCCCAGCTGCGCGAAGGGCTCCCTGAGCAGCGCCGCCAGCGGGACGCTGGCGGCGTGCCGCCCCGAGGCGAAGCTCTCGCCGATGCTGCCGCCGTTCCACAGCACTGCCAGCGTCGTCGCCGCGATCTCCTGCCTCGTCTGCGAGAGCACGCCATCGACCCAGCGGCGGACCTTGCCCTCAGGCGAGGACTCCTTCTCCATCTGGTGGGCGACGTAGCTGGCCAGCCGGTCGGCGCCGTCTTCGAGCAGGGCGGCGACGAGCGCGTTCTTCGAGGGGAAATGACGGTAGAAGGCGTCGTTCGACAGGCTGGCGGCCGCCACGATGTCGGCCACCCGGGGGCGGGAGGCCATCCCGCCCCGCCGCATGACCTCAAGCGCCGCGTCGAGGAGCCGTCGCACCTCGCCCGCATAGTCCGCACCCCGCCTGGCCAGCGTCCGGCAGGCGATGCGCGACGCAACGTCGTTCTCGTCAAGAATTGAATTCTCCATCGAGAGAACTATATTCTGCATGGGCGATGCATACCAGTGAGGAGGCACGATGGCGTGGGACTTCGAGACCGAGCCTGAGTTCCAGGCGAAGCTAGACTGGGCCGACGCGTTCGTGCGCGACGAGGTCGAGCCGCTGGACCTGCTGTGGCCCGACCTGGTGTTCACGCCACTCGACGGCAAGCTGCGCGCCATCGTCGACCCGCTCAAGCAGGAAGTGCGCAGGCAGGGGCTGTGGGCGACCCACCTCGGCCCCGAACTCGGCGGCCAGGGTCACGGCCAGCTCAGGCTGAGCCTGCTGAACGAGATCCTCGGGCGCTCTAGCTGGGCACCCGTGGTCTTCGGCTGCCAGGCCCCCGACACCGGAAACGCGGAGATCATCGCCCATTACGGTACGCCCGAGCAGCAGGAGCGCTACCTGCGTCCGCTGCTGGATGGCGAACTGTTCTCCTGCTACTCGATGACCGAGCCGCGCGGCGGCTCAGACCCGACTACCTTCACGACCAGGGCGGTCCGCGATGGCGGGGAGTGGGTCATCAACGGCTGGAAGTTCTTCTCCTCCAACGCGGCGACCGCGTCGTTCCTGATCGTGATGGCGGTGACGAACCCGGACGTGAACCCGTACCAGGGCATGTCCATGTTCCTCGTGCCTGCCGGCACCCCTGGCATCGAGATCGTGCGTAACGTCGGCCTCGGCTACGAGCCGCCGGGCGAGGGCTCACATGCCCTGATCCACTACAGCGACGTGCGGGTGCCAGCCGACGCGCTGCTCGGCGACGAGAACCAGGCCTTCGCCATCGCGCAGACCCGCCTCGGCGGCGGCCGGATCCACCACGCCATGCGGACGATCGGCCAGGCCAGGAAGGCTCTGGACATGATGTGCGAGCGCGCGCTGAGCCGCCAGACGCAGGGCAGCCTGCTTGCCGACAAGCAGTTCGTGCAGGGCTACATCGCCGATTCGTACGCCCAGCTCATGCAGTTCCGGCTGTTCGTCCTGTACACGGCGTGGTCGATCGACAAGCACAACGACTACAAGAAGGTGCGAAAGGACATCGCGGCGATCAAGGTGCTCATGCCCGGGGTACTGCACGACATCGCCCAGCGAGCCCTGCAGGTGCACGGGGCGCTCGGCGCCAGCAACGAGATGCCGTTCTTCAAGCTGATGCTGGGAGCGAGCGTACTCGGCCTGGCCGACGGGCCCACCGAGGTGCACAAGGTGACGGTGGCACGCCAGGTGCTGCGCGACTACCGGCCAAGCGAGGATCTGTGGCCCACCGAGCACCTGCCGAGGAAGCTGGCGGCCGCCAGGGCGAAGTACGCCGAGTACCTGGAGAACGAGGTAGGGAACCTGTGAGCACTGACGCGCAGGCGACCCCGGTCATCGCGGACGTCGGGAGGCTGACCGCCTGGATGGATGCCCAGGGACTCGGTACCGGGGCGCCGCTTGAGCACCGCTACATCTCGGGTGGCAGCCAGAACGAGATCTACGAGTTGCGCCGGGGTGACCTGCGCTGCGCCATGCGGATACCGCCGCCGACGGCGCCCGCCAGCCGGGACGATGGCATCTTCCGCGAGTGGCGCATCATCTCGGCACTGAACGGCACCGATGTCCCGCACACCGAGGCGATCGCCGTGTGCACCGACCCGGCTGTGCTCGGCCGGACCTTCTACCTGATGGGCTTCGTCGACGGGTGGTCGCCGATGTCGACGCGCCGTCGCTGGCCCGAGCCATTCGACCAGGATCTGGCCGCCCGCGCAGGCCTGGCCTTCGAACTGGCGGAGGGCATCGCCAGGCTGTCCAAGGTGGACTGGCGGGCCAGGGGCCTGGCTGATCTTGGCCGCCCGGAGGGATTCCACGAGCGGCAGGTCGACCGCTGGACGACGTTCCTCGACCGGATCAAGGGCCGTGACCTGCCGGGCTTCGACGAGGCCGCGGCCTGGCTGCGCGCGCGCCGGCCGCTCGACTACATCCCCGGGCTGATGCACGGCGACTACCAGTTCGCCAACGTCATGTACCGGCACGGCGCTCCGGCCCGGCTGGCCGCCATCGTGGACTGGGAGATGGGTACCGTCGGTGACCCGAAGCTCGACCTGGCCTGGGTCGTGCAGTCCTGGCCGGAAGACACCAGCGGCGGCGGCGGCAGCGTCGGCGGCTACGTCGACATGACCGGCATGCCATCGCGCTCCGAGGTGCTCGACTACTATTCCAGGGCGTCCGGCCGCCAGGTCGACGACATCGACTACTACGTCGTGCTGGCCAGATGGAAGCTGGCGATCGTGCTCGAGCAGGGCTACCAGCGAGCGGGCAGCGACCCCAAGCTGGCGGGATTCGGTCCCTTCGTGCTCGAGCTGATGCGGTCCGCCGCCGAACTGGCCGAGAGCACGACGTACCGGTGACGAAGCTCATGAATAACGTGAAATTGGCCAGAGCGCTTATCAGAGTTGAATAGAGCGATATCAGCGCGGCAAGTGAAATAATGGTCCTCGGTCACGATTAAATCTGCCGGCATAGGTGCGCGATAGCTTGACTCATGCTTTGTTTCGGCATTGATTCAGAGCATGGAGAACAACGATGACCGCACCCGTAACGGCCTGAGCCGCCGAACGGTACTGTCCGCCTCCGCGCTGACCGCGCTCGCCGCACCCGTGGCCGCCGCTGCCGCGCCGTCCGCTGTGGCACACGCGGCTACGACGTCCACCTTCGATGAAACGCCCGGACCTGGGTTCGTGCCGGACCCGGACCTGGTGACCCTGCTGGATGCCGTTGATCCCGGCCGCATCGAGGCCACGATCCAGCAACTGGTTCAGTTTGGCACCCGGCACACCGCGTCCAGTCAGACCGACCCGGCCCGCGGCATCGGCGCGGCCACTGCCTGGGTCTTTCAGCAGATGCAGACGTTCGCGGCTGCCTCGTCGGGCCGGATGACGGTACAGCAGCAGACCTTCGTCCAGCCGGTGTCCAACCGAATTCCGGTACCGACCACGATCACCAATGTCATCGCGACGCTGCAGGGCACCGCCTCCCCTGCGCGCTTCTACGTGGTGACCGGGCACCTGGACTCCCGGGTGACCGACGTACTCGACTTCACCAGTGATGCGCCGGGTGCCGACGACGACGGCTCCGGCGTCGCGGTCGTGCTGGAACTCGCCAGAGTCTTCGCCACCCGCCAGTTCCCGGGCACCCTGGTCTTCGCCACCGTGGCCGGCGAGGAGCAGGGACTCTACGGCTCGACGTACATGGCTAAGCAGATGGCCGCGGCCGGCGCCGACGTGCAGGGCATGTTCAGCAACGACATCGTGGGCGCCAGCCAGGCCTGGGACGGCACCAGGCCGGACCCGCATACCCTCCGGCTGTTCCTGGAGGGGGTGCCGACGGCCGTGACCTCCAGCCAGATCTCCATCATGCAGGCGACCGGCGGCGAGAACGACGGGGCGACCCGCCAGCTTGGCCGGTTCGTCCAGGAGGTGGCGCCGTTCGAGCTGACCGAGATGAACATCAGGACGATCTGGCGGCGCGACCGTTACCTGCGCGGCAGCGACCATCTGTCCTTCCAGGGCCAGGGCTACCCGGCTGCCAGGTTCACCGAGCCACGGGAGAACTACGACCACGAGCACCGGAACGTCGAGGCGATCAACGGCGTGCAGTTCGGTGACCTGATCGACTTTGTGGACTTCGATTACACCGCCCGGGTAGCCCGGGTCAACGCGGCCACGCTGTGGGCGCTGGCCACCGCGCCCAGCACGCCCAAGGGCGTGCAGATCCACGTGACGGCACCGCCCGGCTTCTCCGGCATCAACACCACCACGCTCAGCTGGAACGCCAACCCGGAATCCAGCCTGGCCGGGTACGAGGTGGTGACGCGGGAGACGACCTCGCCGGACTGGACCGACTCGACCGACGTCGGCAACGTCACCACGGTCACGCTCGACATCGCCAAGGACAACGTCCAGTTCGGCGTGCGTGCCGTAGACCAGGACGGACACCGCAGCCCGGTCGCCTTCCCGCAGGTGGTGACTACCTAGCAGCACCTGCCGGCCGGCTCGGCACCTGGTAGTCGGCCGGCACCGTGCCGATGACGGCGAGGCATTCTACGAAGAAGTAGATCGTCTTGAAGAACTCGAGCAGCTCGCCGCTCTCGAGCAGGATCTTGCGGTACATCACCGTGCGCTGCGCGTCGTACCCCTCGTGCAGTGCCATCCAGTCCGCGTACGCCATGGCCAGCACGTACGTCGCATCGAGCGGGTCGTCCGGGCCGATGATGCGGCAGTCGGTGACGGCGCCGCCGTCCCACCGGACGAGGAGGTAGGCCGGGCCCGTCCCCAGCCCGGCCGGCAGGTCACCGCAGCCGAGCGCCCACGACGCCGGGTACCTGCTCTTGACCAGCTCGAAGAAGTCCCAGTACATCTGCAGCTTGCCGGCCCGCGCCTGCGCCGACGGCCCGGCGTCCAGCGCGGCGCGGACCTCGTCCGCCCATTCCTTGCTGAAGAACATCGGCTCGGGCACGGCTCACCCGCCAGCCAGGACAGGCTGCACGCGCTGCAGCAGGTCCTCGAGGTCGGGAGCGAGGTCGATGCCGACGTCGTTCAGCTTGCGGCGCAGTTGCTGGAAGAACAGCATCCGCACCTCGTCCTGGGTCCAGCCAAGCGGCTCGTAGACGATCTCCCGGCTCGCGATCCCGGACAGCGCGAGGATCGTGCGCAGGGTGGCGTGGATCTCGCCGATCATGGTCGGATCCTTGCGGACCGCGTCCTGCAGGTACCGCATGCCACCCTGGACGTGCCGGGACTCGTCGCGGCAGGTCGCCGTGAAGCCGGTGTAATAGGCCGGAAGGAACCCGCGCCAGCGCGCGTAAGACAGGGTGACCTTCATGACCGACAGGGCGAGCACGCCCTCGATCCACAGGAAGTAGTTCGTGCCGTAGCGCACCCGCGCCCGCTCGTCGTAAGGATTGCGCCGTACTTCGTCCGCCTGGTAGGCGAGCAGCCCGAACGGCCCGACAAAGGTCTCCGACACCCACGGGAAGGACGCGTCGAGAATGTCCATGATGTCGTCGCCTTGCAGTCCGACGACCTCACGGTAGAAACGATCGAAGAAGACCGTGTGCCGCGCCTCGTCCTCGATCTGCGCGGCGATGTGGATCTTCTCCTCCTCGCTCGCCCCGATCATGAACACCGGCAACTCGATCTCCACCTGCCGTTCGCCGTGGTGGAACCCGGAGGCGATGGCCATGAACGACTGCCGCTCGGCCTCGGTCATCTTCTCGTTCCAGTCGATCTTGTCCTGGGTGAAGTCGAGGTCGTAGACGTCCCACCGCTGCTTGAGATACCGGCGGTAGAGCGTGGTGAAGTCAGGAAGCGACTTGAGGTCCTTGTGCACGTACTCGATGACGTCGTCGATGTCGACGTCGAGCACGCCGGCGAGGTCGGTCTCCTCGATCTCCCGCACCTGATCGTCGCTGAGCGCGCGCGGGCCTTCACGCAGCACCGCCGTCGGGCTCTTGCGTTCCGCCATGTCCTGAACCTCCCGCTCAACCCTCGCCAGCCGTAACCAAATACTAGAAGCGGATTTCACAAATCAGAAGATCCGGCAAGGCAGTAAGTCAGGCACCGTACCTGTGCAACAGCATGGACGCCGGCGCGTCTGCGATACCCGGGCCGGATTCGGTGGCCGCGGCGGCGACAATAGATCAGGAGAGCGTCGTCGCTGCTGCCGGCACCGAGCCGTCCGGCTCTTCGGCTGAGCAGGAGGAGATTCAGGGTGAGTGAGAACGCGGCCAGGCTGGCGGTGCTCATCGATGCGGACAACGCACAGTCCGCGATCACCGAGGGGCTGCTGGCCGAGGTCGCCAAGTACGGGACAGCGCACGTCAAGCGCGCCTACGGCGACTGGACCGGGACGAGCCTGAAGGGCTGGAAGGATCATCTGCTCGCGCAGTCGATCCAGCCGGTACAGCAGTTCGCCTATACCAGCGGCAAGAACGCCACGGACTCGGCGATGGTGATCGACGCGATGGACCTGCTGTACTCGGGCCGGTTCGACGGGTTCTGCCTGGTCTCCAGCGACAGCGACTTCACCCGCCTGGCGGCGCGGCTGCGCGAGTCAGGCCTGACCGTCTACGGATTCGGCGAGCGCAAGACACCGAAGGCGTTCGTCGCCGCCTGCGACAAGTTCATCTACATCGAGAACCTGCGGCGCGAGGGCGCCGCGGCCGCCGGGACGGCTGGCCCGGAGCCCGCGGCTACCGCACGTGCGACGGCCGCGCAGCTCAAGGGCGACACCGCGCTGATCGGCCAGCTGCGCCATGCCGTCGAAGCGGCGTCCGACGACGACGGCTGGGCACAGCTCGGCCACGTCGGCATGCTCGTCACCAAGCAGCAGCCAGACTTCGACTCGCGCTCCTACGGATACGCCAAGCTGAGCGACCTGATGTCGGCGACCACCCTGTTCGAGCTGGAGCGCCGCAGCCTGGGCGACGGCAAGCAAGGCGCCATCTACGTCCGCGACAAGCGGCGGCGCCCGCCGGCCAAGAGGCCCAGGTCTGGCGCCGCCGGGTAGCCCGGCGCTGTGGAACCGCGGCAGGCGCGGATTCGCTACACGCGGGCGGGAGAAATAGCCTGGCAGCGGAGGTAGCGATGACGGACCAGCCGAAGGAAGCCGCGCTCGCCCGCGCGGCGCGCGATCTCGGCCTGCAGGGAGCGGCAGTGACAGAGGTGCTGTCCAGGCTCTGGGACGAGTCGTTCGAGCAGGGCCGCCTGGCGGCCCTCGACGAACTGCAGGACCGGTTCTGCGTCTGCATGAAGTAGGCCGCTGAGTTACCTGGCGGCAGCCCGGCCGGCGATGAGCGGCAGGTCGAGGTAGGTCTTGATGCCGGGTTCGGCGCGGCAGACGTACGGGATGGCGCTGACGCAGTGATTGGCGGTCGCCACCACGCCCGGGTTGCGCACCAGGCCGGCGGCGACGGACTCCGGCTGCAGGCCGGAGAACGTGACCCGAACCGTGGGGTCGCCGGTTACCTCGATCTCGAACCGTTCGCCCAGCGGCCCGAACTCCCAGCCGGTGTCCAGGTGCTCCTCCCCCATGAGCCAGTTCACCGCAGCCGTCACCACGGGCCTGCCGTCGGCGATCGCCTCCCACTGGAACCGGCGCGCAGCGACCTGGCCTGGCTGGATCACGCCGATCTGCGAGTCGATCGGGGCAGTCGCAAGGCCGACTTCCTGAGTCGTGCGCAGGCCAGGGTCGGCGTCGAAACCCAGCTCGTGCACGACCATCCGGACGCTCTGCTTGAAGCCGCCGGATAGCAGCGCGGCCATGGGGCTGTCGAGCGCCTCCTGTCGCGTGCCGCCGAACCCCATGATGTGTCGCACCACGTCGGGCGCGTTGTAGGTCCTGATGTCGGAGAATTCCTCGGCCCGCACGTGCGTAGCGGCCGCGGTGAGCGCCGAGATCATCAGCGGGAACCGCTCGGTGATCCCGCCCGGGTGGATGCCCGTCCCGTGCAGCGTTACGCCACCATCGAGGCACGCCTGCCGCAGCTGTGCCGCCCGGCCCGGCTCTGGATACACCCAGCCGACCGGAGTCACGACGTTCTTGCCCGACCGCAGCAGGGCGAGGACCTGTGATTCGTCCGGAACCAGCGGTGCGTAGACGACGCAATCCGCGTCCAGCGCCAGGATCTCGCCGACGTCGCTAGTTGCCATGACCCCGAGCGGCCCACGGCCGAGTATGTCCCCGACATCCTTGCCGTGCTTGGCGGCGGTGTGCACCCAGCATCCCGCGAGTTCGAGCTCCGGATGACGCAGGATTCCCTCGATGGCGGCTCGCCCGACCCCGCCGGTCGCCCACTGGATCACCCGGAACGTCACAGCGGACTCCCTCCGGCACGACCAGCGCTGACGGACCGGCGCGTGCCAGCCGATTGGTCCGCAGTGCACTATAAAACCATGCAGCCTCCCCGGACACCCCTTCGCGCGGCCGGGACCACAGTGACGGCGGCTGTGCTTCTCGTGTCCGGATGCACCGGCAGCCTTCCCGCAGGCTCCCCCGGCCAGGCTCCGTCGTCCGCGGCTGGCGCAGCCGCGACGCCTGCGAAGCCGTCAGCCTCGCCCGCATCTCCGGCTAGGCACAAGACGCCGTCAGGGCCGTCGGCGGCGTTCCCGCTCAAGGTTGTCCATGACCCTGGCCAGGTCACCGGCTCGCTGACCGGTCACTGTCATGCCCGCGGCAACGGCAGGCTCCCCGACCGGCGATGCACTCCCGGCGCCATCGACCCGGCCGTAACTCAGGGCACCATCTGGTCCACTATCTGCCGCTCCGGATACACCGAGAACGTCAGGCCACCGGAAAGCCAGACCGAGTCCTTCAAGTTCGGCCAGGCCTACCCGGCTTACGGGATCCCTTCCGGCACGGCGGCCGAACTCGACCACCTCGTCCCGCTCGAGCTTGGCGGCGCCAATGACGCCGCCAACCTGTGGCCAGAAGCCGGACCGATACCGAACCCGAAGGACTCTGTCGAGAACACGCTCAACCATGCCGTCTGCGACGGCCGGATCGGCCTGGCCCGCGCGCAGCGCGCCATCGCCTCGAACTGGGAGACAGCCGAGTCCCGGCTCGGTCTCGGCGGCTCCGTGCCAGCCCCGGCGCCCAGCAGCCAGCCAGCCCCGTCGAGCAGCTCCCAGCCGGCTGGAGCTCTTCGGTGCACGGTATCGGTCAGCGACCGATCCCCCGCCGACTACACCACGGTCTACGTCCGCGTCAGCACTGCGGCTGGGGCGTCGGTCACCGCTGTCGCGCACTACAAGACCACCGACAATCAGAAGACCACCTCAGCCGACGGATCCGGGCAGGCCACAGTTGCTTATTACATCAGCGGCGCGACGCCGGGCTACACAGTCGCCGTCGACGTCACCGCGTCAGCGGGAGGCCACACCGCGCGGTGCTCCGCCTCGTTCACTCCCGCACGGTGACCGGTGAAGGAGTATGCCGACTTCCTCGGCCGACAGTCCCCGTACGACGCGCTGGACGCGGCCGACCTTGACCGGCTCGCCCGGCGGGTCGAGGTCGAGTACTTCGGCCACGGCGCCATGATCGTGCCCGCCGACGCGGAACCGCTGGATCGCCTGTACGTCGTGCGGACCGGTTCTGTCGAGGTACTTGACCGCGGCCGGGTCGTCGACCTGCTCGGGCCGGGCGACACCTTCGGGCACATCTCGCTGCTGTCCGGCCTTCCGCCGGCGCTCGCGGTCAGGGCGGCAGAGGAGACGCTCTGCTACCTGCTGCCAGATCCGAGGCAGATCCTGCGCCACCCCGAGCACCTCCGCTTCACGCACTACGGGAACCTGATCGCGCGCGAGCGGCTCACCGGCGCAGACGCACTCACCGACCACGCGACCGCGCCGGTCTCCGCTTGCGCCCGGCCGGTGGTCTGGTGCGACGCGGGTGACCCGATCCGCGACGTGGCACAGCGGATGGGCGACGCGCGCCAGTCCTGCGCGATCGTGCGAGGCGCGGACGGACTCGGCATCGTGACCGACAGCGACTTCCGGCGGCACGTCGCGACCGGCCGGGTGCCAGCGCACGCGCCAGTCGGCGACATCATGACCGTGCCGGTCACGACGATCTCCGAGAGCGCCACGATCGCCGAGGCGTTCCTGTCCATGGTCGAGCACGACGTCCACCACCTGCCAGTGACAGACGGCCAGGGCCGGCCGAGCGGCGTCGTCAGGGTGGTCGACGTCGCATCGGTCGACGTCCGCGATCCCCTGCTGATCAGGTCGGCGGTGCGGCACGCCGCGGACGTGCCGGCACTCGCCGCCGCCGCGCACGCGCTGCCGTCCACCGCCGTCGCGCTCGCCGACGCCGGCGTTCCGCCGCTGCGGATCGCCGCACTCCTCGCGACCGTGCGAGACGCCGTCATGCGACGGCTGATCGCCCTTGATGCCGACGCGAGCGCCACCGGCGCGGATTGCTCGTGGATGGTGCTCGGCTCCACGGCACGGTCGGAGCCGTTCCCTGGCTCGGACCTCGATACGGCCGTAGTCTGGGCCGACGAGCCGGGGCAGCCTGGCAGCTTCGACCGAATCAGCGCTGTGGCCGCGCACCTGCTCGACGACATGGAGCGGTGCGGCTTGCGTCGCTGCCCGGAAGGCGCCAACGCGACCGGGCAGTTGTTCAACCGGTCGGTCACCGACTGGAAGGCCGCCGCGGGCCGGTGGATCGGCCGGCCAACGGGAACGGGAACTTCCCTGCTGGTCTCGATCATCGCCGACAGCCGCCCGCTGACCGGCCTGACCCTCGGCCGCTCGGTGACGGACGCGCTGGGCGAGGCCGCGCAGAGCTTCGACTTCATCGAGGGCGTCCTGCACCTGGCGCTGCACTACCGGCCGCCGACCGGCTTCGTCCGCGACTTCGTGGTCGAGCACACCGGCGAGCACCGGGGCGAACTCGACCTCAAGCACGGCGGGCTGGTGCCCGTCGCCTCGATCGCCCGCTGGGCGGCCATCGTGACGCGCGACGTCAGGGGCTCGACGCCGGAGCGGCTGCGCCGCGCCCAGCATGCTGGCCTGCTCACCGCGGACGAGTCGAGCAGCCTGGTCGGCGCGTTCGAGGAGATCTTCGGGCTGCTGATGGCACGGGAGATCGACGCCATCAAAACGGGTGCGCAGGCGAGCAGGTACCTGGCTCCGCGTGACCTCGACTCGCTCACCCGCCGGCTCCTGCGGGAGACGTTCCGGGTCATCTCCGCTGTCCAGGCAGCGCTGGAGGGCGAGTGGACGTCCAGGGTCAGGTAAGGCGTGCCCTGCTCCGCCCGCGCGGGGAGGTGGCCCGTTCCTATGCCGCCACGAGCGTGCACCTGGATCGGCCGTGGCGCTCGGTGCCCTACTGCGCGGTCGACCTAGAGACCACAGGGCTCGACCTTCGGCGCGACATGATCGTCAGCTTCGGCGCCGTGGCCGTCGACGCCGGTCGCGTGATTGCCGCTAGTTCCGTCTACCGCCTGGTCCGGAGCCCGGCACGCCCGTCCCCGGCGGCGATCACCGTGCACTCGCTGCGCCAGGCCGATCTCGCCGAAGCCCCGCCCTGGGAAGAATCGGCTGACCTTCTGCTTGAGGCCCTGACCGGCCGGGTGCTCGTGGCCCACGCCGCATGGGTCGAGCGCGCCTTCCTGCGTCGCGCCTTCCGGGCACGACGGGTGCGCCCGCCCGCCGCAGTCGTAGACACCGCGGCTCTGGCCAGGGCCGCCGGCCTCGCCGCCGTCGGCGCGTCCGCCGAGCCGTCACTGGAACTGCTCGCGGGCAAACTGGGGCTGCCCGCGCATGAGCCGCATCATGCCCTTGGCGATGCGCTCACCACGGCTGAGGTGTTCCTCGCCCTGGCGACCCGGCTCGACGCCACGGCCCCGCAGACCGCCCGCTCCCTGGTCCGCGCCTCGCGACGGTTCGCGCTGCGCTTACGCCCTCATCCAGGCCGCGCCCTGCCCTGCTGGCGCGGCATCGGCGCGAACGTCGCGCGCCGCCTGACGCTAGGCTCAGCGCCGGACGCACTGGACCGGGCGAAGGGAACAACATGGACCTGGACGGTAAGGCCGTCATCGTCACCGGGTCATCGAGCGGCATCGGGGCGGCGGTCGCGCGCCGCCTTTCCAGCCTCGGCGCGGGCATCGTCGTCAATTCGGCATCGTCGGCACAGGCGGGCCGGCAGGTCGCCGCGGAACTGCCTGACGCGGTGTACGTGCAGGGAGACATCGGGGACCCGGCCACGGCGTCCGCGCTGGTCGCAGCCGCCGAGCAGCGCTGGGGGCGGCTGGACGGCCTGGTAAACAACGCCGGGGTCACCGTCGACGTGCCGTTGCACGACCTCGACGGAGTGCGGGTCGAGCACTGGGAGAAGGTCCTGCGCACGAACGTGATCGGGACGTTCCTGGTCAGCCAGGCGGCCCTGCCGCTGCTACGGCAGGCAGACGACGGGTGGATCGTCAACATCACCTCCCTGGCCGGGGTCCGCCAGACGGGCAGTTCGCTACCGTACGCGGTGTCCAAGGCCGCCCTTGACCACCTGACGACGATCATGGCCAAGCACGCCGACGGCGGCGTGCGCGTCAACGCGGTCGCGCCTGGCCTGGTCGCGACCCCGTGGACCGCGGACTGGCATGAGCGCAAGGCCGGCGTGGAACTGGTCGCGCCGCTGCACCGCGTCGCCACTCCCGAGGACATCGCCGATGCCTGCCTCGCTCTCGTGACCACCCGATATGCCACTGGCCAGACGCTCGTCGTCGACGGCGGCCTCGGGCTGACGATCTGACGATGCAGCACGCCCGCCACGGCACTCGACCGGCTCGGCTAGCCGGCGTCTGCGCGCTCCTGCTCGTTCTGCTGGCATCGTGCACGGCAGGCACCGGGAAGGCGCACCTGGCCACCCGATCGGCTGGCAGCCCGAGCGGCCCTGGCGGCACGGGCGGCTCGCAGGCGGCGCCCACCGGGATACACAAGATCAAGCACGTGATCATCATCATGCAGGAGAACCGGTCGTTCGACAGCTACTTCGGTACCTACCCCGGAGCGGCCGGCTTCCCGATGCGACACGGGCATCCGGCGATCTGCGTTCCGAACACGGCGGGGCACTGTGCGCGCCCCTATCACGACGTGGCCGACATCAACGGAGGCGGGCCGCACAACCTGTACAGCGTCGTCGCCGACGTGAACCACGGCAAGATGAACGGCTTCATCCGGCAGGCCCACTCGGCCCGAGGATCGTGCCACATCGTCTTCGACCCGGCCTGCGCCATCCACGGCCGATCCGATGTGATGGGCTATCACACGGCCGCCGAGATTCCGAACTACTGGGCGTACGCGCGGCACTTCGTGCTCGCCGACCACATGTTCGAGCCGGTGAGGGCATGGTCGCTGCCCGAGCACCTCTACCTGGTCTCCGGCTGGTCAGCCCGCTGCCGGACGCACTCCGCGATGAGCTGCACGAACAACATCGCGGGCCCCTACACGGTCAGCCAGTTCGGCCGGGCCGTCCAGCAGGTGCAGGCAGGCCGCCGGTCGCCGATCGACCTAGCCTGGACCGACATCACCTGGCTGCTGGCGGCCCATCACGTGAGCTGGGCGTACTACGTCCAGTCCGGTATCCAGCCGGACTGCGCCAACCCCGCCGCCCAGACCTGCTTCCCGGTGCCGCAGAGCCCGCAGACCCCGGGGATCTGGAATCCCCTGCCGCTCTTCGGTGACGTCCGGCAGGACCATCAGCTAGGCAACATCAGGCCGCTCAGCTCGTACCTGCACGCAGCCAGGAGAGGAACGCTGCCGTCAGTCAGCTGGCTCGTCCCCTCGGGCCAGGACAGCGAGCACCCGCCGGCCAGCGTCCACCGGGGCCAGGCCTACGTCACGGCGGTCATCAACGCCGCCATGACGAGCCCGGACTGGAAGTCCACGGCGATCTTCCTCAGCTGGGATGACTGGGGCGGCTTCTATGACAACGTGGTGCCGCCGGCGATCGACCAGAACGGCTACGGCCTGAGAGTCCCCGGACTGGTCATATCGCCGTACGCGAAGAGAGGCTTCATCGACCACCAGAGGCTCACCAGCGACGCCTACCTCAAGTTCATCGAGGACGACTTTCTCGGCGGCGCCCGGCTGAACCCGAGGACCGACGGGCGGCCCGACCCCCGGCCGGACGTACGCGAGAACGCACCGGGCCTGGGGAATCTGCTCAGGGATTTCAACTTCAGCCAGGCGCCCCGGGCACCGTTGCTGCTGCCCACCAACCCGCGTACGGACTCCCCGTTCATCCCTGGGTACTTCCACGGGAAATCACGATGCCGGGGCTGCACCAAGCCGCCATGACCGGCAGCCTGCCGGGCTCGCGCCCGGCGATCCCCGGCCGGTGACCGTCACTGGCCCGCGGAAGCGCCGATCTCATCGGCCCGCGCCAGCCCTGGCCCCGGACGCCTGCTCGGCATGATGCAGCCAGGCGATGTCCGCGGCCGTCAGGGTCTGCCCGCCGATCCGCAGCCAGCCCCTGGCCCCGTTGCTCCCGAGGCACGCTACCGGGGCAAGTGCCGCATCTGTCGTGCAGATCTCGCCCTTCGGCCCCTCGTAGGCTCCGGCAGCGTTCTGCCAGAGTTCCGGGATCCCAGCAGGGTCGATGATGAGCAGAGCGTTCTCCACTTTCGGTCCGCTAGCATCCTGAATGACCAGGCCGTCCGTGCCGTTGCGGGTCATCGTTATCCGGCAGGGATTAGCCGTGCATACCACCTCACCTGGCGCATGCGCCGCGATAATGCCCAGGATGAACCCCGCCGCGAGGATACTCAGCGAAGCGGCTGCTCCTATGACGATCTGAGTCCGTCTGGCTATTGCCATGAATCTTCTCACCTACCGGGCAGCGAGGTAGTGACGCGAACAAGGCCAGCGTGGGGCGACGCCTGCCTGCCTGACCAGAGCCCAACGTCCCACAGCCCGCGTCACATAGAGCAGCTGAGGGATCTCCTGGCGTATCCCGGGCGGCGTCAGCAGTGACATGCGTCATAGTCGCCCGCTAGAGGGAAGCACTCCCCGCGCGACCGGAGTTGTATCTCGCGGTGCTCACGACCCCCACGTCCGGCACGGCCGGCACCAGTGAGCTCCCGACCACGACACCGAAGTCACGCCCGATAACCGCTAGTCGCGCATGCGCGAAGAGCTGAGGGCGGACGAGGCAGGTTCCCCCGATGAATATCAGGAAGATCGCAGCATTCGCGCTCGCTCCCGCGGCAGTCACCGGCATCGCCGTGTCGGGCGTGGCGGCCGTCCAGGCGGCGACCAGCCATCCCAGCAGCCACGGGGCGCTTCATCCGGTTCACCGCGCGGCGCCTCACAAGGCCCTTCACCAGGCCGGGCTCGCGGCACATCAGAGCGCGGGCAAACACGTCAGCTCGGCCAGGACAGCATCAGCCGGCCATCGAGCCCACGCCAGGGCGAGCCAGGGCAAGCGGGCCGGCAGCGCGGTGGCCGCGCACTCGACCGCTTCGTCTTCGTCCTCCCTGTTCTCCGGAATGTCAGCCTTCGAGCGGTGCGTGGCGTGGCGTGAGAGCGGGGACAACCCGCGCGCCTCTTCGGCCGGCCTGTTCGGGATCCTGCCCGCGACGTGGGCCTCACTCGGTTACCCGGGAACGGCCGGCCAGGCCTCAGTCGCCATGCAGAAGGCCGCGTTCAACCGCCTGTACGCGCAGTACGGCACCCAGCCGTGGGCGCCCTACGACGGCTGCTGACCGGCCCGCCGGACACCGGGCCGAGATGGCAGAGGCCGACGCCGGCCAACCCGCGACGGTGCGGGCATAGCTGTGCGAATGTTCTGTTGTGGCACTCAGTCTTACTAGGTTGCTTGATGTCCGCCAGTACACTGCCTTCGACGTCGATACTGACGGCCGCGTGCTCGCGGGCAGCGACGACAGCGGGTCGATGCAGCTTATCGAGATCCTGCCGGACGGCAGCGTAACGCGACTGACGGCGCTGCCCGGTGCGTGCCTCGGCCGCTACCTGCCGGGCCAGCGATCCGTGATCGTGTCATACGACGACGGCGGGAACGAGCTGCATCAGCTCTCGCTGCTCCCGATACCGTCGTCCCCCGACCGCCCGGCTGAGCTCGATGACCTGACTCCTGTGGTGCGTGACCCGCGCTACATCCACGCACTCGCCGACATCACGCCCATTCAGCTCTGCTACTTCACCAACCGCAGGAACGGCGTCGGCTTCGACCCAGTCATCCGCGACCTAGCCGACGGCACCGAGCGACCGCTGCTGCTCGGCGACCACATGTTCGGTGACGCGGCGATCTCTCCTGATGGTCGCCGGCTCGCGCTGACTGTCCTGTCCGCGGTGACAGCCAACGCCTCCCACGTCGTGCTGGTGGACCTCACCGAGCCTGCTGGCCAGGAAGTCCCGATAGAGGTCACCCCGGCCGACGCGCCCGCGATGAACGGCGCGCTCGCGTGGTCGCCAGGCAGTGACGCCTTGTTCTTCAGTTCCAACAACGACCGGGAGTTCGTCGCGGTGGCGCGCCATGACATCGCCACCGGTCAGCGGTCCTGGCTGGTCTGCGACGAGCATGCCGATCTGACCGGCTGGCCGGCTCCTGACGGCTCGGTGATCCTGGTCGAGCGCAACGACAACGGCGCGTCGGCCCTAGCCGTGCACGACGCGGGCAGCGGCGAGCGGCTGTTCGAGCTGCCGCTGCCCGCTCGGGGCACCATCAGCCGCGGCAGGGCGTGCTGGGCGCCGGACTCCGCTGCCGTCGCCCTGACCTTCAGCGGCGCCGACATGCCGAGCGACGTCCTGCTCACGGCACTGCCGCACGCCGAGCCCGGCGAAAGCCGACCGCCGCACCTGCGCCGCAGCTTCGGGTTCGGCCCGCAGCGCCTGCTGACCCGATCGGCGGACCGCCTCGACGGCGAGGCGACCGCCAGACCGGAGACTCACCTGGTGCCGGCCGGGGACGGCCAGCGGATCCCCTGCCTGGTGTACCGGCCGCCAGGCGTTGCCGAGAATGACCTGACCGGCTCCGTCGTCATGCACGTGCACGGCGGGCCTGAGAGCCAGGCGCGAGATGACTTCCGGATCGAGGTGCAGGCACTGGCAGCAGCCGGCCACACCGTGCTCGTGCCGAACGTCCGTGGTTCGACCGGCTACGGCAAGCGGTGGTACTCAGCCGACGACGGGCACCGCAGGCTTGACTCGGTGGCCGATCTCGCCGCGCTGCACGCTTACCTGCCTTCGCTCGGACTCGACCAGGCCAGGGCCGCGCTGTGGGGCGGCTCGTACGGCGGCTACATGGTGCTGGCCGGCCTGGCGTTTCAGCCTGCTCTCTGGGCAGCGGGCGTGGACATCGTCGGGATCGCGTCGCTGGTCACCTTCCTGGAGAACACCTCGGCCTACCGGCGTGCTTATCGCGAGCGCGAGTACGGCACGCTGGCCCATGACCGGGAGTTCCTGCACGCGGCGTCACCGCTCACCAGGATCGACCACATCACCGCGCCGCTGTTCATCGTCCACGGCGCCAATGATCCCCGGGTGCCGCTGAGCGAGGCCGAGCAGATCCACTCCGCGATGCTCGGGCGCGGCCTGGAGTGCGAACTGGTGGTCTACGGGGACGAAGGACACGGCCTGGCCAAGCGGGTCAACCGGGCCGACGCGCTGCACAAGGCGCTCGCCTTCCTCGCCAGGCAGCTGTCAGCCGGCCAGACAGGCTCGGGCCAGCGATGATAGATTCCGCAGTCCCCCGCTCCCCGCGAGTAGCACGAGTTCCTGACGGGGTATGACGGAAGCCGGGAGCATGCCGCCCAGGGTGAGCGGTACCCGTCCGATCGGGGGAAGGCTCATGAGTGATCGAGTTGACGCAGTCATCATCGGGGCGGGCCTGGGCGGGCTGGCAGCAGGCGCGGCGCTGGCCAGCGCCGGTCGCTCAGTGGTGGTCCTCGAGCAGCAGCCTGGCCCGGGCGGATACGCGCAGTCGTTCACGCGCGGCCCTTACCGGTTCGACACCAGCCTGCACGCGCTGAACGGCCTGGCGGCCGGTGGAGGCTGGGACACCCTCTACGCGAAGCTGGGGATCTGGAACCGGCTGAGCCTTCGCCGACTCGACCCGCTCTACCGGCTGCGCCTGCCCGACCGGGAGGTGGTCGCGCACGCCGACTGGTTCAGGTACGAATCCGAGCTTATCGAGCACTTCCCGGCCGAAGCCGACGGTATCCGGGCCTACCTGGACGAGGTCCACGCCGTGTACCACGACGCGCGGCGCATCAACGAGGATCAGTCAGCACACCACGGCCCGTCGATGGGGGAGTTCCCCCGGCGCTACCCGTCGCTGACGAGGGCGAGCGGCGAAACCTGGGACCAGCTGATGGCCCGTCACGTCGCCGACCCGCGTGCGCGGGCCGCACTCGGCGGGCTATGGGGCTATGCCGGCCTCCCGCCCGCCGAGTGCGCAGCCCTGGTGGGCGCGGTCATGACGGGCAGCTACCACGAGCACGGGGGCTGGTACCCGGCCGGCGGCGCACAGGCGCTCACTGACGCTCTCGTCCAGGTGCTGCGCGAGCGCGGCGGTACCGTGCTCTTCTCGCAGCTAGTGACCCGGATCGACTGGCACGGCCAGCATGCCGTCGCCGTCACCACCAGCGACGGGCTGCGGCTGGAGGCAGACACCTTCATTTCCAACGCGAGCGCCCCGGCGACCATGCTGGACCTGGTCGGCCGTGAGCACCTGCCCGCCGAGTACGCCGCCCGGGTCGCGAGCCCGGCACCTTCGTACTCGACCGTCGGGGTGTACCTGGGACTCGACCGGGACATCTTCGCCGAGCAGCAACTCGACCACGAGCTCTTCCTGGCCGGCTCCTACGATCCTGCCCAGTCGTGGCAGGCCTGCCTGAGCGGTGACTGGGAGCATGCCGTGATCAGCGTCACCGACTACACGAGCGTCGATCCTGGCTGCGCACCACGCGGTCACGCGGCCGTGGTGCTCTTCACGGCAGCCGGCTGGGATTATGAGGACACCTGGGGAACCGGCGGAAATCTGGCGGGCTACCACTCGAACCCGCGGTACCTCCAGCTCAAGGAGCGGGTCGCGGATGCGCTTGTCGCCCGCGCCGCGCGGGAGCTACCTGGCCTCGACGCCGCGATCAGGTACCTGGAAGCCTCGACCCCGCTCACGAACTTCGACTACACCCTTAATCCGCACGGTGCGATCGAGGGGTACGAGAACACCGCGGCGAACACGGGCCTGGGCTGGCTGCCGCAGGAGACCCCGGTCCCTAACCTCTTCCTGGCCGGAGCCTGGACCAATAGCGGAGGCATGAACGCGGCGATGGCATCAGGTGCCAGGGCCGCCCAGATGGCGATGGATCGCGCCCCGGCGCACGCCTAGCAGCGCGCCCCAGAATACCGAGAATGTCCTCAGCCGGCTCCGCGCACGGCGACCAGGGTGACGATGGCGGCAGCGACCGTGGCGGCGGCCGGGCTGAGGATCGTGGTTCTCGCGACTCGGACGTGACGCAACCCTGCCGTCAGGCTGACTCGGGCCGCCTGAGCGAGAACGCCGGCAGCGACCGCCAGCAAGCCCGGCACCAGCCGGGCCGGGAACGACCAGATGGCCGTCAGCGCGGTGCCGGCGACCGGGCTGGCGCACATCGCCGTCAGCCACAGCACCCTCCGGCGCCGTGACGCGGAACGCAGCAGCGTTCCCGTGGCAATCCCCTCGGCCAGCGCATGCAGGACGAGAGCCACCGCCACCACGGCCGAAGCCGCCAGCGCCAGGGCGGCACCTTCCAGCAGCCGGTGCGCCGTGAGCGCGGCCGCGGCCCCGGCACCGCCGGCTGCCTCGCGCTCGCTATGGCAGGCGCATCCGACCCGGACCGCGAAACCGGCCACGGTGAAAGCGCCGATGGCGATCGCCGGAACCACCCAGAGCGCGATGCCGTAGCGCTCGGCACCGGACCATGCGTCGGGCAGCAGGTGCAGCCCGGCAATGACCAGCAGCGCACCGGCCGCGGCGCCAAGGTACAGCTCCCGGCGATCGGCGTGCCGACGCGCCAGCCAGGCACCGGCGACGGTGGCCACGGCGATCAGGGCCGCGCCGGCCACCACGAGCACGGGCACGAGCCAGCCATCGGCCCCGGTCAGCACGCGGTCGATGTTCCGCATGACTGAACCTCCAGCCCACATTGTCACCAGTCGCCGGCATCCTCGCGCAAGAGGGTGGCCCGGCCGGGTTACACGGGCACCGCAGGCAGGCGATGATGTAGGGCATGACTGAGGAGATCACGCCGTTTCGTATTGATATTCCCGAGTCCGACCTCGACGACCTGCGCCAGCGCCTCCGGCAGACGCGCTGGCCCGAGGCGGCGACGGTGGACGACTGGTCTCAGGGAGTTCCGCTCGCGTACCTGCGTGACCTGTGCGACCACTGGCTGGAGCACTACGACTGGCGCGCGTCCGAAGCGCGGCTCAATCGGTTTCCTCAGTTCCGGACGGAGATTGACGGGCTCGCCATTCACTTTATTCATGCCAGGTCACCTCATGACGACGCTCAGCCACTGATAATCACGCACGGCTGGCCTGGCTCCGTCGTCGAGTTCCACAAGGTCATCGGGCCGCTCACCGACCCGGTGGCGCACGGCGGTGATGCCAGCGACGCCTTCCACGTCGTCTGCCCCTCGCTGCCCGGTTACGGCTTCAGCGGCAAGCCGAGCCGGCCAGGGTGGGGAGTCGAGCGCACTGCCGACGCCTGGGACGAACTGATGACGCGACTGGGTTACTCCCGGTACGGCGCCCAGGGCGGTGACTGGGGCGCGCAGGTGACAACGGGCATCGGCATGCGCCACCCGGACCACGTCACCGGCATCCATCTGAACATGCCCGTTGTCATCCCCGACCCGGACACCATGAACGACCTGACCGAACGGGAACAGGCGGGACTGGCGAGCATCGAGCACTACATGAACTGGGACTCGGGCTACTCCAAGCAGCAGTCGACCCGGCCGCAGACCGTCGGCTACGGCCTGCTCGACTCGCCAGCCGGCCTGTGCGCCTGGATCATCGAGAAGTTCTGGTCCTGGACCGACTGCGACGGCGATCCGGTCAACTCTCTCAGCCGGGACGAGATGCTCGACAACGTCATGCTCTACTGGCTGCCGGGCACCGGGGCCTCGTCCGCGCGGATGTACTGGGAGAGCTTCAGCAGGCCGCTCTTCGGCCCGGTCGAGGTACCGCTCGGCTGCTCGATCTTCCCCCGGGAGATCTTCCGCCCGTCCCGGCGCTGGGCCGAGAAGCAGTTCCCCAGCCTGCGCTACTGGAACGAGCCACCCAAGGGCGGGCACTTCGCCGCCTTCGAGCAGCCCGCCACCTACGTCGAGGAGGTACGCGCCGCCTTCCGCGCGTTCGGCCGATGAGAAGGACCAGTGCTGCCGGTCAGGGGTTACCCACGAACTCTGCCGTGGACCCGGCGAGCGGCATGGCGGCCTGGCCGAGCTTGCGGTGATCCCAGGAGCGCACCCGGGCGGGGTCGACACGAACTACGATCCGCTTGCTCATCATGACGTCGAGGAACGGTCTCAGCTCCTCGCTGTAGGGGCCGTTGTAGCGCTCGAAGACGCTCACCGCCGCGGCCCAGTACTCCGGCGCGGTGGTGTCCTCGATCAGATGGGCGGTTCCCTCGATGCTGACGCCTCTTAGCTGGTCGTAGGTATCGCCGGCTTCGGCCATCACGACGATGCGCGGGTCACGACGCAGGTTCATGGCCTTCTGCGACTTCGCCTTGGTTTCGAAGTAGATCGTGCCGTCGATGATCCCGTACCACATCGCGACGAGGTGAGGAAGGCCGGAAGGACCGATCGTCGCCATCGTCGCCGTGCGGCTCCTGTGCAGGAAGCTGCTGATTTCGTCGTCGGTCATCGTGATCTGAGCGCGCTGGTTCGTTCCCATAACGCACCTTTCTATCTGCTCGCGATGGTCGTTAGCCAGACACCTGGTCAGGCAGGCTCCGGTCGCGGCCCTAGAGTGCTGCGGTGAGCATCTTCGACAGGGCTGAATCGGTACTGATCAGCGACGGCGGGCTGGCGACCGAACTCGAGGCGCGCGGGCACGACCTCTCGGACGACCTGTGGTCGGCGCGGCTGCTGGCAGACGAACCCGCCGAGATCACGGCGGTCCACCTCGCCTTCTTCCGGGCCGGCGCGGTGATCGCGACCACCGCCAGCTACCAGGCGTCGTTCGGCGGCTTCGCCGACCGCGGCCTGGACCGCCGCGACGCCGCGCGACTGATGCGGCGCAGTGTCGAGCTAGCACAGGCAGCCCGGGCGGAGCTCGCCGAGGACGGCATCGAACGGTGGGTGGCCGCCTCGGTCGGCCCCTACGGCGCGGCTCTGGCCGGCGGAGAGGAGTACCGAGGCCGCTACGGGCTGAGCGTGGCCGAACTGGCGGACTGGCACCGGCCCAGGCTCGAAGTCCTGGCCGAGGCGGGCCCGGACCTGCTGGCGCTGGAGACCGTCCCTGACGCCGACGAGGCGCAGGCGCTGATGACCGCGATCAGCGGACTCGGACTCCCGGCCTGGCTGAGCTACACCATCGACGGGGACCGCACCCGGGCCGGGCAGCCCCTGGCCGAGGCTTTCGCGGTGGCCAGGGACGTGCCGGAGGTCGTAGCGGTAGGCGTCAACTGCTGCGACCCGTCCGACGTGCCGGCGGCTGTCACTATCGCCCGGGAGGCCGCCGGCAAGCCGGTCATCGTCTACCCCAACAGCGGAGAAGCGTGGGACGGCCCGCGACGAACCTGGGTCGGGCAGTCATGTTTCTCCTCCGGTCAGGCGCGGCTATGGACTGCCGCGGGCGCGCGTATCGTCGGCGGATGCTGCCGGATCCGGCCCGCAGACATCGCGCAGATCTCCCTGGCGTACGCCTAGGTCGCTGGTGTATTTCGCGTCAGAGCGCGTTCTGGCCGACCGAGAGCTGATCGATCCAGCCGCCCAGCGAGGCCCAGCCAGACCAGCCGTTGTTCGGAGCTGTCTGCCAGATGTGCCACAAGGCGCGGTCCGAGCCCCGGACGAACGCCTCAAGCCGGCCATCGTTGTTCTGCGAGATGGTAAGAGTGTCGATCCAGCCGCCCAGCGAGGCCCAGCCCGACCAGCCGTTGTTCGGCGCGGTCTGCCAGATGTGCCACAGCGCCCGGTCCGAGCCCCGGACGAACACCTCGAGCCGCCCGTCGGCGTTTCGCCCGGCCGCGACCCGGTCGATCCAGCCACCGAGTGAGGCCCAGCCGGACCAGCCGTTGTTCGGCGCGGTCTGCCAGATGTGCCACAACGCCGCGTCGGAGCCTCGGGCGAAGGCCTCCAGCCGCCCGTCGGCGTTGCTGGTGACGGTGAGCTGGTCGATCCAGCCGCCGAGTGAGGCCCAGCCCGACCAGCCGTTGTTCGGCGCGGTCTGCCAGATGTGCCACAGCGCGCTGTCCGCCCCTCGGGCGAAGACCTCCAAACGCCCGTCAGCGTTCGAAACGACGACCGGGTCGTTGATCCAGCCGCCCAGTGAGGCCCAGCCCGACCAGCCGTTGTTCGGAGCGGTCTGCCAGATATGCCACAGCGCGCCGTCGGCTCCGCGGGCGAACACCTCAAGTCGGCCGTCGGCGTTGCGGCCCACGCTGAACTGGCTGATCCAGCCGCCGAGTGAGGCCCAGCCCGACCAGCCGTTGTTCGGAGCGGTCTGCCAGATGTGCCACAGCGCGCCGTCGGCGCCGCAGGCGAACACCTCAAGTCGGCCGTCGGCGTTGCGCGCCACGGTGGGCTGGTCGATCCAGCCGCTCAGGGACGCCCACCCGGACCAGCCGTTGTTCGGAGCGGTCTGCCACAGGTGCCACAGGGCCGCGTCCGCGCCGCGAGCGAACACCTCGATCCGGCTGACCGCGCCCACCGCTGCCTCGCGCACTGCGGCGCCAGCGTTGAGGAAGGTGCCGACGTCCTTGCCGGGGTCCGCAGTGACGGCGATTCCCGTGACATTGAGAATCCGGCGCACCTCGGCATGGCTCAGCGCCGGGTTAGCCGCCAGCATCATCGCCGCTACCCCAGCGACCTTGGGCGTCGCGCCCGAGGTGCCGCCGAATCCGTTCCGGTACGCCGCATCCGAGCCGCTGTCGCAGGTCACGTCGTGCGAGCTGTCTCCGGGGGCGCAGACGACGATCCGGGAGCCGTAGTTGCTGAACCAGGCTCGCTTGTTGATGGCGGGGTCGTAAGCGGTCGCGCCGACCAGAATCGAGCCGGTCTCGGGGATGGGCTGCCCGGAGTCGTCCACCCCGGCATCCTTATCGCCGTTTCCCGCCGCCACGCATACGACCGCGCCGGCCGCGATCGCTGTCTTGATGGCCGCGTTCACCGAGGGGACCTGCTCGTAATTGCCGAACGATCCCGTCTGCACTTCGAGGATGACGACCTTGCGCCTGCCGCCGCTGTCGGCCGTGCGCACCCAGTCGATCCCCCGCGCCCAGGCGTTCCCGCCGAGTGCCTGGCTAGTGCCCGAATCTGCCTGGACTGGCCACAAGATGGCCTCGCACGCGACGCCCGCCATGCCGCGGCTGTTGACCGCGGCACCGGTCAGGCCTAGCACGCCGGTGCCGTGGAAGACCGAGCCGCCGTGCGTCACGTCGGCAGTGCCGTCGTAGGCGTTGTAGGTCCTGGCTACGTTCGGAGCCAAATCCTGGTGCGACGTCCGGCAGCCCCAGTCGACGTCGGCGATCACGACCCCGCGACCGGTGGACCTGGTCCAGCCGTCGTTGACGTCGCAGCGGAACAGATACCACTGGTTGTCCAGGCCGGTATTCGGATCCGTGACCACAGTCCCGGTATGACCCACGAGTGGCTCGGACAGGGGGCTGCCAGAAGGCGGGAGACCACCCTCGCCGACGGCAGCGAGCTGGCCGGCGGTCATCGTCGGGGGCAGCGCGACGGGCACCGCAATCGCCCTCTCGACCTCGGGCAGCGCGTTGATATCAGCCGCTATCGCCACCGTGTCCGAGTCCTCGGCGAAGTGCAGCGTAAGGAAGTGTGCCAGGTGAGGCGTCTCGAAGCCCCGCGCGGCAGCCGACGCCTGCACTGCGGTTGCCTCCTCCTGCGTGGTCAGGAATGTCGGCTCGGCGCTGACGACGTGGTTGTCGGCCAGAATGCGGTTCAGTTCGCTGAGGGGCCCCGTGGCGGCGCTGTGCACCTCGGCGGGAGCGCCGTCGGCGCCAGCGTGCAGATCCGGGGATACGCCCTCGCGGAACTGAACCTCGACGACGCCTGGCTCGTAGGCAGGACCGCTGGGCACGATTCCGCCAGGCCCACCGAACCTGGGCAGCTCCGACCGCTCGGAGTCCGGTCGCGGCATGGCATCACCGCCCGGAGATCCATTGCCTGACGCTCCCGCGGCAGGAGGGCGGCTGGCCGAGTCACCTGGCCGGTTCGCCGTCGCCGCCCGCGCGCCAGCATCCGGCGCGGGCCCCATGCCGGGAACCGGCATCTGGCCTGTCCCGCTGGTCATGCTCATGCCGGGAACCGGCATCTGACCCTGCCCGCCGCTGGTCGGCCCGGCCGGGGTTGCTCCGAAGGTCGCGGGCACCGGCATGTCCCGAGATCCGTCTTCCCCGGCCGCCCGTCCGCGACCGCTGGGCTGCCTGCTCGCCTTCGTCATGAATGTCTCCTTCGGGAAGCATCGTGCGCGGACTTCGCATGGGCCAGTGCACCGCGTGACGCACACCAGCCAGATCGCTACCCTGAGCGGTCTTGATATCACGCACTGCTACGCAAGTTTGGGATGAAGGAGGGCCGTGGCAGACCTGACCGCCGAGTCCTCAGCGCGCGGAATCGTCCTGCAGAAAGCGCTCGACCATTCCGCTTTCCAGCAGCTCAGCTACCTGCTCGACCGACCACGGCGACAGCTCGCTCCCTGGCGAGAGCGCCATCACCACATAGTCATCCCAGGAAATCCAGCGCGCCTCGGCCACTTCGTCTGGACTGGGCTCTGGCTCTGCCGTGATCCGGCACAGAAAGACGGGGCATACCTCGTTCTCTTCGATGCCGTTCATCTCGGCGCGGTACCGGAAGTCCGGCAGGGCACAGACGACGTGCTGCGCCGTTACTCCCAGTTCGTCCCGCAGGCGCCTGCGTACCGCGTCCTCCGGCCGTTCGCCCGGCACCGGGTGGCCGCAGCACGTGTTCGTCCATACGCCGGGGAAGGTCAGCTTGCTCTCGGCACGGCGCGTGAGGAGCAGCCGGTTACTGCCGTCGAATCCGTAGCACGAGAAGGCCAGGTGCAGCGGAGTGCTGGCCGTGTGCACCTCGGTCTTCAGGGCCTGTCCTATCGGACGGCCGTCATCGTCGAGGAGCACGACGTACTCAGCGGTCACTAGATGCCTCCCCCGCCGTCTGTCGGCTGTGCACATTACCGGAATGAGGCTTGCCCTGCACGGCGCCGGTCCGGCGGAAGGAGTAGCCACGCGTCCCGGGTAGGGTCCCGCCTATGAACGATGCCACCGAGACCTGGGATGTAGCGGTCATCGGGGCTGGCCCGGCCGGGGCGATGGCCGCGCTGACAGCCGCGTCAGCCGGCTGTCGCGTCCTGCTGCTCGAGCGCTCGGGCATACCTCGCTACAAGACCTGCGGCGGTGGCCTGATCGGAACCTCCATGCGGACGCTGCCAGCGGGCATGACGCTGCCCAGCCGAACGCAGATCAACTCCTTTACCTTCACCATCGACGGGCGCCATGAGAAGACCCACACGTCGAGGACTCCCCTGCTCAGCCTTGTCATGCGGGATGAATTCGATGCCGCGCTTGTGCAGTGCGCGAAGGGACGGGGCGTCGTGGTCAGGGACGGCACAACCGTCGTCCGGATAGCCGAGACATCTGACCTGGTAACGCTGTCAACCAGGGAAGGGGACGGCATCCGCGCGCGGGTGGTAGTGGGCGCCGACGGGAGCGCAGGGCGTTCCTCCAGCTATGTCGGTGTAGCGTTCCGGCAGATCGATCTCGGTCTGGAAGTCGAAGTGCCGACGCCTGCCGAGCAGGCGGAAGCCTGGACCGGCCGGCTGCTCATCGACTTCGGCCGCGCACCCGGATCGTACGGCTGGGTCTTCCCCAAGGGCGGAAACCTGTCCGTGGGCGTCATCGCCGCCCGCGGGGACGGAGAAGCGACTCGCGCTTACCTGGCCGAGTTCATGTCCAGGCTCAAGCTCAGCCACGTGCGGCCCACGATGAGCTCCGGTCACCTGACCCGGTGCCGTGCCCATGGCTCGCCATTGTCCCGGGGCCGGGTGATGGTCGCCGGTGATGCGGCCGGCCTGCTGGAACCCTGGACCCGCGAGGGCATCTCGTTTGCCCTGCGCTCCGGGCGCCTGGCCGGCGAGTCGGCTGCCCTTGCCGCGAAGGCTGACACGACAGCCGGCCTCGCCAGCGCCATGGCCGGGTACGCGGACCAGGTCACGTCGACGCTCGAGCCCGAAATGGCGGCGAGCCAGGCCTTCCTTGCGGCCTTCACCCGCCGGCCGAAGGTCTTTCACCTGGCGGCGACACGTGCGCCTCAGGGCTGGCGGCTCGTCGTCCGCATCGTCTCGGGGCAGACGACGTTCGCTGCCGTCCAGCGTCGATGGCCAGTCCGGCTGGCACTCGCCATGCTCAGGCGGTGAAGGATCTTCCGTTCGTCCTGACGACGGACTCGGCGCGACCGCGCTCAGACCGGGTGATGCCCTGCCGAAGCGCGGCGGACCGTCAGGCGGCAGCCAGCCCGGCGGGCCTCCTTGACTACC